>JASLLM010000049.1 GCA_030747035.1 Alphaproteobacteria bacterium | reverse complement strand
GCGCCAAATCAACGTCATTGAACCGGACGCGGTGCTGGATCAGGTGGTGATCCGGGTGCCGAAAACCTATCCCGCCTACTTCGGCAGCTATGACCGATTCGATGAAGTGCGCCAATTTACCGATGGTTTGGAGAACCTTTTCCTGCTCGGCCGCAACGGCATGCACCGCTACAACAACATGGATCATTCCATGCTGACGGCCATGGTTGCGGTGGATAACATCATCGCCGGCAAGTCCGACAAATCGAATATCTGGTCCGTAAACACCGAAGCCGAATATCATGAGGAGAAATAACTAATCCTCAGGCTTCGTTAATGCGAGATCGATGCAGCGTGCATTCATCCTGATAGTTTCTCTGCTGGCCCTGCTGACGGTTCAATGGTGGATGAGCGGCCGTCAGCACGGCGCCGTATTTCAGGGCGAACTGTACGACAGCGACAGCTACATGCGCCTGGTCAGGGTGGGCAAGCTGATCGACGGCGGCGGCTGGTATGACGACCGTATCGCCCGCGCCAACGCACCCCATGGCCACAGCCTGCATTGGACCCGGCCCCTTGATGTTCTGTTGCTAAGCGGCGCCGCGGTTCTCTCGCCCGCCCTGGGCTGGCGGGACGGCCTGCATCAGGCCGGCGTCTGGATTTCGCCCCTGCTGCATATATTAACGCTGTTGGCCCTACTTTGGGCCGCCGGTCCTCTATTCAAGCATGACGAGAAATTTCAAGGACTGGTGTGGCTGGGCCTGCTGTTCCCTTTGCAGTTGTTTCTCGATCATCAATTCGCCCCGGGGCGGGCCGACCATCACGGCCTGATCCTGCTGTTGTTCGTCTGCGCCCTGGGCGCCCTGGTGCGGGCAATGAAGCGCATGCCGGAGGTCTGGGCCGCCGTGGCGGGTCTATTCCTGGGCCTGCTCCTCTGGGTCAGCGTGGAGGGTCTGCTGGCCGCCCTCATGGCCTTTACCCTGTTCGGATTGCGCTGGTTGAGCCAGGGCCGGGCCTGGGCGCGGGGCGGCTTGGCGCTGAGTGCGGCGATGGCCGGCGTCAGCGCCCTGGGTATCTTGGCCGAGCATCGCTTTGAGCAAATATTCATGGAGATTTATGACCAGATTTCAATTGTTTATCTGGTATTTCTCATCTTAATTATGATTGCATTCGCGGCCGCCGCCCGCATTTCATTGCGTTGGCTGGGTCTGTTGGCGTTTGCTGCGGTGCCGCTGTGCCAATTCTGGCTGTTTCCGAACTTCTTTCATGGTCCCCTGGCCGGTCAGGACCCATTATTTCAAGCGATAATATTCGAATATGCCGGCGAAACCATACCCTTACGATCACCTTCTAAGCTAATACTTTACTTGGGGCCGGCCGCGCTGGCACTGCCCCATGGACTATGGCAAATACGATGGCCGGCACAAGATATAGGCCGCTGGCCCTGGGTTTTGCTAACCGGCGGCCTGGTTCTGTATTTGCCTTTTGCAATAATGCAGTTACGTTGGGTACCTTATGTTTCACTTCTAGCCCTTCCGGGTTACACCGCGGTTTTGGTTTCATGTCTTAAACTATTGACTTCAAACAGATCCTTTATCCTTACATTCTCAACGGCCCTGGCCCGGACAGTGGTGGTTCTGGGTTTCGCGTTTGCTTTATTGTTGCTTTCAAGGCAATTTCCTAAAGGTCTGGAAACACAGACTAAATGCCGAACCGACGCCATGGCCCAGCATTTGGCCGATCGGTTCGGGACGCCACAGCGTATTCTCTCCTATATGACCGTCGCACCGGCGATCCTGTACCGCAGCCGGCATGACGTCATCGCCACGCCGTATTTTCGCAACGCCCAGGGCGGCCGCGACGCGCTCGCCTTTTTCGGTGCCCAGGATCCCAAGACCGCCTATGACATTGCAACCGGTCGCCGGATCGACCTGGTGCTGACCTGCCCCGCCGATCGGGAGAGCCGGATCTACGATCCCCGGCCGACATTGCCGATCTGGCTGCGTCCCATGGAATTGCCGCCACATTTGCGCCAATGGCGCCTGTACAAGGTGTGGTTATGAGCCTGCGGCGCCTATTGCTTCTGGCACTTATGCCCGCCCTGATGGTGGCGGGGGCGCATGTGATGCTGCAAATTCTGGCCGACTGGTTCGTCCTGGAGGGCCGTCTGATCGGTCCCGATGCCTATATGCGGGTGCTGCGCGTCATGGAACTAGGCAGCGGCGGCGCCTGGTACGATCCCATATCGGAACGCAGCAACGCGCCTTTCGGAGAGACCCTGCACTGGACCCGTCCCCTGGACCTTTTGCTGCTGCTGGGCGGCGCCCTGGGCGCGCCCTTGGCGGGCTTTGACACGGCCCTGTTCGTTTGGGCCGCCTTGATCGGCCCAACCTTGCATATGGTGACGATCGTCGTCTTGCTCTGGGTCTGCCGGCCCCTGTTCGATCAGGCCGGCATCATGCTGCTGGGCCTGTTGTTCGCGGTGCAATTCTTCATCAGTTTTCAATTCGCCGTTGGGCGGCCCGATCATCATGGCCTGAACACCCTGTTGTTCATCTGGCAAATGGGTTTTGCCCTCCGGCTTGCCCAGGCGGACTGTGCCAAGCACCTGCCCTTCTGGGCCGCCATGGCCGCCACCGCGGGTCTGTGGATAAGTATCGAAGGCACATTGGGCACAGCGCTGATCCTGGCCGCGTTGGCCGCCGCCTGGATCGTCCACGGCGGCGACTTTCTGCGCCGGATATGCTGGTTTTTGGTCATCCTTAGCCTTGGTTTACTTTTTGTTCTGCTATTGGAGCGGCCGCCCGGCGCCCTGCTGGCCCTGGAGTACGACCGGCTGTCCGTGGTGCATCTGGCCCTGTTCGGGCTGTTCACCCTTTGTGTCCTGGTTGTAGGGACCCTTCCCGGCCTGGCCAATGGGCCCATACGCCGTTTTGCCCTGGCCGCCGCCGCAACCGTCCTGACCCTGGGTATCATGCTCCTGTGGCTGCCGGATTTCCATCGCGGTCCCATGGCCGCCATGGACCCGCTGGTTTACGAGGTCTGGTTCCGCAATAACGCCGAGGTCAGCCCGGTCCTGAAATTCGACGATTTGCGCCGTACCGGACCGAAATTCCTCGCCCATCTGGGGTTGGTATTGCTGGCCCTGCCGGCGGTTTTGGCGCTGATCTTCCGCCGCCGCGGCGAAAGCCGGCTTCATTGGCTAATTTTGGGGATTTTCCTGGTGGCCGGAACGGCCCTGGCCCTGCGCGAGGCACGCTGGATGGGTTATCCGCAGGCGCTGTGCCTGCCGCCCTGTATCGCGCTGTTGCAGGCGTTGTTCGCGCGATTTGCCGCTCCGGGGATGGGGCGGGCGGCGGTGCGGGTGGCGGCGGTCATCATTTTGGCCACCGGACCGTTGATCGGCGGCGGCCTGTTGCGCCAGGCCCTACCCGTCCCGAAGCGGGCCGCACCCTGCGAATTGCCTGAAATGTCCAGGTTTTTGGCGGAAAACTATGCCGATCGGCCGCATACGTTGCTGAACTTCATCTATTCCGGGCCGGAATTGCTCTACCACACGCCGCATTTCGTGGTCGCGACGCCCTACCACCGCAACACCGCCGGCATCGTCGATACCATCAATTTCCTGCGCAGCCGCGACGGCACGGTCGCGCAAAGCCTGATTAAGAAACGGCAAATCGATCTGGTGCTGATCTGCCCCGGCGATCCGGAGGCGGACAATTATCGCCTTGATAATGGCGCCCCGACCCTGTTCATGCGCCTGGAAGCGGAGCAACCGCCGCCCTGGCTTACAACGGTGCCATTACCGGAGGATCTGGCCGGGGATTTCAAATTATTCCGGACCAGCCGGTAGAGCTTTTGACCCCATCCGATTCCGCGGCTACTTATGTAGCTGCTTGTAACACCGTGTTGGATCAGATCAGAGGTTAGACATCGAAGATGCCCGATTATGACGTCATTGTGGTTGGCGGCGGCAATGCCGCCCTGTGCGCCGCCCTTTCCGCCCGTGAAAAAGGCGCCTCGGTGGTGGTTCTGGAACGGGCGCCCAAAGAGGAAGCCGGCGGCAACACCGCCTTCACCGCCGGCGCCATCCGCACGGTTTATAACGGCGATGACGATATCCTGGATCTGATGCCGGATCTGTCGCCCGAGGAACGCAACAGCGATTTCGGCTCCTATACGGAAGAGAAATTCTTCGACGACATGGGCACGGTAACCGATTACCGGGCCGACCCGGACCTGACCGAGTTGTTGGTCACGCAGTCCTTTCCGACCTTGAAATGGCTGCAGGGCAAGGGCATGCGTTATATGCCGCTGTTCGCCAAACAGGCCTTCAAGATCGATGGCAGATTCAAGTTTTGGGGCGGCCTGACCGTGGAAGCCTATGGCGGCGGCCCCGGCCTGGTCGAGGGGTTGACGGAGGTCTGTAACCGCGAGGGCATTGAAATCCGTTACAACGCCCGCGCCCTGTCGCTGATCAAGGACGACGACGGCGTCCATGGCGTAAACCAGCGCCAGGACGGCAAAACGGCTGAATTGAGCGCCAATGCGGTGGTTCTGGCCTGTGGCGGCTTTGAGGCCAATGCCGAGATGCGCACCCGCTATCTGGGGCCCGGTTGGGAACTGGCGCCGGTGCGCGGCACCCGTTTCAATACCGGCGACGGTATCCAGATGGCCCTGGCGGCGGGCGCCAGCCCACGGGGCAACTGGTCGGGCTGCCATGCCGTGGCCTGGGACCGCAATGCCCCGGAATTCGGCGATCTGGCGGTCGGCGACGGGTTTCAGAAACACAGCTACCCTTTTGGACTGATCATCAACGCCGAGGGTCGGCGTTTCGTCGATGAGGGCGCGGATTTCCGCAACTACACCTATGCCAAATACGGCCGGGAAATCCTCAACCAGCCGCGTCAGTTCGCCTATCAGGTATTCGATCAGAAAACCGTGCACCTGTTGCGCGATGAATACCGCATCCGCGAGGTTACCAAGGCGCAATCGGACACCCTGGAAGGCCTGGTGGCGCAGATGGAGGGTGTGGACGCTGCACAGTTCCTGCGCACGGTCGAGGAATACAACGCCGCCGTACAGACCGATATCGAGTTCAATCCCACGGTCAAGGACGGCCGCTGCACCAAGGGCCTGGCGGTGGATAAGACCAATTGGGCCAATAGCTTGGACGAACCGCCCTATATGGCTTTTGGCGTCACCTGCGGCATCACCTTCACCTTTGGCGGCGTCCGCATCGACACCGACGCCAACGTCATCGATACCGACGGCAATGGCATTCCGGGCCTCTACGCCGCCGGCGAAATGGTCGGCGGTCTGTTTTATTTCAACTATCCCGGCGGCAGCGGCCTGATGTCAGGTTCGGTATTCGGCCGCATCGCCGGTACCAACGCCGCGAAAGGATGATGCCATGAGCCCCAACCATATCGGTTACATCGGCCTGGGCGTGATGGGCGAGCCCATGTGCCATAATCTGCGCAAGAAATCCGGCCAGACCGTGATTGCCTGCGATATCGACCCCGCGCCATTGGAACGGGCCCGCAAGGCCGAATTGCAGGCAACCGAGAGCCTTGAGGAAATCGCCAAAAACTGCGGCACCATCTTTATTTCCATGCCCAGCGGCGTGCAATTGGAACAGGTCTGTGGCGGCCTGCTGCCGCATATGACATCCGGGCAGACGATCGTCGATACCACCACCGCGCCGGTCGCCCTGACCAAGGATCTGGCGCGGCAATTTCAGGACAAAGGCATCGATTACGCCGATGCGCCCATCGCGCGGACCCGCCAGGCGGCCCGCGACGGCACCCTGGCGGTGATGGTCGGCGCCTCCAAGGCGGTTTTCGCCCGGATAGAGCCGCTGATCGCCTGCTATGCCAACGATATCAGCCTCTGTGGCGATGTGGGCAGCGGCCAGGTGGTGAAAATCCTCAACAACATGATCGTCGCCGAGACCGTCAACGCTGTGGCCGAGGCCCTGACCATCGGGCGCCGCGCCGGCCTGGATGACGCCCTGTTGCTCGATACCCTGGCCAAGGGCTCCGCCGATAGCTTCGTACTGCGCAATCATGGCGTCAAGGCGATGCTGCCGGGGGTCTTTCCCCTGCGCGCGTTTTCGGTCAATTATATGCTGAAAGATATGGGTTATGCCATTGATCTAGCGGAAGAAACCGGCGTTGAGATCAAGGGTGCGAGGACCACCAACGAGGTCTTGCAGGAAGCCGCGACGAAAGGCGTCCTGGCGGATGCCTATTGGCCGGCGCTGCTGGCCGTTATCGACCCCACGATTGATCCGCAAACCCCAGACGGCGATTGAAAGCATGTCCAAATTACCCAGCTACGAAACCATCACCTATACCCTTCCCCGGCCCGGCGTGGCGCAGATTACCCTGAACAGGCCGCAGGCGCGCAACGCCCAGGATTTGCAGATGACCTACGATCTGAACGACGCCTTTGAACAGGCGGCGGCGGACGGCGAGGTAAAGGTGATCATCCTGGCCGGTGCCGACCCGCATTTCTGCGCCGGTCATGACCTTTCCGGCGATAGCGGCAAGACCTGGGCCGATTTCCCCCAGGTCAACACCTGGGGCAGTTTTGACCCGCCCGGCGCGGAGGGCCGATTTGCCAGGGAAAACGAGATCTATCTCGGCATGACCGAGCGCTGGCGCAATGTGCCCAAGCCCACCATCGCCGCCGTTCAGGGCAAATGCATCGCCGGCGGTCTGATGCTGGCCTGGGCCTGCGATATCATCATCGCCTCCACCGACGCGGAATTCCGCGATCCGGTGGTGGAAATGGGCGTTTGCGGCGTCGAATTTTTCGCCCATCCCTGGGAAGTGGGCCCGCGCAAGGCCAAGGAATTGCTGTTTACCGCCGATTGGCTGGGTGCGGAGGAAGCCAGGCAACTCGGCATGGTGAACCAGGTGGTGCCGCGCGACGAATTGCTGGCGACCGCCCTGGCAATGGCGGAACGGATCGCGCAAAAGCCTCTTTTCGCGCTGAAACTGACCAAGGAAGCCGTCAACCAGACCCAGGACGCCATGGGCCGGCCCAACGTCATGTCCCAGGTTTTTGCTCTGCACCAGCTATGTCACAGCCACAATGTGCAGGTGCACGGCATTCCCGTAGATCCGGGCGGGCTGCCCGAGAGTATGCGCGGCCGCTTCGTTAAGAAACCGGCCGCCGGCGCGTCGGAATAGGCAAGAATTTCATAGCGGCGGGGGAGGACGGAAAGTCCCCAGCCGAATTTGCCCGACAGCTAGGGAATAATTGCCGGCTAGGCCGATTGCGCCCGCCGAAATACGGTTGTCACAAAATTAACAATAAACCGCAGTTTCTTGCGGCGCGTCATTACATTTTCGGGCATTGGCTATTTTCGGCTGATTTATGGGTCCGACCACGTGGCGCTCCAGACAATACCTAATTGCCGTGGAATCCAGGTCAACTTGGCATGCTTCCTGCATCGCAAGAGACCGAGGGCCGCCTGCGTGTAGAACTGGAGTATGACCACTATGTCGTTGCAAATTGTTGAAACTACATCTGGTTCCGAGTCCGAGATCGCATATCGCGGCGAGGCGAAACAGGAAAGCAACGAACGGCGCTCCACGGCGCGCGCGGGTGTCAACTGGCGCGATGCGCGCGGCCAGGAAGCGGCACCAACCCTGAGCAGCCTGGGGATCGGTGATACGGCGACGGATTGGCACGACCGTTTCCTGATCCGTAGCGATCTGTACATGTACCATGCCGTCTTCATCGCCTGCGGCGATACCCTGCAATCGGATTGGGAAATGGAGCGCCTTGGCGAAACCTTGGAAGACTGCCTGCCGGTACAATTGTGCGACCGCTTCGCCGAGGGCTGCCAGCGCTCCCTGAAGGAAGGCTGCCCGGTTCCCATCGAAGGCAGCTATCTTGACGACGCCGACCACAAAGTGCTGTTTCGCTGTGTCATGATGCCGGTAAAGGCCAACAAAGGTGACGTCGACTTCATCTATGGCGCCTATTCCCATAAAATCGCCGCCTGAACCAATCGTTCCCTAATAAATTACCGACCGCCGTTGACCGGCGCGCCATCTGAGCCTAGCTTCATTGCCTCGATTTGGGCAGAAAACGGCGCACGGCTCCCATGGGCAGGCGAAACAAGGCAACCGATCAGGCAAGGCAACCCGGCCACGGCGATATTCCATCGCTGGACCGACTGTTGCGCACGCCCGCCCTGGAACAATTGCAGGCCCGCGGCGGCCGCCAGCTGGTGCTGGAGGAAGCGCGCGCCGAACTGGGGCAATTGCGGCAGAATCTGAACAATTCGGGCGCCGCCGCTGATGACGTTAGCCTGGATGGCCTGGCGGAACGGGTGGAGGCCCGGGTTGGCGCGACCCTGCAAATGTCCCTGCGGCCGGTCTTCAATCTGACCGGCACCATTTTGCATACCAATCTGGGCCGGGCGCCCCTGGCGGAAGAGGCGATCGAGGCCATGGCAAAGGTGGCCCGGGGCGCGGCGAATGTGGAGTTTGATCTGGCCAAGGGCCGGCGCGGCGACCGGGACGATCATGTGGAGGATTGGCTGTGCCGTCTGACCGGTGCGGAGGCGGCTACCGTGGTCAACAACAACGCGGCCGCCGTTTTGTTGATGCTGAATACCCTGGCGAACCGGCGCGAGGTGCCGGTTTCCCGTGGTGAATTGATCGAAATCGGCGGCGCCTTCCGGATACCGGAAATCATGCGCCGGGCCGGCTGCCGCCTGGTCGAGGTCGGCACGACCAACCGCACCCATTTGCACGACTTCGCCGATGCCCTGACACCACGCACCGGCATTGTGATGAAGGTTCATACCTCCAACTACGTGGTCCAGGGTTTCACGGCGGAGGTTAGCGACGGGGATCTTGCCGCCCTGGCCCGTGAAAATGGTCTGCCCTATATGGTCGATCTGGGCAGCGGTTCGTTGATCGATATGGCGGCCCTGGGCCTGCCACACGAAACAACGGTCAGGGAAACCCTGGAAAAAGGCGCCGATCTGGTCAGTTTTTCCGGTGACAAGCTGCTGGGCGGGCCGCAGGCCGGGTTGATCGCCGGGCGCGCCGATCTGATCGCCAAAATCAAGAAAAACCCCATGAAACGGGCCCTGCGGGTCGACAAGGTGACCATGGCGGCCCTGGCGGCAACCTTGCGCCTCTATGCGCAACCGGAAAAACTCACCGCCAGACTGCCGACCCTGCGGCTGCTGACCCGGCCAATCGGGGATATCCAGGCCATGGCCGAACGCATTGCACCGGCCCTGCGGCAAAGCCTGGGCGATGGAACGATAGTTGAAATCGCGCCATGCACCGGGCAGATCGGCAGCGGTTCCCTGCCGGTGGAAATCCTGCACAGCGTGGCGCTGTCCCTGCGCCCGAACACCGCGGCTAAGAAAACAGGCGCCGCCCTGAAGCGGCTGGCGGCGGCATTTCGCGCCCTGCCCATCCCCGTTCTGGGCCGGATCACGGACGATGCCCTGCATTTTGACCTGCGCTGCCTTGAAGCCGGCGAGGGTGAACAGGCCTGGTTGGCGCAATTGGCGGATTTGCGGGCTGGATAGAGTATGATCATTGCAACCGCGGGCCATGTGGATCATGGCAAGACCACCCTGGTGCGGGCCCTGACCGGGGTTGATACGGACCGCCTGCCGGAAGAGAAAAAACGCGGCCTGACCATCGATATCGGCTTTGCCTATCAGGATATTGCCGGCACGGACGGGGCGGACGTGACCCTGGGCTATGTGGATGTGCCGGGGCATGAGCGCTTTGTTAAGAATATGCTGGCCGGTGTCGCAACCATCGATTTCGCCTTGCTGGTGGTTGCCGCCGATGACGGCGTGATGCCGCAGACGGAGGAACATCTGGCAATTCTCGGCCTGTTGGGCATCCAACATGGCGCGGTTGCCATTACCAAGATCGACCGGGTCGATCCGGACCGGGTCGGCGAAGTCGAGACGGAGGTCGCCGCGCTTTTGGCGCCGACCGCCCTGGCCGGCGCGCCGATGTTTCCGGTCTCGGGCGAAGTCGGCACCGGCATGGACGAGCTGCGCCAGCACCTGGAAGACGCGGCCAGAAGCCACGCTGATCGCGCGGTGAAGGGCCATTTTCGCCTTTCTGTCGATCGCGCCTTCACGGTACCCGGCGCCGGCCTGATCGTCACCGGCGCGGTGTTTTCCGGCCAGGTTGCGGTGGGCGACCGCCTGCTCTTGGCGGCCCAGGACACGGGCGAACCGATAGAAGTCCGGGTGCGCGGCCTGCGTGCCCTGGACCGCGAGGCCACCGTTGGCCGGGCCGGACAGCGTTGCGCCATCAATATCGCCGGTGCTGATCTGCATCAATCGCTGGTCAGCCGGGGCGACTGGCTGGAGGCGGAGGCGGTTTACGCACCGGTGCGGAAATTTGATGCCCGGGTGCGGGTCCTGGAGGCTGAAAGCCGGCCCCTGGCCCATTGGACGCCGGTGCATCTGCATCTTGCCGCCGCCGATGTCACGGGGCGTATCGCCGTATTGGGCGAACGCCGCATCATGCCGGGCGAGGAAGGGCTGGCACAATTGGTTCTGGACGCGCCCATCGGGGCCCTGTTCGGTGACCGCTTCATCCTGCGTGACCAGTCCGCCCAGCGCACCCTGGCGGGCGGCGGCGTCATCGACCCCTTCCCGCCGCGCCGTGGCCGGGCCCGTCCGGAGCGTCTGGCGATGCTGCGGGCCATGGAGGCGCAGGTGCCGGCGGAGGCCCTGACCGCAATGGTCGCGGCCGCCAACAATGGCGTAAATTTGGTACAATTCCGCCAAACCCGCAATCTGACCGAAGCGGAGTCCGAAAATCTGCGTCAGATCGAGGGGCAGGTCATACTGGCCGCCAGTGGCGGTGATCTGGCGCTTTCCCTGGCGCGCTGGCAGGCGGTTAGACAAGACATCCTGGAAACCCTGGCGGCCTGGCACAAGAAACAGCCCGAAGCCGTCGGCCCCAATGACAACGCCCTGCGCGCGGCCATGGCATCCGCGCCGGCGCCGGTGCTGCTGGCGGCGGCAATCGCGCATCTGATCGATCAACGGGGCATTATCCGCGATGGCATTTCCCTGCGCCTGCCTGATCACGCGCCGCGGCCCTCGGATGCGGATCTGGAATTATGGAAAAAAGTCGCCCTGATTCTGGAAGAAGGCGGCATCCGCCCGCCCCGGGTACGCGAGGTGGCGGAAGAATTAAGGATGGATCCGAAGCGTCTGGAAGCATTCCTGAAGCGCTGCGCCCGCCAGGGCCGTCTGATGGCCGTGGCGCCAAACCGGTTTTTCCCGCCCAGCGCCGTCTGGGAGTTGGCGGAAGTGGTGGAAAGACTGTGTGCGGCGGCGCCGGAAGAGGGCTTTACCGCCGCCACCTTCAAGAATGATACCGGCATCGGCCGCAACGTGGCGATCGAGGTGTTAGAATATTTTGATACCGCCGGCCTGACCAAGCGGCAGGGCAATGTCCGCCACCTGCGGCGTCCAGCGGCGGAGGTCTTTGGCGACAATTGATTCAATTCCGAATCTGGCCCTCCGCTCACCGGCTATCATTGAAAGCGATTCGCCTCTCTTGCGGATCCGCGGGCCAGGCTACCATCGCGCCGCCGCGCGCACCAGAACGATGAATTTGCGATAATCATGATTCTATCATCACGAGCTAGCGAATTTCCGAACTTAACGTATTGTTTTATTTGGGATTCGATTGGAGCCATGAAACCTGCCGGAACGGCCGGTAACCATTGTTATCAACTCTCCACGGCGTTAACACATTGTTAACCTATTTCTTACAGATTTGATTCACACCTTGTGAATAAGCCTGTGGATAAATCATGGATAAGATCAAAATGGAGCGTCCCTGCAGTCCGTACCTGCGACGGCCTTTGCGATCCTTGGACGAGGCCTTGAAGGACCAGGCGGACGTGGTGCGGCGGAACAACGAACGGCTGCTCGCCGAACCGGACCCAATTACGCGGCAAGTCCTGCGAGATGCGAAAAAGGCAAGCTGAGCCGCCGAAGGAAGAGTGAACGCGCGAAGGGACTCAGATTTGCCGGCCGGCGCGTTCCCAATAGGGCTGGCGTAATTTACGTTTGAATATTTTTCCCGTGTCCTCCCGGGGCAAGGCGTCATGAAATGTCACCTCGCGGGGGATCTTGTAAGCCGAAATGTGCAGGGTCAGAAATTCCCGCACACCTGCCGCCGTTAAATCGGCGCCCGATAAAGGTTCAATGGCGGCCGCGATACTTTCACCGAATTCATCGTGGGGAATACCGAAAACGGCGCAATCGTGAACGCCGGGCATATGGTGCAGGGCGGCCTCGATCTCGGCGGGATAGATATTGACGCCGCCCGAAATGATCATGTCGCGCTTACGGTCATTCAGGAACAGGTAGCCATCCTCGTCCAAATAACCGACATCGCCGTTGGTGACCATGCCGTCACGCTCGATCTCGGTCCGTTTGTCATCCTTGTTGTGATAGGTGAAGTTGGAAAGGTGCGGCATGGTCATGTAAATCTCGCCGCTTTCCCCCGTTTCCAGCACATTGCCGTCATCGTCGTAGATCCGCACCAGGGTGTCTTCCTGGGGCCGGCCCACGGTGCCGGGCTTGGCCAGGGCATCGGCGCTGGAGGCAACACTGACGATGCCGGCCTCGGTGGAGCCGTAGTATTCGTAGATCACCGGGCCCCACCATTCGATCATCCTGGCCTTGGCCTCGGGCGGACAGGGGGCGGCGCCATGGATCACGTGCACCAGGGAGGAGAGGTCGTATTTCGCCTTGACCTCGTCGGGCAGGCGCAGCATGCGCATGAACATGGTCGGCACCACATGCATATGGCTGAGTTTGTGCCTGTCGATGGCCTGCAACAAGCCTTCCGGGTCAAAACGGGGCAACAGGTGGATATCATTGCCCAGGGCCATGGCAATGCTGGCATAGGCGCCGGGCGCGGAATGGTACATCGGCCCCGTCATGGCGCAGATGCCGCCCGTGCCGATACCGAAGGAGCGCATGGCCAGCTCAGCCAGCCGGGCCTGGCGTTCGGGTGTCGTGGGGTCCCGGCGCACGCCCTTTGGGTGACCTGTGGTGCCGGAGGTATAGATCATGCTGCCCCGTTCCAGCGGCGGCGCCTCGGTCCGGGGTGCGAAACCATCGCGCCAGGCCTCGTAATCCATAGCACCCGGCGGCACTTCGCAGGCTTCCGGCGGGATACCATAGGCAGCGGCAATCTCGGGCGGCGTGGCGCAGACCAGGACGGGCACGCCAGCGGGCAGATGCGAGGCAATCCCGGGCAGCAGGTCCGCATGCACGACGATCGCCTTGGCGCCTGAATCCGTCAGGATATAGCCGGCTTCTTCCGCCGTGGCATGCCAGTTTACCGGCACCGCGTAGGCCCCGACCAGATTGCCCGCGATTTTGGTTTCCAGCATGGCGATATCGTTGCGCATCACCGTGGCGAAACTGTCGCCATCACCAACGCCGAGGGAGGTCAGACCCGTGGCCATTTTGGCGCCGTTCAGGGCCACCCGCTCCATCGCCACCGTGCGGTCGCCGCTATAAACGTGATAAGTCATGAAATTCCAACTCGCTGTTACTGATCCGTCCGGCCATTCAGATGCGCGGCGAAAACACGCACGGTTTCCGCCAATGTGCGGTCGGTGTCAATGGTTTCGCGGGTTTCCGCCGCCAGGGGCGTGGCCGCCATCAATTTCAGCATCCAGGCCGCGCCGCGATGGAAATCACCGGTGACGCCGGCATCTTCCATTGTTTCGGTGATTTCCTCCATTTCGGGCCACCAGCGTTCAGAATCCGCCGGCAGACGGGAAATCCCGGTCTGCAGGTATTTCCAGGTATCGCCCTGGCTGAAGGCCAGTTCCTCGCCCAATTCATCCATCAGGCCAAGGGATGCCGCCGCCGTGGTAATGGTGGCGAAGAGCGAGAACCGCCCCTTGTTGAGGCCGCTGTAGAGCATTTTCAGGGCCGAGGCGCGGCCGATATCCGCTCCCAACTCCTTGACCCAAATTCCGTCCACGGCCAAAGCCTCCGCCGGCGCCAAATCGGCGCCAGAGATGTAAAAGCGCGTCGGCTGGGGCCCCTTGCCAGGCGCCACGCCAACGATGCCGCAGTCAATGTAGGGCGCGCCCGCCCCGGCCATGATTTCGGCGATTTTGCCAGTCGAGGCCGGCGAAATGGCGTTACAGTCCATATAGGCGGGAAAACTGCCCATCCGCACCATGGCTGCCGCGACCTCACCGGCCAGGCCAATGGCCGTGGCCGGCGGCAGGATGGAGAGGACCAAGGCCGCCTCCCCCACCACCGTATCCAGATCCGGCAGGTCACGGAAACCGCTGCGTTCGGCCCGGGCCCGGCTTTCCGCGCTGCGCCCGGCCAGGCAGGTCACCACGTCGTGACCGGCATTTTTCAAGGCCTGGCCAACGCCGCCGCCCATATCGCCCGGCGCGATCACCGCGATGGTTTGTGAATTCATCTGTCTATGCTGCCTTTCCGCCGCGCAGCATCTGGCCGGGCAAGCCGTCCGCTGGGTTGACCGTGTCCGCATTGTCCTCGCGAATGACCGTGCCGTTGACGATCACTGCTTGAATACCCTTGGCCTGGGCCACCAGGCGGTCCTGCCCGGCGGGCTGGTCGTAAACCCGTTGCAGGCCGGTCGCACCCACGGATTCGGGATCAAACAGCACCACATCCGCCGGCCGGCCCCGGGCGAGCAGGCCGCGATCGGTAATACCCATCAATTCCGCCGGTTTTTGCGTCAGCATATGCACCGCTTTCTCCAACGGCATGGCACCCTCGTCGCGGCTCCAATGCCCCAAAAGATGGGTGGAATAGCAGGCATCACAGAGCTGGCTGGCATGGGCGCCCGCATCCGAGAGCGCCACGATGGTGTTCTCATCGTCCAACAGCTCCCGCACCTCCGTCTGGTCATGATTGACCAGAGGAATGCGGAAACGGGCACCGAAATCGCTGTCGATGGACATATCCAGGGCCAAATCCAGGGGATCCCTGCCCTGCTCCGCCGCCACCTCGGCCAGGGAGCGCTCCTCCAGGGACCGGTCCATGGGCGCCATGGAGATCACGGCCCGCTGGGCCCAGCCGGCCAGGGTGTTCTTGGCCGATGGATCGGTGTCGGCGCGGAAATTCTGGCGAAAAGCATCGTCCGCATAGATTGCCTTTTTGCCATTCCGGTCGGTCTGCATGGTTTCCTTGAACAACGGGCGCATCTCGAACGGAAACGGCTCGCCGAAATCAAAATCGAACATGATGGGGCGGCAGGCCACTTGGGGTACGATATGCAGGCCCTCGGCCCGTTCCTCGGCCGTGCGCGCCAGGTGTTTTCTGTGCGAGCCGGGCCCGGCCATGCCCGCCAACAGCGCCGTCCAGGTCACCGGCACCTTGTGGCGGCGAGCCAGTTCGCTCATTTCGTCATGGAAAAATGATTTGTCTATGGTGCACTGCATGATGCCCCGGCCAGGCTCCGCCATGGCGCCGACCAGGGCGTCGATCTCGGAAAATGCCGCCAGGCGGCTGGGGATGGGCCGGCCGTCAAAGGCGTTATGGGTTACGGCCCGGGAGGTGGAAAAGCCGATGGCACCGGCCGCCATGGCGTCGCGCACGATGGCGGCCATGGCCGCGACCTCCCGCGCCGTCGCCTCCCGCTCCATGGCGTCATCGCCCATGACATAGATGCGCAGGGGGGTATGGCCGATAAAGGCGGCCATGTTGATGGCGGTGCCGCCGCCTTCGACCGTATTGAGATACTCGGGGAAGCTTTCGAACGGCCAGTCCAGGCCCAAGCCGGCCTCCAGCGCCTCGTAGCTCATGCCTTCGACCTTTTCCAGGGTCTTCATGATGTCCTTGCGGTCACCCGGGCGCATGGGCGCGACGCCAAAGCCGCAGTTGCCCATGACGGCGGTGGTGACCCCATGCCAGGGCGAGATCGTCGGCATTTGATCCCAAAGTATCTGGGCATCGTAGTGGGTATGAATATCGACAAAACCGGGACAGACAATCAAGCCGCCCGCATCAATGGTGCGCCCCGCCTCTCCCTTGACCGCGCCCAGAGCCGTGACGCGGCCATTCTTGATGCCGAGATCACCGCGAAAGCCTTCGTTGCCGCTACCATCAACAATGGTGCCGCCATCAATCCGTAAATCGTAATCCATGCCGCCCCGTCCCCTAACCAAAATACGAAACATCATTTTAGGGGGTTTGGCGCGATTGGTGAAGCTGTGCTTGTAACTCGCAACCGCTATCGCAAAAGTGTAACTTCGACCGATGCTAAAAATGGCGGCAACACGAACATGGGCCAAGCCTGGACGAATTGAGCTGGTCCGATATTTCGTCGCCAGCGTATTCGCATTGCTGGTCGACATCGCCCTATTGATGTTGCTGACGCAGGCCTTCGCAATCCACTATTTGGCGGCGAATGTTCTTTCATTCGTCTCGGGCAGCATCGTTGCCTATCTGATATCCACCCATTGGGTGTTCGAAAAACACCGGTTAAGCAATAAGCCCCTGGAATATCTGATTTTCGTTTTGATCGGCGTGCTCGGACTTGGCGTCAATGAGGCCGCACTGTGGACCTGCATGGAGGTGCTGGTCTGGTCCCTGCTGCCGGCCAAGTTGGTGTCCGCGTGCATCAGTTTTCTGTTCAATTTCGCCGCGCGAAAAATTCTGCTATTCACCTAGATAGCCGATGCTCATGGCCATCATTCGTGGCGGTCCAGCACCTCGCGCACCCGCTGGGCCAGTTCACGGGGCCGGAACGGTTTGTCTATCAACTCCACGCCTTCGTCGAGCTGGCCGCGGTTATCGAGGACATCCCGCGCGTAGCCAGATGAGTACAGCACCGCGGACGCCGGATATTGTTCGCGGAACGCGATGGCAATATCCCTCCCGTTCATCTCGTGCGGCAGGACCACATCAGTCAACAGCAGGTCAATCCTATCGGCGGCGGCCATTCTGTCCAATGCGGCCGGCCCATTCGCTGCTTCCAGGACCGTATACCCGTGCCGTTTCAGCACCTTTACCAGGAACGCCAGCAGATCCTTGTCATCCTCAACCACCAGGATCGTTTCACTGCCCTTGACCCTGTCGCGCTCCGGCGCCTCGGTGACGGTTTCCGTGTCCGCGACGTCCTCCGCCCTTGGCAAGTAAATTCTGACGGTTGTGCCCTCCCACTCGGCGCTGGCAATGGATGCCTGGCCACCTGATTGCCGGGCAAATCCGAAGACCATGCTCAAACCCAGGCCACTGCCCTTGCCCACATCCTTGGTGGTGTAAAATGGCTCAAAGACCTTCTCCAGGACATCCGGCGGCATGCCCATGCCGCTGTCACTGACCGCGATCATCACATAATCGCCGGGCGCCAGATCCTCGTACAGGGCCGTATCATCATCGTCCAAAACCTGATTGGCGGTCTCAATCATCAACCGTCCGCCGTCCGGCATGGCATCGCGGGCATTGACGGCGAGGTTCAGAAGAGCGTTCTCGAACTGACCGGCATCCACCAGGGCCGGCCACAGATCGGCCGCCAGCTTCGTCTCGACGGCAATATCAGAACCAATGGTACGCTCGGCCAGTTGGACAAACTGCGGCACGATGTCGTTGATTTGAACTTTCTTCGTATCAAGCGCCTGTTGCCGGGAGAATGCCAGCAGGCGATGGGTCAATTCCGCCCCTCTGAGCGCAACCCTCAGGGCGGTGGAGATATTTTCCCTGTCAAACTCCGCCTCAATTTTGTCGATCTCGACCAAATCAAGATTGCCGATAATCGCGGCCAGAATGTTGTTGAAATCGTGTGCGATGCCGCCCGTGAGCTGCCCCACGGTTTCTATCTTTTGCGCATGGCGCAGCCGCTCCTCGCTTTCACGGATCGCCGCAGCCGCCTGATGCGTCTCGGTCAGGTCATGCATGCGGACGACCCGCATGCGCTGCCCTTGGTAGAAGATCGGCGCGCCCCTGAGGTCCACGGGAAACCGGCTGCCGTCCTTGCGAAGGTTGACGATTTCGTAAGAATCATGCTGGTTCCTTGCCAGCCGATCGGTCACTTCCTCGCGATACTCCGGGGCAATAAGATCCAGGACCGCTTTTCCCACCAGTTCCGGTACGGAATAGCCATACATATCAGCAAAAGCCTGGTTGGTTTCCGCGATGGCACCATCGTGAACGATCGCCACACCCTCGCTGGTCAGATCGGAAAGCGCCCGATACCGGTCCTCGCTGGCGCGCAATTCATCATCGGCCAGCTTGCGGTCGGTAATGTTGAGACTGGTGGCGCGAAAGCCCAGGAAACTGCCGTCGTCGGCAAAGAACGGAACGCCATTGGACAGGATCCAGCGTTCCTCCTCGCCCTCGGTCCGATGGGAAAGAAAGTTTTGAATAGGCTTCCGCTCTTCGAAGGCTTCATAGAAAGGCGCCCAATCGGCGCGGTTGTAGAACTGATCAACAACGTCGTCGAAATTCGCCCCGTCATATAGATCCGGCGTCCGGCCGAGCTCGCTGACCGCCGCGGACATGTAGGTATAGCGGCGTTCCGCATCGATCTCCCAATACCAATCAGACGCGGTCGAGGCAAAGTCCCGAAAGCGCTTTTCACTTGCCGCCAGATCTTGGGTACGCTGTTGCACGCGCGCTTCAAGTTCCTCGTTCGCCACCACGAGGACATCCTGCGCCCGCTTGCGTTGCGCGATCAGAATTGCCGTCGCCCATATGACAAAAATTGCCAGCCCGCGGTTGGTCAGAACAATCCATGTCAGGCCGCCGGAGGGTGAGAAGAAATAGCCCGCGGCGGTGAGTATCGTCGCGGCGATCGCCAACAGGTAAATATAGCGCTCCGTCGGCATCCACAGGCCGACGAATACCAGTGCCACATATGGCACGCCGCCGGCGACGCCCAGGGGCATCGCCAGATCAAACGCGAAAATCGCTGCCGCCAGAACTATTCCAACCAGCGACACACCTAGTTTACTGTTCCCGCTCATACCCCTTTGTCCATCGGGTCCAACCCCGATGCCGCCGGACTTCAGTCAGTCACGACTTTCCCCGTCCTAAACGACCATGTCCCGCAGTTCCCTGCGCAACACCTTGCCGACCGGTGATTTGGGTATATCGTCGATAAATTTGATCCGTTTCGGAACTTTATAATTCGTCAGCGCCTCGTGACAGTGGGCGATCACGGCTTCTTCCGTCAACGAGGCGTTATTGGTAACGATAAAGGCCATGGGCACTTCGGAGGACTTTTCATCCGGAATGCCGACCACGCCAACCTCAACCACGCCATCAAGGGTGGTAATCACATCCTCGATCTCGTTCGGCGAGACGTTGAAGCCCGAAACCAGGATCATGTCCTTCTTGCGGTCGACGATTTCCAGGAAGCCATCCTCGTCCATCACCGCGATGTCGCCGGAATGCAGCCAGCCATCGGTCAGCGCCTCCGCCGTGGCATCGGGCCGGCCGAAATAGCCCTTCATGATGGTCGGCCCCTTGAACCATAGCTCGCCCGGCGAGCCGATGGGCTGATCTACGCCCTCGTCATTGACAATGCGCACATCCAGACCAGGTACCGGTATGCCGACCGAGCCGAGGCGGTTCTCACCCAATGGATTAAGGCTCATCACGCCGCAGCATTCGGTCATGCCATAGCCCTGATAGATTTCCACGCCCGTGGCATCGGCCCAGCGCTGGGCCACGCCGGTCTGCTGCGCCGCACCGCCCGAGCCGCAAAAAACCACATCCTTGACCAGATCGCGGCTGAACCAGTCTTCCTCCAACAGCACGGCGAACAGGGTATTGATGCCGGTAAAGCGGGTGACGGTAAAGTTTTCGAACGCCGTTTTCAGGTTCGAAGGCGGGCGCGGCGATGGTACCAGCACCATATGGTCGCCGCTGCCGATGCCGAGCACGAAAATCAGGGCAAAGGCCGTAATGTGGTACAGCGGCAGGATCACCAGGGTGGTGTCGCCGTCGGGATTCTGAATCTCCTCGGCCAGGCAGCCGGCCTGTGCGGCATTGGCGAGAATGCCCGTGTGGCTCAATTCCGCGCCCTTGCTGCGCCCGGTGGTACCGGAAGTATATTGGAACAGAGCCGTATCCGCGCCTTTCTGACCCTCGGTATAGGCCGCGATATCGCCGCCATTGCGCGCCCGGGCGCCCGCGGCAAGCGTATCGGCGAAATCAATATGGGCATGGGCCATATTGGGAATGGCCTTTTTTACATGCTTCAGCACGATGCCGATGATCAGCTTTTTCATGGCGGGGAAGAAATCCAGCAAGGAAATCTTCACCACCGTGCGCACGTCCGTATTGCCGACAACCTCGTCCACCTTGTCGCCGAACATATCGATGATGATCAGCACCTTGGCGTTGCTGTCCTTGAGCTGATGCTCCATCTCCGGCGCGGTATAGAGGGGGTTGATATTAGTGCAAACGGCACCGGCCAAAAAGGCCCCGGCGGCGGCGATGGTGAAATCTATGCAATTGGGCGTCATCATGGCCACGGTCTCGCCCCGCTGCAGACCGGCGGTTTCGCGCAGATAGGCCGCGAAATCCTTGGCATGCTCCAGCCATTCGGCGTAATTCAGCGACGCCGCCGCGCCGTTCGGCAGCACTGTGGTCATCGCCGGCCGGTTGGCAAATTCCGCGCCGGCATGATTGATCAGTTCGGCCAGGGTGCCGTGCTCCATGGCATCAGCATCGAAGTTCCGGGCCGTCTCGCCGTAATATTTCTCCCAGGGTCGCGACATTTTTCGCCTCCATCCCCAAAGCCTCATTATTGTGCCGTGACGGTATCGCGAAATGGCCGGCAAAACAAATACAAGCGCACATTGTCCCCAACTGTTGCTAAGGTACCGAAAGGCAATATTGATCCAGCAACCATTAGGTTCGAGCATATGAAAATCACCGGCTGTGAAATCCTGCACTGCGGTGCGGGCTGGCGAAATTTCTCTTTTCTGAAACTGCAAACCGATGACGGCGTTACCGGCATCGCGGAATACAACGAAAGCTATGGCTCCAAGGGTCTCTCGGGTGTGATCGAGGCCTTGGTGGAAACCCAGGTCGGCCAGAACCCCTGCAATCACGAAGCCATTTCGCAGCAGCTATACGCCATGACCCGGCAGGCGCCGGGCGGCATCAATCAACAGGCCATGGCGGCCATCGAAAACGCCATGATGGACGTCAAGGGCAAGGCCCTGGGCGTCCCCGTCTATGACCTGTTGGGCGGCGCGGTGCGGGATCGGATGAAACTGTATTGGTCCCATTGCGGCACTTATCTGATGAACCCGGCGGCGGCCGAGGCCATTGGGCAGCCGCAGCTCAAATCCCTCGACGATGTGGTTGCCCTGGGCGCGCGGGTGCGGGAAAGCGGCTATACGGGCCTGAAGACCAATATCTTCCGTTTTGGCGAGACACCGCCCCTGCACATGCCCGGCTTTGGCCGCGGCGCGGGCAGCCCGGAACTGAATGTGGAAAAGCGGATCATTGATGATCTGCGGGCGCAACTGGAGGCCCTGCGCCAGGGCGCCGGCCCCGACATGGGCATTCATCTTGATATCAACTTCAACTGCAAGACCGAGGGTTATCTGCAAATTACCCGGGCCCTGGATGATCTGGGCCTAACCTGGTTCGAAATTGATCTCTATGATCCGGAGGCCCTGCGCCACATCCGCAATTCAGTGCAGACCCCCATCGCATCCTGCGAAAGCCTGTTCCGCCTGCGGGAATTCCGACCGTTCTTCGAGAACCACGCAATGGACGTGGCGATCATCGATCTGCCCTGGAACGGCATCTTCCATTCCATGAAGATCGCGGCCATGGCCGAGGCCTATGAGATCAACGTGGCGCCGCATAATTTCTATGGCCATCTGTCATCGATCATGTCGGCCCACATGTGCGCCGCCGTGCCGAATTTCAGAATCATGGAAATCGACGTGGACGATGTGCCCTGGAAGGACGAAATCGTCACGTACGTTCCGGAGATCGAGGATGGCTATCTGAAACTGCCCAAGGGTCCCGGCTGGGGCACGGAACTGAACGAAGATGTCATCCGCGCCCATCCTCCTATTTAACGGGCGCCGATCACGAGACTGGACAACAGCATGAGAATTGTCGTTTTGGGCGCCGGCGCCCTGGGTATGGTGATCGCCGCCTATCTGGCCCGGTCCGGCGAGGACGTGGCCCTGATCGCGCGCGGAGAAAGAGCCAAACTGCTGGCCACTGAAGGCGTCAGGATCACCGGCCTGGAAGATTTCACGGTCGACATGGAAATCGTCGAGCAACCCGCCAGATTAGCGACGGCGGACGTGCTGATCCTGGCCACCAAGACCTATGACACCGCCGCCGCCATCGAGAGCGTGCGCCATATGAAGCTGGGCAGTGCCTTTTCCATCCAGAACGGCGTGATGAAGAACGCCCAACTGGCGGGCGCCTTCGGCGAGGATGCGGTGTTAGGCGCCGTCGGCATGCTGGGCGGCGCCATCGAAGCCAACGGTGCCGCCAATTTCATGATGAACAGCCCGATCCTCCTCGGCGAACCACGGGGCGGCAGCAGCACACGGGTGGAGGAGATCGTCGCGGCTCTGACGGCGGCCGGGCTGAAGGCCGGTACATCCGAGGCGATCCTGACCGAGGAATGGTCGAAATTCGTCGGCTGGCTGGGCCTCTCGGGACTGGCGGTGCTGAGCCGCCAGGAAACCTGGAAATTCCTCGCCGATCCGGATACGGCCCGCATCGTTGCCCGCATCATGCGGGAAACCGCGCAACTACCCCAACATCTGGGCATTCCCTTGCGGACCGGCTCGCCCTTCAATCTCGACGTGGTCACCTCCAAGGGCGAGGATGATGTGGTCGAATTGCTTTTAAAGCGCGGCCAGGCGCAGAGCACGATCGCGCCCGATTTCCGCCAGTCCATGCTGCAGGACGTGGACAAAGGCAAGCAGTTTGAGGTCGAGGAAACCTTTGGCTACGTCGTCCAGCAGGCGGCGGAAATGGACCTCGCCGTCCCCACGGTGGAGACCTGCTACCGGGTGCTGGCCGGCCTCAACCGCATTCTGCAATGACCGGCTTTCGACAGCAGCTTGAGCGCATTGTTGCCGACTGCGGCATATCGGCGGAATACGAGATCAGCTACAAATCGGTCTTTGGCGCGGTCGCGGCCTATGCCGACGGTAAAATCTTCCTGACCGACGGCAAGTTTGGTCTGGCCGCGAAACTGGCGGATGACACCTGCCAAGGCCTCATGGCCGAAGGCGTCGGCGCGCCCCTGAAGTATTTCGAGCAGGGGCATGTGAAGCGAAATTATGTGGTGTTGTCCGCCGATCTGCTGAAAGATGAAAAGCGCCGCAACGAACTTGTAAGGTTGAGTGCGGCCTTCGTGCAAGACAACGACAAGACCCCTTGAAGCCGGAAAGGATTTTGCCCATGCCGTATCTGGATCGTGACAATGTCCGCATTTTTTACGAGGACAGCGGGGACGGCATGCCGATCCTGCTCTCCCACGGTTTCGGCGCCTCCACCGGCATGTGGGACGGCCAGGTCGAGGTGTTCGCCGAGCGTTACCGCCTGATCCGCTGGGACATGCGCGGCCACGGCCGCACCGAAT
>JASLLM010000048.1 GCA_030747035.1 Alphaproteobacteria bacterium | reverse complement strand
TGCGTCGAAGTATTTGGGTCGGTCTGGGCGGGTTATGAAGGTTACGGTGACAGTTTTTTTTGGACGCGCTACAGGCCGCTCAAACCTTACTCCATTCTCAAAGGCAATGTCGCCCGTCCAGGAATGCCTCGTTCTTTCGCGCCGCGAGGGCCGCCCTAACCTGCAAGGTGTGAAAGATCGCTTGTGGCCCATGCCCTACGCCCACCTCGATTTGATCAAATCCGGAATATCCGCCACTATTCGACGAAACTGGGCCCGGATTTCGGGTGGCCGGGCACGGATTGGGAGGAGACAGGCATGAAAATCAGCAACGTCAAGATCGATATCTGCAATTGGAAATCGGCGGGCTGGAAGACCGGTGTCGGCACCGTGTTCGGCCAGACCCAACAACTGGGCATCGTCACGGTGGAGACCGACGAGGGGATCAGCGGCAATGCCTTTCTCGGTTCCTCCCGCATGGGGGCGCAGCATTATGCGCCGGGGCTGATCGAGTTCATCAAGCCCATGATCATGGGCCGCAACCCCCAGGATATCGGCACCATCTGGTGGGAGATGTGGAAGATGAACCGCTCCGTCTCCACCAACGTGATCGGCGCCATCGATATCTGCCTGTGGGACATCAACGGCAAGATCGCCAAGCAGCCGATCCATCGCCTGCTGGGCACCTGCAAGGAAAGCGTGCCGGTCTATTCCTCCACCGCCTACCACGAGACCGCGGAGGAATATGTCGAGGAAGCGCTGCGCTTCAAGGAGATGGGCTGGACGGCCCATAAGCTGCACCCCCACGGTAACGTCAAGGCGGATATCGAGATCTCCCAGGCCGTGCGGGAGGGCGTCGGGGACGGCATGGAGCTGATGATGGATGCCATGTGGGCCTATCAGTACGAAGACGCCATGCGTCTGGGCCGGGCCATCGAGGAGCTGGATTTCTACTGGTACGAAGACCCTCTGGTGGAGGAGGATATCTACAACTACGTCAAGCTGAAGCAGAAGCTGGACATCCCCATCATGTCGACGGAATACGCGCCGGGCCGCTTTTACGGCATGGCCCAGTGGATCACCCAGAACGCCACGGACATCCTGCGCGGCGACGTGGCTGTGACGGGGGGCATCACGCCGATGATGCGCCTGTGCCACCTGGCGGAAGGCTTCAACATGAAATGCGAGGTCCACCACGGCGGCAATTCCCTGAACAACGTGGCCAACCTGCATGTCACCATGGCGGTGCCGAACTGTGAATTCTTCGAGTACTTCCCCTGCACCGGCGCCAACGAATTCGGCCTGGTGGAGGATATTCAGTATGTGGATGGCTACGTCCATGCCCCGACCGAGCCGGGCCTGGGCTATCAGATCGACTGGGACCTGGTGCAACGAGAACACGCCGGCACGCTCGAGTAGGCCGCGGCCTCTTTTCGCTCACGCTTGTGCGCCAAGGCGCACGGCTACGCGGGTGCGGCGCAGGGGCGCCGAGCCGCCGTCGCAGGGGCTTAGGGGTCAGGTCTTGTATTTTGTATTTCTTAGGCGGCCTGGCTGGGAGAAATTTTCCGGCAAATACAAAATATAAGACCTGACCCCGCCTGTGACCCCGCCTGAGCGACCGTGTACCAACGCAACAAGGCCCGGACCTTTCGGTCCGGGCCCCGCTACGTTGTCAGTGCTAGGTCGTAGCCGCGTCTTAGTAGATGTTCTGGGCCGAAACCATGGCATAGAGCATGGGGATCGACAGCAAGGTGTTGGTGCGGCTGAACAGCATCGCCGTCCGGGCCGAGGCCGCCTTGGTGTCCGCATCCGCATCGACAATGCCCAGGGCCTTCTTCTGGTTCGGCCAGATAATGAACCAGACGTTGAACCACATGATCGTGCCCAGCCACATGCCAATGCCGATGGCGGTGTGTTTCGGCACGCCGTCGGTCAGGCCGAGGGCGATGGCGTCAACCAGATAGCCGCTCATCCAGGCCAGGATCAGGCCGGTGACGATGGTGCTCATGGCACCCCAACGGAACCAGAACAGGGCGCAGGGCGCGATATGTTGGCCGATCGCCGGCTTCTGCTCGTCCGGGATGGCGGGCATGGTCGGGATCTGTACGAAGTTGAAATACCACAGAATGCCGATCCACATCACACCGCTGAGCACATGCAGCCAGCGGAAAAAGAAGGTCGCCCAGGCCATGTCGAAGCCGAAAGCACCCGCGTGCCAGCC
The DNA here is from genome assembly GCA_030747035.1 of Alphaproteobacteria bacterium. GTDB lineage: Bacteria > Pseudomonadota > Alphaproteobacteria. Next base: position 21,417 of record JASLLM010000048.1, on the reverse strand, counting down.
CATGAGAATAATGATCATGATGACCGTCAGGGCGACGCCCGCGATCACCGTGTTGCGCAAATTTGTTAGAATTCCTGCCACTTTTTTTGTCCCCTGGCTTAGATTTGTTGATTCCCTTTGTTAAGAATAGCATTAATGAGATGAAATTCAAAAACCCAGCGCATCCAGCCCGCCGGGAACAGAGGCCCCAGCCAGAAAGTCCAAAGCCATGAGTTTTGATTACAGCACCCTTTTCCGCACCGGTTTGCCCGCACCCGCCGCCGCCCGTTGGGGCGGTTTTCCCAAATACAGCTTTATCGGCGGCAACAACGATGCCGCCTCGGTTCCGGTGCAGCCACTCATGGATGCCTTGGCCAAAGTCATGCAGCGCGACGGCCAGCAATTGGCGACCTATGGCATGAACAGCGGGCCCCAGGGCTACCGCCCCCTGCGCGAGGCCATTGCCGATCTGCTGGAAGCCAACGCCGGCATGCCCACGAACCCGGACGACATGTTGATCACCACCGGGTCCAACCAGGCGATTGATCTGGTCAACAATGCCTTCTTGAGCGAGGGCGATACGGTGATCGTGGAAGAGGTCTGCTATGCCTCCTCCCTGAGCAGGCTGCGCTATCTGGGGGTCACCTACGTCCTGGTGGGCGTCGACGAAGACGGCATGGACATGGATCACCTGGACCGGATCCTGGGGGATCTGAAGAGCAAGGGCAAGCAGGCCAAATATATCTACACCATTCCGACGGTGCAAAACCCGTCCGGCACCATCATGAGCGTGGATCGGCGCCAGCAGATGCTGGATCTGGCGCGGCAATACGGGGTGCCGATCTTTGAAGACGACTGCTATTCGGATCTGACCTGGAACGGCACCCGGCCGCCCTCCATTCGCTCCATGGACGATGCCGGCCAGGTGATCTATTGCGCCACCTTTTCGAAGTCCATCGCACCCGCCTTGCGTATCGGCTATGTGGTCGCCGACTGGCCCGTGCTCAGCCAGCTAATACCGCTGAAGACGGACGGCGGCTGCGGCGCGCTGGAGCAGATGGCCCTGGCGGAATTCTGCACGACGCAATTCGCCGACCACGTGGCGGAACTGCGCGGTACCCTGAAAACGAAATGCGATCTGATGCTCTCGGTCTTGGAAGAGCAATTCGGCACCACGGCGGAAGTCGTTGCCCCCAAGGGCGGCATTTTCATCTGGGTCACCATGCCCGAAGAGGTCGATACTGACAAACTGGCGGTAGCAGCCGCGGCCCAGGGCGTGGTCATCAATCCAGGTTCCGAATGGTCGGCCGATCCGGCCAGCGGCCGGCGCCGTTTCCGCCTGTGTTTCGGCAACCCGACCCATGAGCAAATCCGCGAGGGCGTCACCCTTCTGGCGCAGATCTGCCACGACGAATTCGGCGTGCCCCTGCGCGGTGCCAACGTGGAACGTTAGAGCATTTTCAATGCCGGCTAGACCTCCCGCTCCCCCTCCCGGCCGCCCACGGGATCATACTCATTGGGCAGCCCATGAACGTTTTGGGAGGGGGAGCGGGTGGCGTGGAATTTCAACGAATGTTGAATCCCGCTAAATGGATACGCTGACCCAGATCGTGCTGGGCGCCGGCGTCGGCGTCGCCGTTCTGGGCCGCCGTCTCGGCCCCCGCCGCGCCGCCATCGCGGGCGGTCTGCTGGGGACATTGCCGGACCTGGATGTTCTGATCCGCTTCGATGATCCGGTGGATGCCTTTGTCGGGCATCGCGGTTGGAGCCATTCCCTGCTGGTGCAAACCGCCCTAACGCCGCTGTTGGGCGAGGCCATGGTCCGCTTTATCGCGGCCCTGCGCTGGCAGCGCCCTCTCGCCTATCTGGCGGTTTTTCTATGCCTGACCACCCATGCCCTGCTGGATGCCATGACGATCTATGGCACCAAGCTGTTGTGGCCGCTGTCGGGGGAGCCATATGCCGTCGGCTCGATCTTCATCATCGATGCCCTATATACGCTGCCCCTGCTGGTGGCCATGATCTGGGCCCTGTGTCTGCCCCAATGGTCACGCCGCATGGGTTGGGTGGTGACGGTGGCCCTGACCCTGTCCACGGCCTATCTGGGCTGGAGCATGGCGGCGCAGCAGATCGTGGCCCAGCGGGCGCAGGCGATGTTGGGACGGGCCGGCATCGCGGCGGAGAGGCTGCTTGCCATCCCCACGCCCTTTAACAGCTATCTCTGGCGCGTCATCGCCCTGCAGGATGGACGCTATCTGAACCTTTATCTGCCGGTTTTCGCCGGCAGCGCGAAAACATCCATCTATGAACATCCCCGCGGCCTGCCGCTGGCGACCTGTCTTGGCGGCAACCCCAGCCTGGACAAGCTGGCTTGGTTCAGCCGCGGCTTTTACCGCCTGGATCAGCGGCCCGGACAACTGGGAGACGAGGTTGTGTTTTCCGACCTGCGCATGGGCCTGACGCCGAACTATGCCTTCCAGTTCGCCATTGCCCAGGTGCAGCCCGGCGGTGCCCGGCCGATCCCCGCGCGCCGCCTGGACGGACCACGGGGTACCTGGGCGGATATCGAATGGCTGTTGGCCAATCTTGTCCACGATCCAGTGGTACGCCTGGCCGAGAACGAAGCCTGGTTACGCATGGCGGATTTGTCCCCGGCCACCGGCATCAAAAGCGCCAACGCTTGTTAATGCCGGCGCATCTCGTCTAGGATCGAGGCAGCAACGACGACATTCCCTCAAGAACAGGAAGCCGTGGATCATGAAATTCTACGATTGCAAGACCGCCCCCTCACCCCGACGCGTGCGCATCTTTATCGCTGAAAAAGGCCTGGATATCGAAACCGTCGATATCGACATGCGCAAGGGCGAGCAGATGAGCGAGGCATACCGCGCCATCAATCCCAATTGCACCGTGCCCGCGCTGGTGCTGGACGATGGCAATATTCTACAGACCACAGCCGGCATCTGGGCCTATCTGGAAGATATGTATCCAGACCCGCCCCTGATGGGTGCCACGGCGCTGGAGAAGGGTCAGATCGCCGATACCCGTTGGAAAATCGAATTCAGCGGCATGCTGGCCATGGCCGAAGCCTTGCGTAACTCCGCGCCGCCGATGAAGGGCCGCGCCCTACCGGGACCGGACAATTTCGAACAGATCCCGGCTCTGGCCGAACGGGGCAAGGAGCGCGTGAAACTGTTTTTGGGCCGCGTCGACGCCATGATCGGCGACAAGCCCTTCGCGGCTGGTGACAACTATTCCGTGGCCGATATCGATCTGATGATCATGATCGATTTCGCCGGTTGGCTAAAAATGGGCCTGCCCGATGATGCCGCTAACGCCCATCGCTGGTACGAGGCCGTCTCCAGCCGGCCCAGCGCCAAACTGTAAGCCGGCATCGAAGACAGGAAAACATTCGCAAACCACTTGAAGATAGGGAGGAAGAGTAATGCCGAAATGGATCGATCACATCGTGGTTCGGGTTAAGGATATCGAAGAGAGCCTCAGGGACTATGAAGACAAACTGGGCATGAAAGCCAGCAAGGGCCCCGATGAAATACCCGAATTGGGCATGACCCGGGCAATCCTGCCCCTGGGTGACGAGGGCCGCTTTATCGAGATCGCCGAGCCCCTGGGCGAAGGGGGGGCCATCGGCAATGCGCTGGAACGGTACGGCGAGGGTGTGCATCTGGTCGCCTTGGCGGTGGACAATCTGGCGGAAGCCACGGCGGAGATGAAAGCCAACGGAGCGCGGATCATTGAAGCCGGGACCCAGGTGTTCGTGCATCCCAAGGACGGCCACGGCATAATGTATCAACTGATCGAACGGCCATAGGCTACAACCGTCCGGGCAATACGTCCCAATTTTGGCTTTGTATTCAGGTGATCCGCTGGCGGATGGCCGCCGATACCAGTTCGCTTACCACCACCACGGCGAAGATGGAAATCAGCATGATGCCGACTTCGCGCCAGGCGAACTGGTTGATGGATGAATAAAGCATGATGCCGATGCCGCCGGCGCCGACAAAGCCCAGCACGGTGGATTCCCGGATGTTGATATCCCAGCGGTAGACGGAGGTGCCCCAGATGACGGGGAGCACCTGCGGCAGGACGCCGATCCAGAGGACCTGCAGGCGGGAGGCGCCGGTGGCTTCAATCGCCTCGACCGTGCCCTCGTCGATCTCCTCGATCGCCTCGGCGATCAGCTTGCCCATGAAACCGATGGAGCGCGCGGCGATGGCCCAGACCCCGGCCACCGGCCCCGGGCCAAAAATGGCGATGAACAACAGACCCCAAACCACGGTGTTTACGGAGCGGGAGGTTACCAGGATGAACCTGCCGATAAACCAGGTCGCGGTGTTGAAGGTCGTATTGCGGGCCGAAATGAAAGCGATGGGAAAAGCAACCACAAAGGTGACGATGGTGCCCAGGGTGGCGATATGTATGGTCTCCACAAGCGGGTCCAGTACGACCTGGAAAAAGGCCCAATCGGGCGGGAACATACGACCGAACAGATCCCCCGCCTGCACATGGGCATCAAGAAAATAGAACCAGGGAATATCCAATTGATGCACGGCCCAGGCCGCCACGAACATTGTGCCCAGATACCAGGCATAGCGGATCAACGTAACCCGTGGGCTGAAGCGGCGCCAAACCTCGGGATAGCGCTTGGCATGTTCCTCAACGGTCATCGCAGCTTGCCCCTGATCCAGGCACTAAAAAATTCGCCGATGAAGACCAGGGCCACGATCGAGATCAGGATCGCCAGACTGAAATCGTAGTCATAACGGTTGAACGAGGCCTGCAGGACCTGACCAATGCCGCCCGCGCCGACGATACCGACCACGGTGGAATGGCGGATATTGGCATCCAGGCGGTAGATGGAAACGCCCAGATAACGCGGCAGGATATGGGGCGTGATGGCATAGATCAGAAATTTTGGAAAGCTGGCGCCGGTCGCCCTTACCGCCTCCATGGGGCCGGAGGTCATATTCTCGATATCCTCGGCCAACATTTTCGCGATGAAACTAAGGGAGGCCACGATCAGGGTCAGCACTCCCGCCAGGGGTCCAAAGCCGAAGATCTTGACGAAAATGATCGCGATGATGACTTCATGAAAGGTTCGGGTAATGACGATGATGCCCCGGGCCAGCAAATAGACCGGCCGGGGTGCCAGATTGCGGGCCGCGCACAGGCCAACAGGAATGGCCAGAGCCATGCCGAAGAAACTGGCGGCGAAGGCCATCTGCAGGCTTTCGCCAATACCCTTCAACAGCAGTTCCCAGCGACTAAAATCGGGCGGAAACATGCGGCCGAACAGCTTTCCCGCCCGGTCAAAACCCTGGATCACACGCTGCCAATCAACCTCCAGCGAGCCGACGGCCCAGAGGATATACAACACCACAGCGGCAACAACCGCGCGCTGGGCCAAGGGATTGGCGATCAGGCTGGGCCGTTTCCAAGTTGTCGGATAGACCGTTGCCGTTTGCGAGCTCATCCCGCGGCGGCCGCCTTTTCCAGGTCATCGCTGCCGCCGGGGCGGTCATCGTCGCCATCGTCATCGCCGCCGCCGACCGTCGTGCTCCAATCTTCCTCACCGTAAATCTCTGTCAAAACGGTCTCGTTAAGTTCATCGGGACCGCCATCGAAGACAATTCTGCCGGCTGCCAGACCTATGACCCGATCCGCATAGTTTTGCGCCAGCGGCACGTCATGAATATTCAATAGGGTTGGCGTGCCCCGTTCATGCGCCAATTCAACGATGATGCGCATGATCTGCCGCGAGGTCTTGGGATCCAGGCTGGCGGTGGGTTCGTCAACCAGCAGCAGATCGGGCTGCTGCATCAATGCCCGGCCAATCCCGACGCGCTGCCGCTGGCCGCCGGAAATAGAATCGGCGCGGGTGTTTTCATAGCCCTTCAGGCCAACCCGGTCCAGCAACGCATATGCGGCCTGAACGTCCGCGGCAGGATATTTGCGGCGGAAACTGCGCCAAAACCCGACATAGCCCAGCCGGCCCGACAGCAGGTTCTCCATCACCGTCAGGCGTTCCACCAGATTGTATTCCTGGAAAATCATGCCCATGCGCCGGCGCGCCTTGCGCAACGCACCCCGGCCCAGCTTGGTGATATCCACGCCATCAAGCGCGATGGACCCGGAGGTGGGTTCCACCAGGCGGTTGACGCAACGAATCAACGTGGACTTGCCGGCCCCCGATGGTCCGATGATGGCGACAACCTGAGGCTTGTCGACGGTCAGGCTGACGCCGTGCAGGGCCCGAAGGCCGGTCGGATATTCCTTAACGAGATCGGTAATAGTCAGCATGGTTCACATCATGAAGCGGGGCGCGGCGGACCTTCTCCGGACCGCCGCGCCCTGGTGTACCTAAACGGTGCACCTAAACACGGTTTCGGGCGCTATTTTTTCTTTTTCTTCTTTTTCTTTTTCAGCTTCAGGCCCTTCAGCGCGGCATCGCTGTAGACCACGCCATTGGTCTCCTGAATCGTGCGAATGTCGGACCAATGCTCTTTGAAAGTGATAGGGATGAACTTGTCCGACTTCTTGCCGAACTCCTTTTTCAGGGCCGTGCCCGTCCAATCAAAGGTCAGGAACGCGTCCGTGACCTTTTTCTGCAAATCGGGATGCAGATTGTAGACGTAACCATAGGAGGTGGTGGGGAACAGACGCGACTGCCAGATGATCCGCAGGTCGCCCTTGTCCACGATACCCTTGTCGTGCATCCGGTCCAGTACCGAGGAGGCAACGGGAGCCGCGTCATAGTCCTTGTTGGCGACCCCCATGATGGAATTGTCATGTTTGCCTGAATAGATCACCTTGTAGTCCTTGTCCGGCACAACGCCCATGGACTTGAACAAGGCGCGCGGCGCCTGATTGCCCGAATTGGACGATGGCGTGACGTGGGCAATCTTGCGGTTCTTCATCTGGGACACTTTTTTGATATCGGTGTCCTTGTGCGTGATCAATTGCAAGCGGTAGCCGAAGCGGCCATCCGCCTTGCCCATGATCGCGACGGGCACATAGCCGGCCAGATTGACGCCAAACACCGTCGGGCCGGTCGAGATACCGGCCACATGCAGGCGGCCCGAGCGCATGGCCTCGACCTGCGCGGCATACGACTCGGCCCCGTACCATTTGACCTTCTTGCCGGTCTTCTTGGCCATATAGTCCATGAATTCCACAAACACATTTTCGTACACCGAAGGATCTTCCACCGGCGTATAGGAAAATATCAATGTGCTGGGGTTGAGCCATTTCGATGAATCGGAGGGCGTGTCAGCGACCAGGTCGCCGTTGTCATCGCAAAAGCGGCTATCTAGGTTGCCGCGGTTCTTGCAAGCCGCCGCCGGATTTGCGCCAGCCATTGCCAATGCCAGGGCGGTGGTGGCGAAGATGCCGGCGGAGAGAAACCGCCGTTTGGTCATAAATGAATTCATGATGCTCTCCCATTATTCCTGCTGTCGATTCTTGGCCGCTTTTAGCGACCTTGTAACAGGACTGTTGCACGGTTGGTGGTGCAATGCAATTTACCTCGCTGACAGCAAAGCCCGAGCCAGTTCGGCAAATCCGGCGCCAGAGGAAGCGTTGGCGAGGTAGCATGGTTCAGCATCCAATTGGCCCTTGAAAGAAGACAAATTGGCGACACCGACCGCATTCTGAAAAAAGCCGAACATGGGTGCATCGTTCGGAGAATCACCCACGAATACGATGGCCCCATTGTCAGCATCTGGATCCAATGATGTCTCGCGCAACAGGAACTGCCGCGCCATGGACAGCTTGTCGTGGCCGCCAAACCAGCCGTTGACATGGATCGAACTGGTCTTGGCGCGGGCCCCAGCCGCCTGAAAAAGGGCCACGATGCGCTCGGCCGCCGCCATGGGCAGCGGCGGCACATCCTCCCGAAAATCAATGGCCAGGTCCGCCTGGCGGCTGAACTGATCGGAGGCGACAGCGGAACCAGGAACTTCCGTTAGAATTTGGCGGCACAGTTCGTCCAGCCGGCGCCGATACGCCGCCCGGGTTTTTTCGTCCTGGGCATAATGGCGGATCATCCGCCGCTTATCAGCGTCATGGCGGAAATAGAAAGCGCCATTTTCACCAACCACGCCGTCGACTGGCCACATGCGGGCGATATGGTCGCACCAACCGGCGGGACGGCCGGTAATCGGTGCCAGCAATAAGCCGGCCGCCTGCAAATCCGCCATGGCGCCATAGGCCTCGGCGGTCAGCTTGCCATCCGTCGTCAGCGTATCATCTATGTCGAACAGAACCGCCCTCACCCCCCGGCGGTCTTGCACTGAAAATTCCGCCAGCGGCCTCATTTCGACCGCGCCACACCCGAGGCATTGATCAGCAAATCTATTCCGTCCAGCTTCAGGCTATAGCCGCCCGAAGGATGTGGCGTCAGATCGGCGATGGAACTGGGCGCGCAATCGACGGTCATCAAAGTCAAAATCTCGGCTTTCACAGCCGGCTTCCGGGCCGCGAAAACGCCATGCCATTGGGCCGCATAGTCGCCAAGCTTGGGGTCGGGGTCGGCCCCAAAGCGGTCGGTCATGGAGAAATCCATTTCCGGGCCGGCCAATATTTCGATGCAAAGGGATGCCGGACCGTTTGCAATAGCGGCGGCGTTCGGGCCGAAATCCATGATCTGGGATAGGGCATGAAAATTCCACTCCCAACGCCGCGGTTCGTCGGCCCGCAATAGATCATAGACCAGAATGCTCTTGGGTCGCAGATAGGCCAGGGTTCGAATGGCTTTCTTCATGCCGTTGCCATATGCCTTCGTGGCGTCGCCCACGACAACGGCCATGTCATCGTCCTGCCTAAACACCGTCGTGCGACCCCGCGCCGACATGTCATTAATCCGCTGCCCCTTGCCGCCGTCATAGGTGATCGTATTCTTCGATTTGCTTTGCCTGGTCCACTGTTGGTGATGATCGGAACCATAGAAATCATAGTAACCTGTGGACAAGGCCAGTCGCCGGCCCTTGGAATGAACAACAAAACTGTTCTGCGCCGCGTGAGAATGATTATAAGAACCATAGGGTGACGATATGAAATAGACTGAGGTCCTTTGCCTGTCCGCCAAATCGCTATGCATGGCCGTCCAACCGATCGAGGGGAAATGTGCCACGTTTGGCGCCAATATCTTCGCTGCCGTTGGGGTCGTGCCTGGTGTTTCCGGCACAGGCGCAAAAATCCAGCTAGGCATCATCGGCGGCTTGCCCCAATCATTCGCGAAACGCCTGTAATGTGGCCTATCTACCCGCTGTGCGTAGATATTCGCCAAACGCCGCCAATTAGTTTTCCGGTTATGTTCGTGTCCGTCGCCGAAAACCCCGTCGGGCGTTCCCGGAGGGGCAAAATAGCGCAAATACTGGCCTACCTCCTGCAACCAGGCGGAACGGCGTATCGCCAAGCCGGTCGCGGGTTCCAGAATATCGCCAAAGCGCAAGTGGGCGCTAATATTCCATAGGGCATAGTTGAGACTGTTGGCGAAGCCGCCGTCGTCGCCGCCCCAGGGATTATTCATTGCCAAGTAGACGGGCAAGGTGCCAAGAAACCATTGGCGTGCCATCGGACTTTCACCCGCCAGCAACGATGAAATGGCGGCAATGGCACCAGAGTGGCGGTAGCCGTGAGAATTATATGGCATGCGGACGAGCTGGTTCGTATTGCCCGCGATGTAATGGTCGAACAGGTCCTGTGTTCGCGTTACGATCGCGGCGACGATTTCCCGCCGCTCCCCCTCGTCCCAATGGTCGTAGGTCAGATCCAGCACTGTCGCCAGGGTGAGCGCGATTTCGCGCGAGATCGAGTCCTGCGAGCGGCGCCCGGTACTGCCGCGCGGGTCCCAAGCGGCCAACTGGCGGGCCCGGCGCATGGCCTCTTTCAGATAGCGCCGGTCCTTGCTGCCGAGCCAGGCAAACGCAGCCATTCGGGCAGGTGCCGCCGCGCGATATACGATCCGTCCGATGGCGATACCAACCCGCCGTTTCTCGTAGAAATCTTCAACCTCATACGTTGCCATCGGTGGCTCGCCAGGCAGCGCCTGCCCCAGAAAATCGTTGTTCAACCGGCGCCGCAAGCTCTCAAACATTTCCCCCCGCTGGCCGAAATGCACCGCATTCAAGACGTGGCGCCCGGCCTTGCCGGTGGGGATCAAACGCGGTCGGGCCTTTTTCCCTGCCTTTTGAAAAAGCGCGTCGAAATCAGGCACCACGAACGGGTGGGCATTGTGCGGCACCGTGAAAAACCGCCATTCACTCCACGCCGTTGCCTCGTCGCCCTTTGGCCAGCCGCACAGGCGCCAGGCATGCCGCCCGGGGGGCAATTCGCGATCCAGAAATAGCCAATTCTTCCTCGCCATTCGGTCCAATTCGCCGCCATCGCCGAGTTTGACCGCCACCTGCCAGGACACCATGTTGCCATCATATGGCCAGCGGATAACCGGAGGCGTCTGCTTCAGCAATTCGCCATTGGCGGGATAGGGCTGCACCGCCGTTGGCTCGGCCGGGGTCAGCCAGTCCTGGATCGGGCGGGCGGGATCAACGCCGCGCAGCAACAGGTACGGATCGGCGGCGTCGGGTATCTCCTCGCCCGCTATCGCCCCATGGGGCACCAGCATCAGCGCGGCCAGCACCGCCAATATCACCGCAAAATTCGCCGGCATTTTTCTGACGACCCCAAGATTCATCGTGATCCTACATACCACCTAATATCCATTGTCGATATCGACCCGGTCCGCCACGGGCTGACCACCACGAGCCCGGCGCACCTGATCGGCCAGGATCGGGGCCGCTGTCCCGGCGGCCGATAGGGAGGCGATATGCGGCGTGATCCGCACTTTCGGATGCCGCCAAAGGGGGCTGTGGGCGGCCAGGGGTTCGTCACGGAAAGCATCCAGGGTCGCACCGGCCAAATGGCCGCTGTCCAGAGCCGCTAGCAGATCATCCTCCACCACGCATTCGCCGCGGGAGCAGTTGATCAGATATCCACCTTCCGGCATGGCGCTGAAGGTCGCCTGGTCCATCAGATTGACGGTCCGTTCGGTCAGCGGAAGCAGCAGGACCGCGATCTCTGCCTGCCGCAGTACATCCTTCAGCGCCTCGAGGCCGTGACTACAGCGTATACCGGCTATTTCCCTGGCACTTCGGCTCCAGCCCAGCAGATTGAAGCCCAGAGCGGCCAGGCGTTGCGCACAGCGCTGCCCCATTTGGCCCAGACCCAGTAAAGCCACGGTACGGTCCCGGGCATCCGTCGTGGGATGACGCTGCCAATGCTTCCGGGATTGTTGCAGGCCGTAATTGTCCAGGCCAAGGTGATGATGCAGCACCGTGGCGCAGACGTATTCGGCCATGCGGTCGGCCATCAGCGGATCAACCAATCGGGTTACGGGGACATTACGCGGCAGGTCGGGATCATCAACCAAGGCATCAACCCCGGCGCCCAGGGAGGCGATGGCCAGCAGATTGGGAAATCCGGCAAGAACACCTGGTGGAATTTTCCAAACCATGGCGAAATCAATCTCCTCGGGATCGCCCACATCCGGCCAGACCCGAAAATCATCCTCGGGCAGCGCCGACCGCAACGCGGCCAACCATTGATCCGAATTGTCCCAGGGACAGTAAAAAAGTATCGCCAAGGAATAGCCCTCATTGCTTCATGCCCTATAATACCACAATGCACACATAGGAACCTTGGGAGCCATCATGTCACGTCTGATCACCGTCGCCGCCGCTCAACTGGGCCCAATTGAGCGGGAGGAAAGCAAGGACAGCGTCGTTAAGCGCATGACCGACATGATGCGCCATGCCCATGGCCGGGGTGCCCGCTTGGTGGTCTATCCGGAAATGGCCCTGACCACCTTTTTCCCGCGCTGGCATATCGAGGACGAGGCGGAACTGGATAGTTTCTACGAAACCGAAATGCCCTCGGCCCAGACCCAGCCCCTGTTCGATCTGTCCAAGGAACTGGGTGTCGGTTTCTATTTGGGCTATTCGGAGTTGTTTCATGACGAAACCGGCAAGAAGCGCCGTTTCAATACAGCCATCCTGGTCAATCAGCAGGCCGAAATCGTCGGCAAATACCGCAAGGTGCATTTGCCTGGCCATGCCACCTACGAACCCGAACGGCCCTGGCAGCACTTGGAAAAGGGCTATTTCGAGGTCGGTGATCTGGGTTTTCCGGTATTCCGCACCATGGGCGGGGTGATGGGCATGTGTCTGTGCAATGACCGCCGCTGGCCCGAGACCTGGCGTGTCATGGGCATGCAGGATGTGGACATCGTCATGCTGGGCTACAACACGCCGGTTTATAATTCCGTGGCAGCCGAAAGCCCGCATTTGCGCATGTTCCACAATCACGTTTCCATGCAGGCCGGGGCCTATCAAAACGGCACCTGGGCCGTGGGCACCGCCAAGGCGGGCATGGAAGGCGGTGTCGACATGATGGCGGGAAGCTGCATCATCGCGCCGACCGGGGAGATCGTGGCCCTGGCCACAACCTCGGAAGACGAAGTCATCGTCGCGGAATGCGATTTGGACCGTGGCCGCTATATCCGCGACACGGTGTTTAACTTTGATCAGCATCGGCGCATTGAGGCCTATGGCCTGATCACGGAACGGACCGGGGCGGTCGCACCGCCTGAATGATATCGCGGGGAGACAACCATGTCTGAGCGTATCGTCGTTATCAATCCCAACTCCTCGGTCGATGTCACCGAGGGGATCGACGCGGCCATGGCGCCGTTACGCTTCGCGGACGGCCCGGCGATCGATTGCCTGACCCTGGCGGAAGGTCCGCCGGGTATCGAGACCCAGCGCCACGTGGACGGCGTGGTGGGGCCGTTGTGCGACCTGATCGAGCGAGAAGGCAATAGCGCCGATGCCTTTGTCGTGGCCTGTTTTTCCGATCCCGGCCTGCACTCGGCGCGGGAGACCACATCCCGCCCGGTCATGGGGATATCCGAAAGCGGCATCACCACAGCGCTGACCTTGGGCGAGCGCTTCGGCATCATCGCCATCCTGCCCGCCGGCGTCGCCCGCCACCGCCGTTATATCCGGCAGATGGGACTGGAAGGCCGCCTGGCCGGCGACCGCCCCATCGGCGTTGGTGTCACCGGGCTGGGCGCGGAGGAGGAAGTTGAGGGCCGCATGACGAAGGTGGGCCGGCAGTTGATCGAGGAAGATGGCGCGGATGTCCTGATCATGGGCTGCGCCGGCATGGCGCGCTACCGCCGACGCCTGGAAGACAGCCTGGGCGTGCCCGTCATTGACCCCAGCCAGGCCGCCGTGGCCGATGCCATCGCCGCCGTACGCCTGGGCTACCGCAACAACAAGAACAACATGGAATAGTCAAAATGCAACTCATTGGCCGCAATCTCTCGCCCTTCGTTCGCCGCACCTCCGTCATACTCAAACTGCTGGATCTGCCTTATGAACAGCGGGGATTGTCCACCGCCGATGACGCCGAAGAGATCGCCAAGATCAACCCGGTGGTCCGCGTGCCATCGCTGATCTTGGATGACGGCGAATGTCTGATCGACAGCAATGCCATCATCGACCACCTGCTAGAAGTGGGCGATACCGGACACCAACTGCTGCCTGCCGGCGGCGCTGATCGCCGGGCCGTATTGCGCCTGGCCGCCATTGGCCACGGCGTGATGGAAAAAGGCGTCGCCTCTTCCTACGAACGCAACCGACGGCCGAAGGAACTGGTCTATGACGACTGGGTCAAAATGGTGGAGGGCCAGGTCGCCGGCGGCCTGGCCGCCCTGAACGAAGCAGCCTCCAGCGGCGACTACCTGCACGGCGACCATTTGACTCTGGCTGATGTCAATGCCGTCGTGGCCTATGATTTTGTCGGTATCGCGGCGCGCTATCTGTTGAAAGACGATCCCTACCCCGCGCTCGCCGCGCTGGCGCAACGCTGCGGCGGGCTACCCGCGTTCGCCGATACGGTGTTCAAACCGGGCTAACGCAAGGCCATCGGGATGGCTTAACTCGCCGCGTCAAGGCGCCAGTCCAGGATATAGCCGATATCCTGCGACGGCTGCTTGACGTCCTCGTCCACGGCGACCAGACCGCTCATGATAACGTCAACAGCCTCGTCGCTGGTTCCCATGGGCACCAAAAGAACTTCGACGAGCAACCAATCTCTATCTGGAAATTGTGCTTTTTGGCGCACCGCCACCGGTTCGCGGTTTTCGGTGCAGGTTTGGAACGTCCACAACATCTCATCCAGATTTTCGCCATAAAGCTTGCTGTCGAGCCACCTGCCAGTGGCATCGCGTCCGGTTAATTCAGTGATGGCCGTACCGATCAAACGGTAGCGGAAGCGCAGCGGATCGCGAACCACATCAATGAGCGTAATGTTTGGCAACAGATGCGGGATGCTGATGGGATCGATATCGCGCCGCGACGGCATCCGCCGGTCGCCGCATGCTTCCAGCCAATAGTCCCGCAATTGACGCAGCTTGGGGGAGGCCAACGGTTCCTGAATGGATATTCGTTCCATATAACGTCCCCCAAGGAAATACGGCGCCGATGCATTCATTGCACTATGCACGAACTGCCTGTTCGTGGGTAGCAGTGAACTTCGCATGCAAATCCACTTCGTCACGACCACATCCCTTGATTGGTTGGCGGCGACGTTGCTTAATGGTCCCGCGACACGGGTGCCGGAGAACACCTGGCGGATAATCGTGATGTATGGAATTGGGGGAGGTAACATCGTGAAATTCGGCGTGCTTCAGTTTTTCAGTTGGCCGGGCCGGCGGGTGCCCCTGGCCACGGTTTACGACCGGGCCTTCCAGCGCATGGAAATCATGGACAAGACCGGCTACGACGCGGTCTGGCTGGCGGAGCATCATTTCTCCACCTATAGCGTCTGCCCCTCGGTGCACATGATGGGCACCCATATCGCGGCCCGGACCGAGAAATTGCGCATCGGCATGGCGGTCTCCCTGGCCTCGTTCTACCATCCCCTACGCCTGGCGGAAGAAGTCGCCCTCTTGGACAACTTGTCCGGCGGAAGGGTGAACTGGGGCGCGGGGCGCGGTTTCGATCCCACCGAGCACAAGGTATTCGGTGTTGAGCCCAAGGAAAGCTATCCCCGGTTCCGCGAGGCGGTGGAAATCGTTCTCAAGGCCTGGAATAACGACAAGGTCAATCATACCGGCGAGTTCTGGCACTTCAAGGATGTGGAGGTGCTGCCGAAACCATTTCAGGACCCCATGCCGGTTTGGTTGGCGGCATCGTCTCTCGAGGCCTTGGAATGGTCGGCCAGTGAGGGCCACTCCATCATGATGGACCCCCATGCCACGCACGCCGAGATCTCAAAGAAACGCTCCTTCTACAAGGAGACGTTGGAAGGCGCGGGCTTTTCCATTGCCGGACGGGACATTCCCATGGCGCGGACCCTGGCCATGGGCGCGACCGAGGCGGAAGCCCGGAAAGTGGGCCAGCAGGGCGCCGAGTTCATGTTCGGCAGCTATTTGCGCAAGAAGGCGAATATCCGCGGCACCGCCGCCGGGGCACAAAAGACGGTGCAGGTGGAGGCGTTGGATCAATCGCTGCGTGATGACGATGACCCGGTGGCGCGCTATGTCAACGAGATCGCCATCTGCGGCACGCCCGAGAAGGTCATCGACGACATCCAGGAAATGCAGGAAACCCTGCCGCTTGAGTACCTGATGATTGCGCCATTGAGCCATGCCTCCTTCGTGATGTTCACGGAAAAAGTCCTGCCGCGTTTTCTGTAGAGGAAGCAACGGATCATGATCCCTTCCAATCCGGATGACACCTCGGTCCTGCTGCTGGGCACCGGCGGGCCCTGGGTCAGTGCCGATCGTTTTGGCCCCAGCACGCTGATCCGCCATGGCGCGGAGCGTCTGTTGTTCGATGCCGGGCGTGGCGTCGGCATCCGCCTGGTCGAGGCCGGCGAGGAACCGGCCCAGGTGAACCCGGTCTTCATCACCCATCACCATCTGGATCATATTTCCGATCTGGCCGATGTGATGATCACCACCTGGCTGCGCGGCCGCACGGAAGAGCTGAAGATCTATGGCCCACCGGGCACGGAAGAGATCGTCGATACCCTGGTCAACAAGGTCTATGCCAAGGATATCGAATGGCGCTCCGTGGGCGAGCCGGCCTTTGGCGGCTGGAAACCGGTACAGGCGAAGGACATCGAACCTGGCGACGTCGTTGAAACGCCGAACTGGCGGGTCAGTTGCGCCTATGTTGTGCACGGCCATGGCCTGAATTTCAGCAAGAAATTCAAGAACAACTGGAAATGCCTGAGCTACCGCTTCGAAGCCGGCGACAGGGTCATTACGGTCAGCGGCGATAGCATCGACTGCGGCGGCCTACGCAAAATGGCCCAGGACGCAGACATTCTGGTGCAGTGCTGTTTCGCCGGCAGCATGGAAACACGGGGAAATTCCCATTTGAGCGATGTGGCCACCTTCACCCTGGCCGATGCAGTCCAGGCTGCCACCGTCGCCAAGGAATGCGGCGTCGGTCATCTGGTGCTGACCCACCTGCGCCCGAAATCGGAGGCGGAACTGGCCGCCCTGGAGGCCGAGGTTCGGCAGACTTATGACGGCCCCCTGACCATCGGCCGGGACATGACCTCGGTGCCGCTGCATATCGCATAGCCGTACCCATGAACTGGTCATTCGCAAAGGCGATCCTTATCCTGCCGGGTACGGCACTGGTCTACGTGCCGGCGGCGGTCCTCTGGTTCACCCAAAACACCGGATATGCGGCGGTGTTTCCGCCTGAAGGCGCGGCCAGTTGGATCGGCGCGGTCTTTCCCGGGCTGGCCGGCCTGGTCCTGATGGGCTGGACCGTCCGGCTGTTCGCCACCCAGGGTGGCGGCGGCACCCCGGCACCATGGGAGCCGATCCAGAAATTCATTGTGACGGGACCCTATCGCTACATGCGGAACCCCATGCTAACGGGCGTGCTGTTCTTTCAGGCAGCAGAGTCCATATTCCTGCACTCATGGCCCCTCGCAGCATGGACGCTATTCTTTTTCGTCCTGAATACGATCTATTTCATTTTCTCGGAAGAACCCGGCCTGGCAAAGCGCTACGGTGCGGCGTATCTGGCATACAAGCGCCAGGTGCCGCGCTGGCTGCCCCGGATGACGCCTTATCGGCCTACATGACCTCTTTGGCGATGGCCTCCAGTTGCGCCGCCATCTCGGCCTCGGTCTCCACATGCACGGGCCGGGCCACCACCCGGTCGGCGCCGGCATCGAACAGAGAGCGGAACAGATCCCCATCCGCCGCCTGGCCGTAGACGGTGATCGTGATGCATTTCGGATCGCGCCCGGCGGCCTCCGCCATTTCGTTCAGTTGCCGCCGGCTATCGGCCAGGGCCTCCAGCGTGACCCGGTTGGGCAGCCAGCCGTCGCCATGATCGATCACCCGGCGCAGCACGTTCTTGGCCGCGCCGCCGATCAGGATCGGCGGATGGGGCTTCTGCGCCGGCTTGGGATAGGAGCGCACCGGGGGAAAGTCGAAATACTTGCCGTGATGCTCCGCTTCTTCCTCCGCCCAGAGCTTTTTCATCACATCCAGGGCTTCTCTGGTCTGGCTCCAGCGGTGGGGGAAATCGCCACCCATCAGCTCCGTCTCCTCCCGCAGCCAGCCGGTGCCGATGCCAAATAGAAAGCGCCCGCCGCTGTGCAGGTCCAATACCGAAATTTCCTTGGCCAACAGCAACGGATTACGCTCCGGCACCAGGGTAATGCCCGTGGCCAGCTTGATCCGTGAGGTTACGGCGGAGGCACGGGCCAGCGAAACATAGGGATCGGTGAAATGGGAATAGGTCCAGGGGATCTCCCCGCCGGTGGATGGGAACGGGCTGTCCGAATGCACGGGTACGGCGGGGTGTTCGGCGTACCAAAGGGAATCGAAGCCCAATTCCTCGACCTTTCTGGCCATGAAGGCCGGGTCGATAGTGTAAGCGGGCAGAGGTGCGGCGATGCCAATATCCATGTCAAATCCGTCCAGCAGAGTGATAGGAACGCGTGGTGCAAAGTATAACGCAGTTTGGAACGTCGCCCAGGGTTCGGCTCCCTATGCCGGGATTCGTTCCTGCTCTTTCGCGATGGGCAGATCAAGGGCGACATCCGTATATTTGACGCGGGGCCGCAGCCTACCGCCACGGTCCTTCTCCAAATCAACCAAGCCGTAATGAGCCATGGATTTCAGGGTGCGGGACAGGCTGGCGGTCTTGCGGCCCGATAGGTTGGCGAGCTCTGTTAATGAACCAGGTTGGCTATCAATAATGATCTGCAACAGGGCTCGGTTATTCTCGGACAATATGCCCGCGAATGCCTCCAGGGAGGGAAACCAAACCTTCGGCTCACCTCGTTTGGGCTTGTATTCTCCCCGCGCGATCGCCATCGTCCGTTTCTTCATGGTCTCGTAACTGGCAATGCCAATTTTGAGCGTTGTCATGTCTTCACCCCTTTGTCCTTCAAGACGCGATCAACCGCGCGATAGAAATCCGATATCAGCGTTTCCGTATCTGTGAACGCGTAAATGCGGGTCGTCTCAAAACGATGTCTATGATCATGATACTTATGCCTCCTGCCGCCGGGCCCCCTATTCGCAGGCACCGGATGGGCATTATCAAATCCCAATATTCGACTGCCATCGGCATCATGAAGGGTCAGCGAATAGCTCAGGCCATGCGGCCGTTCCGGCGTAACTTCCGTGCGCCTGGCCTGGATCTCAACCCGGAAACGGCATTTTTCGTCAACGAAATGAACCGTTCCATCCAACTCAAGAAAAAACGCCACGCTCGGGTCTTCGTGTCCCTTGCTCATATGCCCTATATTAACACCCCATGTTAAGCCATGACAAGCCATACGCCACAGTTTCTTTACATGCCCACCGGCATTAGTCTTGGCCTGTGTGATTTTGGCAATGGGCGAGCGGGTATGCGGGAGCTGTGGCAGACGAAAATCCGCATCGCCCTGCCGGCGATGCTGGCCATCCAGTCGTTCGGCACCATGTGCAGTTTCGCAGGCCCCGTGGTGGCGGTGCAGGCAGCCGCCGATCTTGGCGTCAGGCCCACCAGTATCGGCATCTATGTCGCCGTTCTGTATATCGTCGGCATGATCGGCGGACTGGGTGCCGGCGGCGTGATGGCCCGGTTTGGCGTGATCCGCACCTCGCAGGCCGCCTTGCTGGCGGCTGTCCTGGGCGTTGTGCTGGCGGGGATCTTTCCCATCTGGCCCGTGGCCATGGCCGGCGCGGTGTTGCTGGGTATCGCCGTGGGGCCATTGAACCCGGCGGGCTCCCGCATCCTGGCGCGCCACGCGCCGGCGCAATGGCAACCGTTGGTCTTTTCCATCAAGCAGACCGGCACGCCCATGGGCGGCATGCTGGCCGGGTTGCTGCTGCCGCCCCTGGTGGCGCTCTATGATTGGCGCATCGCCGTCATCCTGATCGCCATTATTCCCGCGCTGACCCTGTTGGGGCTGCAGACGATCCGCAACGATCTGGATGACGATCGCGACCCGGCCCACCCCGTCGGCCTGGGCGGCATCGCCGATACCCTGCGGGTCATCGTCAGCAACCGGCCGCTGATCACCTTGGCGGCGGCGGGCTATTTCTTCACCTTCGCGCAACTGGCCATATTGTCCTATGCGGTGATCTACCTGGTGGAGAGCAAGGGCCTGGAGATAGCAATGGCGGGCGGCATCTTCGCCATTATCCATGGCTCCGCCATTCCGGCGCGGATCTTCTGGGGTCTGGTGGCGGGACGCTATATCAGCACCTGGGCTCTGCTGGGCCTGATCGGCATCATGATGTCGGGCAGCATCCTGGCCATGAGCCTTTTCTCCCCCGCCTGGCCCTTCTGGCTCAGCGCCCTGGTCGCCGTGCTGTTGGGCGCCAGCATCAATGGGGTGCTGGGCCTGTTGCTTTCGGAATTCGCCCGCCTGGCACCCGTGGGCAAGGTGGGCGAGGCCACGGGCGGCGGCCAGTTCTTCCTGTTCTTCGGCATCGTCAGCGGCCCGCCGGTGTTCGGCGCCATGGTCGAATTCGGCGGCGGCTACGGCAATGCCTTCTATCTTCTCAGTGCCGTGACCCTTGCGGCGGGGATTTTCCTGCTGGCGACAACCCGGCGGGGACGCCGCGATTAGGCTATTGTCATCGCAAAACAAATATCACATTTAGAGGAACACCATCATGGATTTGGATTTGTCGGGAAAACTGGCACTGGTGACCGGCTCGACGCGGGGCATTGGTTTGGCGGCCGCCAAGGGCCTGGCTGCCATGGGAGCGGAAGTCATCATAAATGGCCGCACCCAGGACGCGGTCGACAAGGCAATGGCCGATATAGCGGAAACGGTTGCGGGGGCCGTTCTGCACGGCGCGGCGGCGGATCTTTCCCACGAGGCGGGCTGCGGGTCGGTGACCGAGGCCTTTCCGGCGGTGGATATTCTGATCAACAACACCGGCGTCTACGGGCCGAAGCCGTTCTTTGACATCACCGACGAGGACTGGCAGTCGATCTTCGACATCAATGTCATGAGCGGCGTGCGCCTGACGAGGCATTATCTGCAGGGCATGCTGGCGGAAGACGGCGACGACAATTGGGGCCGGATCATCTTCGTTTCGTCCGAGGCCGGCATCGTGGTGCCGGTGGAGATGGTGCATTATGGATTTTCCAAGGGCGCCCAGATGGTGATCGCCCGCGGTGCCGCGGAAAGCACCAAAGGCACCAACGTCACGGTCAATTCGGTGCTGCCGGGGCCGACCTGGGTCGAGGCGACACCGGCCAACCTGGCGGAACGGGCGCGTCTGCAAGGCATCACGGTGGAGGAGGCCATGGCCCGCGCCTTCACCGAGCGGCGCCCCACCTCCCTAATCCAGCGCTATGCCTCCGCCGAGGAGGTCGCCAATCTGATCTGCTACCTCTGCTCCAAAGCCGCCTCCGCCACCAACGGCGCCGCCCTGCGGGTCGACGGCGGCATCGTCGGCAATCCGTTTTGAGGATTGTCCGTTCAACGGGTGGCGCTTAACCGTCCAAGGCTTGGCGGTATTTTTCCGCATCCCAATCTGCCAGCTCCCACTCCTCGGCCCTGGTGAGATAGCGCGCCTGCAGATCCTCCGGGGCGCGGCGGCAGACCTGGGCCAGGGCCGCCAGCATCTCGATGCCGCCTGGCGAGAGGGATTTCGCGTGGGCCACGCCCGCGCCCTGCAGGGCCACGGCCTTGGGGCGCAGCGGATCATCGCTTTCGGCCCGGCAAAATGCCCTCAACTCCGCCACGCTGCCGGCGCGGGCAATGGCACTGCCCAGAAATACCACGTGATCGGGGTAAAGGGAGCCGGCAGCGGCCAGCGCCAGGCCCTCCGCCCGCAAGGCCAATTGATGGATGATATCGCCGGGC
>JASLLM010000047.1 GCA_030747035.1 Alphaproteobacteria bacterium | reverse complement strand
CCTCAACATATTGATTCTTATAGCATAATCTCCATCTCAGGGCATCGATTAACGAGTTCATCTGGGAAATGGGGGTTTAAACAGCTTTTCCCGCTCTTCTGTCCGGACGACGGCGAACAGCACCACACTTTCGCGGTTCAGCGCCGTCTTGTAGGCTCTGGCCCAGGGGTAGACTTGAATGGAATAGTCGATGCCGGCCCGTTCCAGGACGGCGCGGACAATCTTCGTGGCGCTGCCCTTGACGATACCATTTTCTTCATAGCTGTAAGGCTTCCATGTTTCGGTCACGACCGCGACCCGGTCCCGTGCCTGGGCGGACGGGGCCAGGAGCGGCGCGAGAAGCAGGGCAAGCGCCGTGACGCCCGGAAATTTGAGCAGAAAATTGCTGTACATTGCGATCCACCCGGAATGACGACTGTACATCCGGCATGTTTCAGCAAAAACAGTTGTAATTCCACTGCTTTTTTTAATGCGAATGGCTATCACTAGCGCCACGCAGCCATTTGATCTGGTGCAGAATCCCTACATCATCACTTGTCGAACTTCGGCGCACTGGCGCTGCCGCCGCCGTCGACGGCGATACGCTGGCCGTTGACATAGCTATTCTGGTCCGAAACCAGATAACGCACGGTATTGGCGATGTCTTCGGGCTGGCAGACGTGGCTGAACGGCATGCCGGCGTCCAGTTGGCGCAGATCCTCGATCCCCGAACGGGCCTTGACCAGGCGGCGGCCCATGTCGGTTTCGACCAGGGGCGGCGCGACGATATTGGTGTAGATATTGTTGCGGTGTTCCTCCTTGGCCATGGTGAAGGCCAGGGCTTCCATCGCCGCCTTGCCCATGTTGTAGGGATTGCCGAAGGCGCCGTAACTATCCGTTGCGACGGAGGAAATCATGACGATATCGCCGCGGTCCTGATCGCGCATCATGGGCAGTACCAGATTGGAGAGATAAAACGGCCCAAAGGCATGCACGCGGACCACCCGCTCCATTTCCGCCGGGTCCGTGTCGGCCACCGAATTGCCCCGGCTGGCGATACCGGCATTATTGATCAATATGCCGATCGGCCCCATCTCGCGCCCGATATCGGCGACCATGGCGGTAACTTCCTCCAGATTGTCGACGGAGGCGCGGTAGGCTTTCGCCGTGCCGCCCAGGGCCTCGATTTCCGCCACCGCTTCCGCCGCCGCCTCGTCGTCCCGGCGGTAATTGACGGCGACATCGGCGCCGTCCTTGGCCAGCGCCACGGCGATGGCGCGGCCGATGCCGCGGCCCGCGCCGGTGACCAGGGCTGTGCGTCCGTTCAATGACATATCTCTCTCCTACTAAATCGGTGAAATGCTACGCAGCCGCGGTGGATGTTTGTCGGGCCGGCGGGGCGGCGATCTATCGAAAGTATCACACAGAACCTGGCGGGTCTGGCGCGGATCGATCACCTCGTCAATGCCAAAGGCCTCCGCCGCGCGCCGGGCGCCAAGCTGGTTTTTGAAGATATCGATAATTTCCTGGCGCCGGGCGGCGGGGTCTTCCGCCTGTTCATAGTCCCGCCGGTAAGCCACATCGACCGAACCTTCCACGGACATGGCGCAGATTTCCGCCGTCGGCCAGGCAAAGGTGGCGTTGTTGTCAAAAGCCGTGCCGCCGCCCATGGCGTAGTAGCCGCCGCCATAACCCTTGCGCAGCACGATGGTGACCCGGGGTACCGTGGCCTGGCCCATTTCGAACATCAAGCGGCCCGAGCGGCGGCCCAGCCCGGCCTTTTCCGCTTCCGAGCCAATGGCAAAGCCCGGCACGTCGATCAGCATCACCAACGGCAGGCCAAAGGCGTCGCACAGTGCGATGAAGTGGGAGGCTTTCTCGCAGGCCTTCACATCCAGCATGCCGGCCAGGTGCCGGGCCTGGTTGGCGACGAAACCCACCGGCCGGCCGTTCAGGCGGGCGAAGGATGTCACGATGTTGCGGGCGTAGGACGGCTTCTTTTCGAACACGCTGCCCTTGTCGCTGATCAGTTCGATAATTCGGCGCACATCGTAGGATTTGCGCGGGCTGGCGGGAATAATCTCCAGCAGCTCCTCCTCCGCCCGCCCCACCGGGTCATCGGTTGGATGAATGGGCAGGGGCTGCCGCGCATTCGGGGGCAGGTAGGAGAGAAAGCGCTGCACCGCCGCCAGGGCCTCGTCCTCCGTATCCACCGCCAGGTCCGAGATGCCGTAGCGGTTGGTCTGCATCATGGCGCCGCCAAGGGTCTCTTTGTCGATATCCTCGCCCAGGCCCGCCTTGACCAGGGCCGGTCCCGCCATGCCCATGGTGGCCTGGCCGCGCACCATGACGACGAAATCCGCCAGGGCGGCATAATTGGTGGGGCCGGCGAAACCCTGGCCCAGCATGGCCATGGCCTGGGGTACCCAGCCGGAATTGCGGGCGAAATGCTGAAAGACAGGCGAACCAGCGGCAAAATGGCGGCTGTCCTGGCCATCCTGGATACGGTGGCCGCCGCCCTCCAACAGCGCCACCAGGGGGATGCCGTCGTCCATCGACTTGATTATCGCCCGGTTCGCCTTGTACGAACCATGCCGCCCCGTGCTGCCGCCAAGAACGGTGTAGTCGTGCGACATGACGGCGGCGGGCCGTCCGTCGATCAGGCCGCTGCCGATGATGATGCCGTCGGCGGGGGCATCCAGATCCTTGTTGAAACCGGTATCGCGCAACGGTTCCACCAAGGAGCCGTATTCGTGGAAACTGTCCTCGTCACAAAGCTTGGTGATCCGTTCCCTGGCGCTATATTTGCCATGTTTGTGCTGGCGGGCGACCGCATCGGGACGGCCTTCATCCAGCACTTTTCGGCGCGCGTCCTCGATTTCCCGTAATCGGGCGCGCCCATCGCTCGCTTCATCACCGCTGCTCATATCCCGCTCCTGACACGGACAAAAAACCCATGGCCGCCGCCCCGCCAATTCCCATGTCGGCGGGCGGCGGCCATGCAAGTTGACCCTAGCCCTTGTACGGCTCTGTCTGGACCACGGCGCCGGAGTCCAGCAGGGCGCCGATCTCCTCGTCCGAGAAGCCCCAGTCCGTCAGGCCCGCCTTGGTGTCCTGGCCCAAGGTGGGTGGCGGCCCCTGCACGCCGGCCTCGGTACGGGAGAATCTAGGTGCCGGTCCGGGCTGGGTGACACCCATCACCTCGACGAAGCTTTCGCGGGCGGTATTCTGCGGATGACTGGGTGCCTCGGTCATGGACAAAACCGGTGCGAAACAGATGTCCGACCCCTCCATGATCTCGCACCATTCGTCCCGGGTTTTGGTCTTGAAGACCTCGGCATAGATCTCCTTAACCTGTGGCCAGCTGTCGCGATCCATCTGCGGCGGCAGGTTCATCTGGTCCATGCCGGTCTTTTCCAGCAGTTCGTCGTAGAACTTCGGCTCGATGGAGCCGATGGAGACATGCTTGCCGTCTGCGGTCTCGTAGGTGCCATAAAACGGCGCGCCGGTATCGAGGACATTGGTGCCGCGATCGTCGGTCCAGAAGCCCGATCCATGCATGCCGTAGATCGGCAGCATCAGATAGGCCGAACCTTCCAGCATGGATGTGTCCACAACCTGCCCCTTGCCGGAACGTTGCGCCTCCCACAGCGCCGCCATGACGCCAAAGGCCAGGAACATCGCGCCGCCGCCGAAATCGCCGGTCAGGTTCAGGGGCGGGACGGGGCCGCTATCTTTGGTGCCGCAGGAATACAGCACACCGGAAAGGGCGATGTAGTTGATATCGTGGCCGGCGGCGTGGCTGACCGGACCATCCTGGCCCCAGCCGGTCATGCGGCCATAAACCAGTTTCTCGTTGCGCGCCAGACAGACATCGGGGCCCAGGCCCAGGCGCTCGGTCACGCCGGGGCGAAAGCCTTCGACCAGGGCGTCGGCGCTTTCCACCAGACGCAAGACGGTTTCGACGCCATCGGGCTTCTTCAAATCTACGGAGATTGACTGCCGGCCACGGCCCAGGACGTCAAAGGCCGGGTTCTTGCCCGATATACCCAGGCCCGAGGGCGCGGTCCGGTCCACCCGGATAACCTGCGCGCCCATGTCCGAGAGCAGGGTGGAGCAAAACGGCACCGGCCCGATCCCCGCCAATTCGACTATTTTCATTCCCGCCAACGGTCCCATGGCGCATCTCCTCTATGTTACCCAAACTACTTTCTGGGACGACAATAGCGGATGCGGGCTGTCCGGGGCAAATCACCCATTTCCCATTCCCATTGCCAAGGGGGGCGAGAGCTATTCGGGGCCCTTTCGGTTCAGCCGATGCAACAGCTGTCACGGATCGGCGGTGCCCAGCATCCGGGGTGCGGCGGCCTTGAGATCGAACAGCAATTGAGCCGGTGCGGCGATGTCGTGATTACAGCAGCGCAACATCCTGACCTGGGCCCAGGCGTGTCCGGGCGGGGCGGTGTCCGTCAGGGCCGCCAGACCGCGCCGCAAGCGGCCGGGAAAACCTCCCCTATCTTCCGATGGTTCGGGGCCGAGGTAGAGCACCAGGTGACGGCCCTTGGCGGGCAGGCGCAACATGGCGCAACCGCCGGCGGCTTTCCGCAATAGCGGCATTGTCAGATGCTGGGACAGGCCGCCGAATTCAACCAGATAGGCGGTCAAATAAATCTCGGCCGCGCCCAGGCGGCTGAACAGCGCCTGCAATTCATCGAATAGATCGTGCTCGGCCATCGGGCCATCGATCTTGTCCGCCCGGCAAGCGGGGCCGGTCTTGACGATTGGTCCGGGTGCAATTTTCGGGATGATGATGGACTTGATCCCGCCGCATTGCAGATCATTGGCGAGATCGCATCTATTTTGGCTACGCTTATCGTTTCTCAAACTTTTGCCCTCAGCAACTATACCGGCGCAGTCTCTATTAAGCCCCATGAACCGGGGCATGAGGCGGGCAAAATTGTGACAATTTCGGGGCAATTTGGCTCCGAACCTGCCTGGAATATGGCCCTGCTCTCCTTATGGGGATGCCAGGCCGGACTTCCGTAAGCACTTGAACGGGCAATGTTTTTGGACTTCGTCGCCAGCGCGGAAATTAGCGCGCATTATCCCTCTTCCGCACGGGCCGCCAGCGGTAGCCGAAACGGGGATAATTCTCGATGGCGTCGAATTCCGGGTCGATATCGCGGAATTTGCGTCTGATCCGTTTGATGAAGGCGCGCACGTTGACCTGATAGCCTTCCGTGCCGACGCCGGCGGAAAAGCCACTTCCGCGTACCACGTCGTACAGGCGGCGGTATTGTAAATCCTGACCTGGCAGTGTGGCGAGCTTCTCCACGATGGCGTATTCCCGCAAGGTCAGATCGACCTCCCGCCCGCGCCAACTGGCGCGGTGCCGTTCCGGGTGCAGTTCTAGCGGTCCGCGTCTCACGGTATCATCTTGCATGCGCTATCCCCTTGAAGAATCGGGATTATTCATCAATACCCATATTCGGGTATTGGACCCATGTGGCCGGTGCTTCTGCGGACCGACCGCCATGTCTGATTGATCCGGCGCATTCCCGCGAATCGAAAGAATGTACTGTTAATTTTTCGAGACAAAGATTAACAAAACCTTGCGCCCCGATTTATGATCGCCGCCGAATGGCAAACAGGAGGGAATATCCATGCCGCCGAAACATAATCCCTTGCGCCTGAACAAATTGCAGCTGAAGACCCTGACGCTGTTTCAGGAACTGGCGCTTTCCCCGGAAACATCGACGGCGCGGGAGGACGGCGGCGCCCTGATTACTTCCCTGCCGCAGCCCCATGGCAATCATTTTCACCTTGGTGCCGGTGTGGTGATGGCGGCCGATGCCACCGGTCTGAAGAACCAAAGCGTCTGGCGGGCGCTGGAACGCAAGGCGTTGATCCAAAGCCGTTTTCCAACCGCTCTGATCCTGACCGAAGCCGGCAAGTCCTATGACACCGGCCTGCGGGAACAGATCCTGCACCTGGCCGATCACTAGGCGCGGCTGGCGCTATGACTGGAAAAATGCCGACGTCTTCACATATCAAATCATAGGCAACTGGCTCTGCGGGGGATGATTTCATGGGCGTGCATCATGACAAGCGGTTTCCGGGTGAAAGCGATGCGTACAGGCAGGCACGCGATGATCTTTTGGCGGCCGAGTTGGAATTGAAACGCCAAGTGGAAGCGGTCGCGGCGCTGCGGCGGGGGCTGCCGTTGGGCGGCGCGGTGAGCCAGGATTATTTATTTACGGGCGGTCCGTCGGGGGAAACCAGGCTGTCGCAGCTGTTCGCGGCGGGCAAGGACAGTTTGGTTATCTACAATTTCATGTATGCGCCCGGCGACGACGCGCCCTGTCCCATGTGCACCTCGATGCTGGACAGCCTGAACGCCAGCGCACCCCACATCCAACAGCGGGTCAATCTTGCGGTCGTCGCCAAGGCGCCGGCCGAAACCTTGGCGGCCTGGGCCGCGGCGCGGGGCTGGGACAATCTGCTGCTGCTGTCTTCGGGCGGCAACAGTTTCAACCTGGATTACTTCGGCGAAGGCGGGGAGGGCAACCAGCTTCCCATGTTGAACGTCTTTCAACGCCAGGACGGCATCATTTATCACAGCTATGGCACCGAGGCCTTGTACGCGCCGGCGGAGCCCGGCCAGCATTTTCGCCATGTCGATATGATCTGGCCGTTGTGGAATGTTTTCGATCTGACCAAGGCGGGACGGGGTGATGACTGGTTTCCCGCCCTGTCATACGACTGATCAGGCGGCGCCCAGGTTCGCGGTACCGCCGCTATCGGGCGTTGTTTCCAAATCATCGTCACCGCTCAGAATTTCGCCAACATATTCAATCAGTTTTTCGGGCGTAAACGGCTTTGTCAAAAGCGGCACATTGGGTGCGAGGCGCCCTTGCCTGATGATAATGTCATTGCCATAGCCGCTCATGAACAGGATTTTCAAGGCCGAAAATTCCGCCTGCGCCGCTGTCGCCAATTGACTGCCGTTTAAACCGCCGGGCAGCATGATATCGGTCAGCAGTAGGTCTATTCGCCCATGCTCGCGCAGCACATCAAGTCCGGTTTGGCCGTCGGCCGCAAGCAGGACGTCATGGCCATATTTTTTTCCGGATCGTGGCGACGGTCTCTTTGCTTCAGGCTCATCCTCAACCACCAGGATGGTCTTGCCAGCCTGCGGTTGTACAGGAGAAGCCGATGGCCCAGACGCCTCGACCGTTGGTTCGTCCGTTGCGCGAGGTAGAAAAATCCTGAATGTCGTACCCACGCCCAGTTCGGAATTGACACCGATATGTCCCTCCGACTGGGTGACAAAGCCATAAACCATGCTCAGTCCCAGGCCCGTACCCTTGCCCACGTCCTTGGTCGTGAAGAACGGTTCGAATATTTTCAACTGGTCGCTCGGTGAAATGCCCAATCCGTTGTCTGATATGGCGATTTCGACATATTGCCCGGGCGCCAAACCGTGTCCGCCCTGGATTTGGTCGCCTGGAACCTGGACCTGGCTGGTCGCAAAGGTCAGGCAGCCGCCCTCGGGCATGGCGTCCCGCGCATTGATGGCAAGATTCAGAATTGCCTGTTCCAACTGCGCCGGGTCGGCAAAACAGGGGATCAGGCCGGGTTCCGGCGTGATGACAACCTGAATATCATCGCCCAATGTGCGCCGCAGCAAAGGCTGCATATCGCCTAGCAGATCATTTACGTCCACAGGTTTCGCCGCCAGCGGTTGCCGGCGCGAGAAGGCGAGCATGCGGCTGATAAGACTGGTCGCCTGACCGATGGCGCGCATGGTGGGACGGGTCAGTTCGGCAAATCTATGATCCGGGCCCAAATCTTCTTCCAGCAGCGCCATGTTGCCGGTCATGATGGCCAAAAGATTGTTGAAGTCATGCGCGATGCCGCCGGTCAACTGGCCGATCGCTTCCATCTTTTGCGCTTGCAGCAGATTTGCCTCCGCCTCCTTCAGGGCGGTTATATTGGTGGCGGTGCCACGATAGCCCTTGAATTCGCCGTCTTCAGAGAATATCGGCAACCCGGTTGAAGATATCCAGCTTTCACTGCCGTCATCCTCCTGCCGCCGGATGACCAAATTCCGGTAGGGCCGGCGTTTCCGCACTGCCTCAAAAAACGGCTGCCATTCGCTTTGATCGAATCTTCGCGCCAGGATGTCCCCATGGCTATTGCCGATGAAATCGCTGGCCGGCTGATCAAGCAGTTCCCGGACATTGGGCGAGACATAGGTGTAGACCAGATTCTCGTCCATTTCCCAATACCAATCGGAAGCCGAGGCGGCGAAATCCCGGAACCGCGTTTCGCTTGTCTTCAGTTGATCCTCCGCCTGCCGGCGTTCGGTAACGTCCTGGAAACCGGACAGAATTGCGTCCTCGCCCTCGAAATCGATTGTCCTGATTGAACCGAATATCGTGATTACGCTGCCGTCGCTCTTGCGCAGTTGCGTTTCCCGGTTGGTCTGGCCATTCGCCTCCAACTCCCGTAGCAGTTGGACGCGATCTTGCGGATCCAAATAGACATCGGCGCCGGACTGATGAACGAAATCATCCAAATTTGCGCCCAACACAGAGGCATAGGCCTGATTGGCGAACAATACGGCGGCGTCCGATTTTCTGGTAATGACCAGGGGAACCGGAGAGGTTTCCAGAATCTGACGCAGGGTTTGCTCACGTTGACGCAATTCCTCCTGCCCGGCGGCCATGGCCCGCTCCGCCCGCTTGCGGTCGGTAATATCCAGGACCAGGGCGTAATAACCCAGCAATGTGCCGTCTTCGTCCAGATGCGGGACATAGCTGGCGCTGACATCACGCGTCTTGCCGTCCGGATAGGTGAAGGTATCTTCAAAGAACCGCGGATTGCCGTCCCGGGCATTATCGTACTGACGCTTGGCGGCTTCAAAGGTCGCTTTGTCCACCTGATCCCAGACATGCTTGCCTATCAGTTCGCTGGCCGGGCGGTCATGCCAAATCTCGGCGATCCGGTTGACGTACTGATATCTAAGCTCCGAATCCAAATAGACAATCAACGCCGGCACCGCGTCCGTGACCAATCGGAGTTGTGCCTCCCGGTCGCGGATGGCCTTTTCGGCGGCCTTTTCCTCGGTCAATTCGCGCAGTCTCGAGACCCGCATGGGGCGGCCCAAATAAGTCGTTGGCATGGACTTGATTTCGATGGGAATACGGCTGCCATCCTTGCGGAAACTGACGCTCTCGTAGGTTCCCGGCAAATTCCGCGCCATTTGCTCCGCCACGGTGGCGCGAAATTCCGGCGCCGTCAGCTCCATTACCGGCCTGCCAATCAGTTCGGGAACCGTGTAGCCGTACATATCCGCAAAGGCTTGATTGGCCTCTACAATAACGCCGTTTTCGTGGATCGAGACGCCTTCGGTGGTCAAATCGGAAAGGGCCCGGTAACGCGCGTCATGTTCCCGGGTGCGGCTGGCCATGGCATCTTGCATGAAGGAACGCCATGCACAGCCAATAGCCACGATGCCCGCCGTGGCGGCAAATAGTATTGTCAGGCCAATATTCGAGACCGCGATCATTGCTTACTCTAATGGACCCCTCAAACTCGGTGTGCGTTCCGCCTCCGCCTATTCCCATCCCTGCCAGTTCCGCGAACAGTGATCATTGACGACCCGGCCGGTTTGTTCGGCGCTTCAGCGTCAACGGTAATTAATTCTCTCGATTGCGAGAAGTTCACGCACCGGAGTCTTAATCATAACAGTAAATTGTAAATTAATTATATCGAATATGCACGTTTGCGTATGTTTTATTACAATCGGGTCGATTGTACATAGCCCGCTAAAATACAAGCGAATTGGCGGGCGCGTCATTTGGACCAACATCGTCAAATGAAGAAACCGGGTACAGGTATCTTGGGGAGGGAAAATGGGGCGAGTGAGGGGAATCGAACCCCCGACCTCTAGATCCACAATCTAGCGCTCTAACCGACTGAGCTACACCCGCCACGAAGTCGGATGGTTGATTAAACCCCCCGGGGGCCGGCGTCAAGCGGTCCGCTTTAGGCTTGGAAGAAATTTTGCAAGCGCTCCACGACAGCCTGCAAAACCGCATCCTTTTTGCAAAAACAAAAGCGTACCAGGTGATCCACGTCCGGGGTCGCATACAGGGCTGAAACGGGCAGAACCGTGACCCCGGCCTCGACCGTCACGTGGCGGCAGAAATCAACGTCCGTGCCGTCGAAGCCCAGAGGTCGGTAGTCGGCGTTCATGAAATAGGTGGCGCCGGTGGGCATGACGTCAAAGCCGATCTCGGTCAGGGCGAATTGCAGCATGTCGCGCTTGGCCTGCAGCTCGACGCTCAGATTGGTGTACCAGTCCTGTTCGTGGTCCAGGCCGTGGGCCACGGCACGCTGCAGATTGGACGGCGTGGTGAAGACCAGGAATTGATGCGCCTTGGCGATCCGGCTCTGCAGTTCCGGCGCCGCCGTGAGATATCCCACTTTCCATGAGGTCATGGAAAATGTCTTGCCGGCGGAGCCGATTTTAATGGTGCGCTCCGCCATGCCTGGCAGGGTGATCAAGGGTGTGTGCTGGACGCCGTCAAAGATCAAATGTTCATAGACCTCGTCACAAATGGCGTAGGTGTCATGCTGTTGCACCAGGCCGGCTATAAAATCCAGTTCATCACGGTCGAACACCTTGCCCGTGGGGTTCATGGGTGTGTTCATCAGGACCAGCTTGGTGCGCTCGGAAAAGGCCGCTGCCAACTCGTCCCGCGGCAAGGTCCAGTTCGGCGGTTGCAGACGGACGAATTTCACTTCCGCCCCGGCCCGGCGCAGCATGGGCACATAGCAATCATACAGCGGCTCGAACACCACCGCCTCGTCGCCCGGCTCGATCAGGGCCAGGATCGAGGCGGCCAGGGCCTCCGTCGCGCCGGAAGTCACCATCACCTGCGTCTGCCAATCCACCTCCATGCCGTAAAACCGCTTGCCGTGCGCGGCCACCGCCTGGCGCAATTCGGGAATGCCCAGCATCGGCGGGTATTGGTTCGGCCCTTCGCGGGTGGCCCGGTCCAGCATGTCCTTGATGTTGTCCGGGCCGTCCTCGTCCGGAAAGCCCTGGCCCAGATTGATGGTCTGATGCTCAATCGCCAGGCGGGTCATGACCTCGAACACCGTGGTGCCAAAGGAGGCTAGAACACTGTTGGCAGGCTTCATCTGATCACCCCAATGCTGTCACCCAATCGCCGTGGATAATTTCAGATGATACAGCCGCGCGCAAGCTGGACCTGCGTCGCCAAAGACGGCAGATTGGGGCGAAGGAGTAACCGCATGAATGAAGACGAAATCACCCCCTTGCTGGACGCCGTGCGCCGCCTGGTGGACGAAAAACTGATCCCGGCGGAGGCGCAAATCGACCGCGAGCACCGCATTCCCGATGAGCTGCTGGATCTGATCCGCGAGATGGGGCTGTTCGCCTATGCCATTCCGTCCGAACATGGCGGCCTGGGCCTGAGCAAATGGGCCGAGGTGCGGATGATCTTTGAATTCTGCCGCGCCGCGCCGGCCTATCGCTCCTACGTGGGCACCACCAACGGCGTGGGCGGCAAAAGCATCGTCCTGGACGGCACGGAGGCGCAAAAGCGGCGCTATTTGCCGGCCATTGCGGCGGGGGAGTTGATCGTCAGCTTTTGCCTGACAGAGCCGGGCAGCGGCTCGGATGCCAAAAGTCTGGCCACTACGGCCCTGCGCGACGGCGATCATTATGTTCTGAACGGCTCCAAACGCTTTATCTCCAACGCGCCGGTGGCGGGCCTGTTCACGGTCATGGCGCGGACCGATCCAGGCGACAAGAGCGCCGCCGGCGTCTCTGCCTTTCTGGTGGAGGCGGGTACACCCGGCCTGCATGTTGATCCACCCTTGGAGAAAATGGGTCAGTTGGGGGCGCCGACCGCGGACGTCACCTTTACCGACTGCCGGGTGCCCGCCGATGCCCTGCTGGGTGCCAAGGAAGGTCTGGGCTTTATCACCGCCATGAAGGTTTTGGACGATGCCCGCATCCACATGGGCGCGGTCAGCGTTGGGCTGGCCACCCGCCTGGTGGAGGAGATGACGGCTTATGCGGTGGAGCGGCAGCAATTCGGTCAGCCGATTGCCGATTTCCAGCTTGTCCAGGCCATGATCGCCGACAGCGAGGCGGAATGCCTGGCCGCCCGGGCAATGGTGGAACAGACCGCCCACAAGATGGATGCCGGCGGCGATGTCATCAAGGATGCCGCCGCCTGCAAATACTTTGCTTCCGAGACCGCCGGAAGGATCGCCGACCGGGCCGTGCAGGTGCATGGCGGCTATGGCTATATGCGGGAAACGGCGGTGGAACGGCTGTACCGGGACGCCCGTTTGCTGCGGATTTTCGAAGGTACTTCACAGATCATGCAACTGGTCATCGCCCGCGAGGCGCTGAAGGAATACAGGGCGGCGCATTAGGTACAACAGGGGCTTGGACCGGCGGGCCAAAGGTGGCATAACCCAGCCCATGCAACTCGCTGATCGAATGAACCACCTGGGCACAGAGACCGCATTCGAGGTCCTGGCCCGGGCCAATGCGCTGGCCGCCCAGGGCCGCGATATCATCAACCTCGGCATCGGCCAGCCCGATTTTCAGACGCCGGAGAACATTGTCGAGGCGGGGCGCAAGGCCCTGGCCGACGGCCATCATGGCTATACCCCGGCCAATGGCATCCCGGAGCTGCGGGAGGCGGTGGCCGACGATATTCTGAAATACCGGGGCGCCACCATCGATCCGGAGCATGTGGTGATCCAGCCGGGCGGCAAACCGACCATGTTCTATGCCTGCCTGATGTTCGGCGAGGCGGGGGCGGAGATCATGTATCCCAATCCCGGCTTCCCGATCTATGAATCCGCGATAAGATTTTCGGGCGCAACGCCCGTGCCCATCGCGCTGCATGAAGATACCGGCTTTTCCTTTTCCGCCGATGAAGTGCTGGAAAAGGTCAGCGACCGGACCCGTCTGATCATCATCAACTCGCCCGCCAACCCCACGGGCGGCGTGGTGCAGAAGGACGAGTTGGATAAACTGGTGGCCGGTCTGGAGCGGCATCCGGAAGTGGTGATCCTCTCGGACGAGATTTACAGCCGCATGGTCTATGACAACCAACCCCACGTCAGCCTGTTGAGTTATCCCGCGATCCGGGACCGGCTGATCCTGCTGGACGGCTGGTCGAAAACCTATGCCATGACCGGCTGGCGCCTGGGCTATGCCATCTGGCCCGAGGCTTGCGCCGAACAGGCCACGCGCTTGGCCGTGAACGACCATTCCTGTGTCAATGCTGCGACCCAGTGGGCCGGTGTCGAGGCCCTGCGCGGGCCCCAGGAGGCGGCGGATGAGATGGTCAAGGCGTTCGATGAACGGCGCGAAGTCATCGTCAAGGAATTGAACGCCATTCCCGGTTTTCGCTGCGTCCGGCCTGGTGGCGCCTTCTATGCCTTCCCCAATATCGAGGGCACGGGCATGACCTCGTCGGTGCTGCAGGAAAAGATCTTGAACGAAGCCGGCGTCGCGGTTATTTCCGGCACCTCGTTCGGTGCCCATGGCGAAGGCTATCTGCGCTTTTCCTACGCCAATTCGACCGAGAATATTATTGCGGCAGTGGGCCGTATTCGCGACTTGCTGGCGGCGCAATAATAGGGTAATTCGCCCAAAATTTAGGCAGAACGAGGAAAAAACAGGCAATCTTTGTGGCTGACCCAGAGGATCTTGATTTTATTTAATTAAATCAATGGCTTAAATAGCAGCCTAAGTTGGCACGGTTTGTGCTTATTATTAAGGTGTCATGCGGCGGGCGGGCCTGCCTGTTGATAAAGACATTGGAAGCGAGAAAGAGAAGAGCTTTGGTGCCATGAAAAAAATTGAAGCGATTATCAAACCCTTCAAGCTCGACGAAGTGAAGGAGGCGCTGCATGAAATTGGCCTCCAGGGTATCACGGTGATCGAGGCCAAGGGTTTCGGCCGGCAAAAGGGCCACACCGAACTCTATCGCGGTGCCGAATACGTGGTGGATTTTCTGCCGAAAGTGAAGCTTGAAGTGGTGCTGGAGGACGAACTGGTGGAGCGCGCGGTGGAGGCCATTCAGACGGCGGCGCACACGGGCCGGATCGGCGATGGCAAGATCTTTATCACCACGGTGGAAACCGCCATTCGTATCCGTACCGGTGAAACCGGCAATGACGCCATTTAGTTGGCTTAAGCAAGATTTAGTACGAGATCAATCAAAGTAACCGAGGACACAGGAAGGAACCGAAAGCCATGTCCAACGCTGAAAGCGTCCTGAAGAAAATCCAGGACGAAGAAATTCCCTTTGTCGACTTCCGCTTCACCGACCCGCGGGGCAAGTGGCAGCATCTCACCATGGACGCCAAGATGGTCGACGCCGACGTCTTCGCCGACGGCGTGATGTTTGACGGCTCGTCCATCGCCGGTTGGAAGGCGATCAACGATTCAGACATGGCGCTGATGCCCGATGCGGCCACCGCTGTCATGGATCCTTTCTTCGCGCAGCCGACCCTGGTGCTGTTCTGCGATGTGGTCGAGCCATCGACCCACGAAGCCTATGGCCGCGATCCCCGTTCGACCGCGCGGCGGGCGGAGGCTTATTTGCAAAGCTCCGGTGTCGGCGACACTGCGTTTTTCGGTCCGGAAGCTGAATTCTTCGTCTTTGACGACGTGCGTTTCAACGTTTCGCAGAACGAGACTTTTTTCGCCATCGATGAAGGCGAAGGGCCCTACAATTCCGGCAGCGACCTGGACGGCGGCAACATCGGCCATCGCCCGGCCGCCAAGGGCGGTTATTTCCCAGTGCCGCCCGTGGACGCGGCGGCCGATCTGCGCAGCGAAATGCTGACGGTGATGCGCGAAATGGGCATCGAGACCGAAAAGCACCATCATGAAGTGGCCCCCAGCCAGCATGAGTTGGGCATGAAATTTGCGCCTCTGACATCCTGCGCCGACGCGCTGCAGATTTACAAATACGTAGTGCACAATGTTGCGCACTCGTACGGCAAAACGGCGACTTTCATGCCGAAGCCGGTGATGGAAGACAACGGCTCGGGCATGCATGTGCATCAGTCGATCTGGAAGGATGGCAAACCGTTGTTCGCCGGTTCCGGCTATGCGGATCTGTCGGAAAACTGCCTGTATTACATCGGCGGCGTGATGAAGCATGCCAAAGCCATCAATGCCTTTACCAACCCGCTGACCAATTCCTACAAACGCTTGATCCCGGGTTTTGAGGCACCGGTGCTTCTCGCCTATTCGGCGCGTAACCGCTCCGCCTCCTGCCGCATTCCCTTCTCGCCCAGCCCGAACGGCAAGCGGGTGGAAATCCGCTTCCCCGATCCGGGCGCCAATCCCTACCTGGCCTTTACCGCCATGCTGATGGCCGGCCTGGACGGGATCGAGAACAAGATCCACCCGGGCGATCCCATGGACAAGGATCTCTACGATCTGCCGCCCGAGGAACTGGCGGACGTGCCGACGGTTTGCGGCTCGCTGCGTGAAGCCCTGGAAAACCTTGATGCCGACCGCGACTTCCTGAAGAAGGGCGGCGTTTTCACGGACGATCAGATCGATGGTTATCTGGAGCTGAAGTGGGAAGAGGTGTTCAAGTTCGAACACACACCGCATCCGGTCGAGTTCGAAATGTACTACAGCGTCTGATCCGTCAATATTTCAGACCATGCGTATCTGGGCCGCCCCTCGGGGCGGCCCATTTCGTTTGCGCACGACGTTTCCGATATCCGCTGGTTCTGCTAGTCTCGTCTCAACCTAGAACTGGGAGGTATCGGCTTTGTCACATTCAAACGGCGCGGCGGGAATGCTGCGCAGGCAGCTTGCCGCCGACGACATCATCGTGGCGCCGGGCTGTTTCAACGCTATGGGCGCGCGGATGATCGAACGGGTTGGCTTCAACACCATTTATGTCTCGGGCTATGGCATATCCGTCAATCATGTAGGCCGTCCGGACGTCGGGCTGGCCACCTTGACCGAGATGACGGACGTGGCGGGCAAGATCGCCTCCGCCGTCAACATACCGGTAATCTGCGATGCCGACACCGGCTATGGCAACGCCATCAACGTCATGCGCACGGTGGAGGAGTTCATCAAATCCGGTGTCTCGGGCATTCATCTGGAAGACCAGGTGGCGCCGAAACGCTGTGGCCACGTGGCGGGCAAACAGGTGATTTCCCTGGAGGAAGCCGCCGGTAAGATCCGCGCCGCGGCCCGGGTGCGGGACGATACGGACCCGGATTTTGTCCTGATCGCCCGTTGCGACGCCCGCGGGGTGGCGGGTGGCAGCCTGGATGACGCCATATCCCGCTGCCAGGCCTATGCCGAGGCCGGGGCCGACGTGGTCTTCCCCGAGGGCTTGCTTTCGGCGGAGGAAATCGGCGCGGTTTGCGACGCCGTGCCGGGCGGCGTTCTTTATAACCGCACCGGCGTGTCGCCGAATATCTCCTCGGAAGGCCTGCAGGAACTCGGCGTCGATATCGTCATTAATCCCGGCGGCGCCATGCGCGCGGCGGCCAATGCCATGTGGGATTACTACGCCGCCTTCGCCGAGGAGGACGAGGCCCTGGAGGACCGCCTGAAGGCAGCCAACCAGGCGCACCCGTTGGCGGATTTTCACAGCTTCGCCGGCTTCGGCGAGATCCGCGAGATGGAGGCGGAGTTTCTGCCCGAAGAGGAAGCGGCCAAGTATGAAGGGGCGGTTGGGTTTCAGCCCTAGGCCAGGAATGACGGTAGAGTCGAACGAAATTTTGGGAGAGCGAGAGAAAATGGAAACCTCGGACAAGAGTGCCCGGCAACTTTATGAAGATATCAAGGCCAATCCGGGCCGGCCCCGTTTCGGCTTTGGCCGCAAGGCGGCGGTGGTCAATATCGATCTGCAAAAGGCCTATACCAATGTGGGCGAGTTCGTCACCGCCTACGAGACCGATCCGAAGCAGATGGACTATGTCAATCAGATCTCGGACCTGGCGCGGTCGAAAAACCTGCCCGTGGTCTGGACCTATGTGGCCTATATGGACTCGGGCGAGGACTGCGGCGTCTGGGGTACGCGCACGGATACCGAAGATTCCCTGCAGAATATCAAGGTCGGCTCCCGCCGTTCCGAATTCGATGACCGCCTGAATGTGGATCACAAAAAGGATGTGGTCATCAACAAGCGCATGGCCTCGGCCTTTCACGAGACCAATCTGCCCTCGGTGCTGAACTTCCACGGTATCGATACGGTGATCGTCACTGGCGGCTCCACCTCCGGCTGCGTACGCGCCACGGTGGTCGACAGCCTGTCGCGCAGCTACCGCACCATCGTGCCGGAGGAATGCGTGGCCGATAAGCATGAAAGCCCACACTTCGCCAACCTGTACGACATGGCCATCAAATATGCCGACGTGGTGCCGGCGGCGGACGTCATCGACTATCTGGAAAACTATCAGATCCTGAACGATTAGGAGGTGGCGATGCTGCGGGAGCCGGGGCTATACGATTATTCCCCCTTTGACGACCGGCCCAAGGTCACCTGGCCCGATGGGGCGCGGGTGGCCTTTTGGGTGGCGCCGAATATTGAATTCTATGAACTCGATCCGCCGCTCAACCCGGGCCGGAGGGCCTGGGCCAAGCCGCACCCGGATGTGGTGCCCCATTCGCATCGGGACTACGGCAACCGGGCCGGTTTCTGGCGCATGATGGAGGCGATGGCCAAATTCGGCGTGCGCGGCAGCGTCTCGCTGAATGTGGCGATGTGCCAGCATCATCCGGAAATCATCGCGGCCTGCAACGAGCTGGATTGGGAGTTCTTCTCCCACGGCGTCTACAACACCCGCTACACCTACACCATGACCGAGGCCGAAGAGCGGGCCATGATGGAAGACGTGATCAAGACCATTCTGGACTGCACCGGCCAGAGCACCGACGGTTGGCTGGCCCCGGCGCTGTCATACACCACCAATACCTTTGAACTGCTGGCGGAATATGGCGTCAAATATACCTGTGATCTGTTCCATGACGACCAGCCCCAGCCGGTCAATACGAAAAGCGGCCGCCTGATTTCGGTGCCCTATTCGTTAGAGATGAACGACACCGTGGTGCTTTCCATGATGGGTAAGAGCAGCCGTCATTATACCGATATTCTCAAGGCCAATTTCGATCAGTTGTACGAGGAGGGGGCGGAGAACGGCCAGGTGATGTGCATTCCCCTGCACCCCTTCCTGATCGGCCAGCCGCACCGTATCGGCAATTTCACCGAGGTGCTGGACTACATCACCTCGCACGACAAGGTCTGGGTCACGACGGGGCGGGAAATTGCCGCGCACTATTACGAACACCACTATGACAATGTGGTTGCGGCCCTGCGGACGAGACGGGAAGGGGGTGCCTCATGAGCCTGCCCGATGATTATCTGAAATACCCCAAGCGCGGCCATGGCATGGATCATGACCGCTATACCTGGTCGCAACTGCACGAGCGGCCCAATGTCGCCTGGCCCAACGGTGCCCGCGTGGCCCTGTGGGTGGTGACGCAATTGCAATGGTTCCCGATGGATATGAAACCGGCCGTGCCCGTGCCTGGCGGCATGGCCCGGCCCTATCCCGACAGTTGGAACTATACCCTGCGCGATTACGGCAACCGGATCGGTGTTTTCCGTCTTTTCAAGGTGTTGGACAAGCTGGGCATCAAGGGGTCGGTCGCGATGAATTCGGCCCTGGCCGAGATGGTGCCCTATCTGGTGGAGCAGGTGAACAGGCGTGGCTGGGAGTTGATCGCCAACGGCCTGGACATGGGCCATCCCCATCATGGCGATATGGACCGGGATGAGGAGGCTGCCTTGATCAGGGGCGTGCTGGAAACCTTGCGCGGCCTCTCGGGCCAGCCGGTGCGCGGCTGGCTCTCGCCGATCCGGTCCGAGAGCATGAACACGCCGGACCGGGTGGCGGCGGAAGGCATCGACTACATCTGCGACTGGGCCAATGACGACATGCCCTATGAATTCCGAACCGCGTCGGGTGCCATCCACAACATGCCCCATGCCATGGAGATCGACGACCAGCAGGTGTTGATCACCCTGCGCCATACGGAACAGGAATACGTGGACCAACTGAAGGATCAGTTCGATTGCCTATACCGAGAGTCGGAGAGCAAAGGCGGCCGCATCATGGCCATCAGCCTCAATCCCTGGGTCACCGGCCAGGCCTACCGCATCAAGGCACTGGAGGGCGCGTTGTCCTACATCATGGGCCACGACGGCGTCTGGTCCGCCACGGGTAGCGAGATCCTGGATGCCTTCAAGGGGCAGGCATAAGGCGCCAAATTCGAAACAGCCGCCAGGCAAGCAGGGAGCAATGACGATCGGATAACAACCAACGCCCGCCCATGAAACAAAAACAAAAGGCCGGGCGCCATGAAAATAGCGAGGAAAACCATGGATTATTTTGTCGAACCGGAACGAAAAGTCCCCGTCGTCAACGATGTCGATGTCCTGGTCTGCGGCGGCGGTTTCGCCGGCGTGGCCGCGGCCGTGGCGGCGGCACGAAACGGCGCCTCGGTAATGCTCATCGAACGCTACGGATTCCTGGGCGGGTTGGCGACCGGCGCCCTGGTGATCACAACGCCGCCCCTGAACAACGGCATCAACCGCGAAATCGCACGCCGGTTGGTGGATTGGCAAAGCTATGCGCCGGACTGGGCCAAAGACGATGCCATGGATTCCGAATTCATCGATAGCGGCGACAATCTGCTGCCCTATGACCCGGAAGCGACAAAGTATGAATTCGTCCGGATGTTGTTGGAGGAACAGGTCGAAATTCTTTTCCACTCCTACATCGCCGATACCCTGTGCACGGACGGCCATATTGACGGCGTCATCATCGAGAACAAGGGGGGCCGCAGCGCGGTGCGGGCGAAGTTCATCATAGACGCCACCGGCGATGCCGACGTGGCGGCTCAGGCCGGCGCCCCGGTACGGACGGTCGAGCGGCCCATCACCATGATGTTCAACATGGCTGACGTGGATTCCGAGCGGGCGCTGGAACGCTTGGGCAAATGGACCGGTCTGAAGAAATTCATGCGCGAGGCCATCGCCAATGGAGAGATCGACTTCGACCTTGGCGTCGACGCCGATTTCGGTGCGCCTGGAATTTTCGCCGCCGACCTGATCCACAAGGGACAGCTCAACATCTGGGGCGGCATGCTGTATTCGAACCAGAGCCTCGATCCGGCCCAGCGGACCAGGGCCGAGATCGTCACCCGGGACCACGCCTTCCGCATGGCCGGCTTCTTGAAAAAGAACCTGCCCGGCTTCGAGAACGCGCGTCTGGAACAGATGTCGACTGAGGTTGGTATCCGCGCCACCCGCAATCTCGAGGGCGAACTGTCGCCCGCGAAAAAGGAGGTCGTCCGTGGTGCCTTTTCTGACACCGTGGCACGGCCCTATCTCGGCAAGGATCTCGCCGTGCCCTATCGGTCCCTGCTGCCAAAGAAGATCGACAATCTATTGGTGGCGGGCCGCTGTATCTCGGCCGACGATGACATCATGGGGCGGCTGCGGCTGATCCCGGTCTGCTCGGCCACGGGCGAGGCCGCCGGTGTTGCCGCCGCCATGGCTACGGCGCAGGGCATCTCGGCCAAAGCCATTGATGTGGGACAATTGCAGGCGCAATTGGCGGAGCAGGGCGTCGAACTTTAGGCCTTATTTATAGGTCTTGGCGTGCGCATTCTTGAGGATGGCCCACCGTCAGCCTGCGATGGCATTGGCACCGTGGCGTTCCATGAGGTTTAATAATTTCGCGGCCGCGCCGCTGGGGTGCTTTGGTTTTTTTGCTTCCCAGGATTGCACTGTCTTTAAACTGACATTGAGGTGCATCGCCATTTGGCTTTGGGTCAATTCCTCGCGCGCACGGATGAATTTGACTCTTTCCGGAGTGTATTCTGGAATAGTTTCCAGGCAGGTGTCATCGTAATATTGCATCTCCTTGTCGGAGATGAGGCCGGCTTTTTGCAGATCACCCGCGGATTCATGAAGCGCGGCATAGGCGTCCGATTTATAGGTCTTTTTCATCGCAATTCACCTCAAACAGAATGTTTTCTCCGCACGCCAGCGCCAACTGCGCATCATTTAGGGCGATATACGTCTTCGCCAGCCTCTTGTAGTCACGCTGTTCATTTCGCCCCAGATTATCTTTCGCACTTTTTTCAAAGCCGTACATGAAGAATGCTTTGTCCCCTTTCACATAGGCCAAAATCGAACGATGGCCGCCAGATATTCCCTGTCCTTCCCTTGCAATGCGCTTCTTGAACAGATTGCCACCATAGTTCGCATCGACCAGGCCGCTTTCGATTTCCGCCACTGCGTGACACAAATCATCGTCGGTTATCCTTTGCCTTCGCGCGTATCTGCTGAAAACCTTGTTCTTGAATACACGCATGCGCACCTCGAATACCTACTCAGTAGTATACCTACCTAGTAGGTATTGTCAATGTCATGGAGGATCGGTCAGCGGCTAACTTGCTCTCAAGCATCCGGCTCCATATCCCAACTGATATCGCGCCGTGCCTCGATCATGGGTATTTCCACACCTTTGGCGCGGGCCGCCTCGGCGATCAGGCCTAGATCCTTGATGCCGATCTTATCGGCGTGGGGCCAGATACGGACCAGCATCTCCCAATTTTCTCCCGCCGTCGTATTGCCGGTGGACTGGCTGAGTACCTTCATCAATGTATCGGGATCCAAGTCGTATGCCTTTGCCAGGGCGCGGCCTTCCTGAAGCATTCTGATGATGCCGTACAGCAAGCCCTGATTGACCAGTTTCGCCACCTGCCCCGTACCGATGGGGCCGCAGTGGTTGGGTTTGCCCATGGTCTCAAGAACCGCGCGGCAGCGTTCGAAGGTCTCGACTTCGCCGCCGCAGATTAGCGCCAGGTCCCCGGTCTCGGCGCGCACCCGGGCGCCGCTGACCGGACAGTCGAGGACGGCGATACCCTGTGCCGCGGCTTCCTCGGCCAGCGCCTGGCAGTATGCCGGCGACAAGGTGCTGGTCAGGACGATGACCGTGCCGGCCGCCAGGCTCGCCAGCGCGCCGTCAGGCCCCCGCAAAACCGTGTCGGTCTGCGCCGCATCCATCACACAGGTAATAAGGATATCCGATAATTCCCCGAC
The DNA here is from genome assembly GCA_030747035.1 of Alphaproteobacteria bacterium. GTDB lineage: Bacteria > Pseudomonadota > Alphaproteobacteria. The sequence goes on along the minus strand of JASLLM010000047.1, from coordinate 1,593 downwards.
CTTGACCGGGCTGTCCACTTCTTCCAGCCCACGCGCCTTCAGGGCCTCGATGGCCTCCCGGCGTCGGTTGGCGCAACTCACCACCGGGTAACCGGCGGCCAGAATGCAGGCGGCCATGGGCTCGCCCATGTCGCCCAGTCCTACGAAGCCGATGCGCTGATCCGGCATGCGATGTTCCCGAACGCAGCTAAACTTCGCTCAGGCGCAAAATATCGGGCGGGCCGTCCAGTAAGGGTGCGGCCTGTTCCAGCATGGCCTTTACGTGCGCCGAATTGCGGTGCGCATCGGCGGCGGCCGTATCCTCGTAGCGCTCCACAATGTAATAGGTCCGCGCGGTCTCGCCGGTGCAGATCTGATAGGACTGGCAGCCGGGTTCGTTGGCTTTGACGGCAACGGCCAATTCCTTGGCAAGCGTCAGAAACTGTTCTTCCGCGCCGTCCTTTACCTTGATGGTCGCAACGGTGGCAAACATGACGCCGTCCTCCTTTTGACGGCCCGGTCGGCCTTGACGATCCTGGCCTAGGCCGGGCTCAGGCGCTGCAGGTCAGGGCGGCCGGCCATGAAGGGGCCCATGCGGGCGCCGATGGTCTTGAAATGCTCGGAATTGCGGTGCGCTTCCGTGGCGGCTTCGTCTTCGTAGCGTTCCAGAAAAACAAAGGTCTGGGGATCCTCGCCCTGAAAAATCTCGTAGGACAGGCAACCGGGCTCGTTGGCGTTGACGGCGGCGGCCAGCTCCTGGGCGACGGCGAGAAAATCGGCTTCCGAACCTTCCTTGGCGCGCAGCGTGGCAATGGTGGCTAGCATGATGGCGGTCTCCTGTTTCTACTCACTATGGTCAATCAGCCTGCTTTTATAGCCGCCCGGGCGGCGGGCGCAAAGGCCCGCAGGGCCTGGAGCAGCAAATCCATGATCTCGTCGATCTGTCCTTCCGTGACGATCAGGGGCGGGGAGACCAGGAAATTGTCGCCCTTGGCCCCGCCCATCGTGCGCCGGGAATAGATGATCAGACCCCTGTCATAGGCCTCCTGCGCCAGGCGCATATGGGCATCCAGTTCGGGTGGCAGGGGCCGGCCGGTTTCCCGGTCCGCGATGACGTCGAAGCCGAGCAGTAGGCCCCGGCCGCGTATTTCGCCGATGAATTCGAACTCGTCCAGCAACCCTTCCAGGCGGGATTTCAGCAATGCGCCCATGCGGGCGGCGTTGCCGATCAGATCGTTGTCCAGATGCTCCGCCAGAACGGCCCGGCCCACGGCACAGGCGATGGGGGAGGCGGAATAGGTGTGGCCGTGCATGAAACCGCCCGCATCCTCCACCGCGCCGACGATTTTGCGCGAGGTGACACAGGCGCCGAGGGGGATATAGCCCGAGGCCAGACCCTTGGCCAGGGCCACCAGATCCGGCGTCACGCCCCAATGTTCGGCGGCAAGATACTTGCCGCTGCGCCCGGCGCCGCTCATCACTTCATCGAAGATCAGCAGCACGCCGTATTGATCGCAGATTTCCCGGACGCGGCTGTAATAGATATCCGGCGCGGTCAGGGCGCCGGTCGCGGCACCGCCGATGGGCTCCATGATAAAGGCCAACACGGTTTCC
>JASLLM010000046.1 GCA_030747035.1 Alphaproteobacteria bacterium | reverse complement strand
TACTTCCTTGGCGGGTTGGAGCGCTTCGAGTTCATGCTGATGGACTTGCGCTTCTCGCTGCTGCAACGTGACGCCAGTAAACAGCTTGTTTTCGTTGAAATTGACGAGCGCAGTTTGCGCCTCCTCGAAGTCTGGCCCTGGCCACGTTCGCATCATGCCCAGGTAATAGACCGCCTGCATGGTGCCGGTGCCAAGAACATAGCGGTCGACATTGATTTCAGCTCCCGCTCGACGCCAGCCAACGACGAGTTGCTGGAGCAGGCCCTGAAAAATGCCCAGGGCCGCATAATCCTGCCCACATTCAAGCAATATACCGGTTGGGAACGCGATGCCGCCTCGCTGGCGGAAACCGGGCCGCTACAACGCTTTACCGAGCATGCGCGCCTCGGCTCCGTCGTGATGCAGCCGGAAACGGACAGTATGGTCCGCCGCATGATGACCTCGTATTTCTGGGGCGGGGCGGATGTACCGACCTTTCCGGTTCTGTTAAGCGATCGTCAACCGCCGCCGGCGACCCATTTCTACATTGATTACGGTATCCGCCTGAATACCATACCGCGGATCTCCTACGTCGATGTTTTGCGCGGCAAGTTTCCGGAGGGAATGTTTCAGGACCGGGATGTTGTTGTCGGTGCCTCGGCCGTCGAACTGGGCGACTATTTGCCAGTGCCGAAACATGTTGCGATTCCCGGCCCGGCCCTGATCGCATTGTCGGCGGAGAGTTTTCGCCAGGAGCGTGCCTTGCGGCGTACGGGCGAGGTGCCGACCCTGGCCGTCATGGCCTTGTTGAGTTTTCTGCTGGCCCCCTTGCTGGCGAAATGGTCGTGGCATCGGGGCCTGTTGACGCTGGGCGGCGGTTCGGCGGGACTTGTCGGCGCCTCGGTCGGTCTGCAATCGGCGCTGCCCATCAGCCTGGATATCGTACCTTGGCTGTTGGCCCCTTGGCTTTGCTATGGGCAAAGCATGATCGCCCTGATCGACCGTCAGACGCTGCGCCTGTTTCAGCAGCGCATGGCCGTGCTGCATCGCGGCGCCATGATGCGGCGCTTTGTTGAAAGCAGTTTCGACGGCATCATTGTCATCGACCCCATGGGCAAGATTTCCATATTCAATCAGGCGGCGGAAAGTCTATTGGGCTATGGCGCCGACGAGATGGTGGGCAACACTCCCGACATTCTGTTCGATTTCAGTGGCGATGATGGCGATACCTTCAATATCAGCGATCTGCAGGACCTGGAAACCACTGTTCCGCCCCCACGCGAAGGGCTAGGGCTGCGCAAGGACGGCACGACATTCGTCATGGAAATTTCCATGCGCCGCGCCGTGCTGCAACTCAGCCGCAACCCGTTGGAGCGGCGCCAAATTCCCCGGACCCATCATTTTCTTACGGTCCGGGACGTGACCCAGCGCCGCCTGCTGGAAGAGACGCAACGCCAAGCCGCCGAGGAGGCGATCGCGGCCAACCGGGCCAAATCGGAATTCATGGCCGCCGTCAGCCATGAACTGCGGACGCCGCTCAACGCCATCATCGGTTTCTCGGAAATGATCAAGGACGAACTGCTCGGCCCCATCGAAATCGAGGAGTACAAGACCTATTCCACGGACATTCATGACAGCGGCAGCCAGCTTCTCAGCATTATCAACGACATTCTGGACATCGCCAAGATCGAGGCCGGTACCACTGTGTTGCAGGATGAGTTGGTCGACCCGCTGCACCTCGTTGACACGACCATTGCTATGATGAACGACCGGCCGGAGGCCGAGGGCCTGGCCTTGACGTCTGAGTGTGAAGAGAACTTGCCGGCCCTAAGAGCCGATTCCAAGGCGGTACGTCAGGTGCTGCTTAACCTGTTGTCCAACGCGGTGAAGTTCACCGAAGCAGGCGCGGTCACGGTCAGGATCGCGACGCTGCCATGCGGCGACATGAGCATCGCCATTTCTGATACCGGCATCGGGATCGCGGCCGAGGAAATCGAAAAACTGGCCCAGCCCTTTTATCAGGTCGACAGCTCCCTTGCCCGCAAGTTCGAAGGCACCGGGCTGGGCCTTGCCCTGTCAAAATCTTTCATGGAACTGCATGGCGGCGGCCTGACAATCGAAAGCGTCAGCGGTGAAGGCACCACGGTAACCTGCCGGTTTCCGGCGGAACGGGTGGAGCGGGAAGCGCCAACCTGCAACGCTACCGGTTGAACTACACCTCCGCCGCATAGGGCGGGGCAGGATCGTACTCCATATTGCGCTGCACGCTGCGCGCAAAAGCGGGACCGTACATTTCGCCAATCAGCCAGAGGGACATATCAATGCCGGCGGAAACCCCGGCGGAGGTCAAAACGTTGCCATCGCGCACATAGCGGATGTTTTCCAAGACCTCCCCCGCCTTGCCCCGCTTGCGCACCATCTCAACAGCGCCCCAATGGGTGGTGATCCTTTTGCCCGCCGCCGGGCCGGCCTCCGCCAGCAGCAGCGAGCCGGTGCAGACGGATGTAACCCATTCACAGTCCGCCGAGACTTCAGCGATCCATGCGAGCAGAGCCGGGTTGTCCACCTCCCGCCGTGTTCCCATGCCACCCGGCACCAGCAACACATCCAGCTTCGGCGCATCGGCAAAGCCATGATCCATCACCATGCGCATGCCCTTATTGCAAATGACCGTGCCGCCCTGTTCTGAGATCGAGACCACGGCGATATCGTCGCGCTGCATGGCCGCCATGGTAAAGACTTCCCACGGGCCTATGGCATCGAGTTCCTCGGTGCCCTCGAAAAACAGAATTCCAAATGTCGTGGCCATGGCCGGCGCTCCCCAAGATAATTCAGCCCGGCCGCATGATAGCAAATCCGCAAGCAGATGTTAGACTTAGCACGATCAAGGCCGACTAATCGCAAGGGATCGGGACATGACGGAGGTTTTCATCGCCGGCGTCGGCATGACGCGGATGGGTAAATTGCTTGCGCGCAGCATCAAGGATTTGACCGCCGAGGCTGTAAACGGCGCCGCCGCTGACGCCGGTGTCAACAAAGGAGATCTTCAGGCCGCCTATTTCTCCAACGCCACCCAGGGCCATATGGAAGGCCAGGACATGATCCGTGGCGAGATTGCCCTGCGGGACATGGGGATTGAGGAGATCCCCGTGGTCAATGTCGAGAATGCCTGCGCTAGCGGTGCGACGGCGTTTAATCTGGCGGTACAATATCTGCGCGCCGGTGAAGGTGACGTAAGCCTGGCGGTGGGGGCGGAGAAGATGTACTCCACCGACAAGGCGCGGATGTTTTCGACCTTCGATGCGGCCTGGGACGTGGCGGAAGTGGAGGCGAATACAAAGAAACTTCTGGCCCTGGGCGAAGGTAACGAGGTGCCGCAGGGCACGACTTCCTCCAAGCCATACAGCCTTTTCATGGATGTCTATGCCGCCTGGTCACGCTTCCATATGAAGACCTTCGGCACCACCCAAGAACAGATCGCCGCCGTTTCGGCCAAGAACCACAATCATTCCCAGCATAACGAAAAGGCGCAGTACCGCATGCCCTATACGGTGGAGGAGGTGCTGGCCGCGCCGCCCATCACCTATCCCCTGACCCTGCCCATGTGCGCACCCATCAGCGATGGCGCGGCCGCGGCGGTGCTCTGCACGGCGGCGGGCTTGAAGCGTTTGGGTCTGGACCGCGGCCGGGCGATCGAGGTTCGGGCATCTGTTCTGCAGACCGGCTCCAGCCGCGCCGCCAGCGATGTCGACCAGCATGTTACGGCCAAGGCGGCGAAACGCGCCTACGAACGGGCAGGCGTCGGGCCCGAGGATATCTCGGTGGCGGAAGTGCACGATGCCACCGCCATGGGTGAAATCGTACAGATTGAAAATCTGGGCTTTTGCGGCTTTGGTGATGGCGGCGCCGTGTCCGAGCGGGGCGAAACGACAGTGGGGGGCCGCATCCCCATCAACCCGTCCGGCGGTCTGGAATGCAAGGGACACCCCATCGGCGCCACGGGTCTGTGCCAGATTTACGAACTAACCACACAATTGCGTGGCGAGGCCGGTGCCCGCCAGGTGGAAGATGCCCAAATCGCCATCGCCGAGAACGGCGGCGGCTTGTACGGCATCGAAGAATCCGTGGCCTCCATCGTCATTCTGGGCCGTTGACCGTCTCAGGCCCGGACGGCCGCCACGACAATAGGCGCACCACAATGGCCCCGGCCAGAATAACCACGCCCGTCGCGGCAAAGGCCCAACCCCAACTGCCCGCGCTTTGGCCGGATCCGGTGTGATCGAGAATCACGCCAAACACCACTGGCCCCAGCAGGCCGCCGGCGGCCGCCGCGACACCAAAAACCGCAACCGTATTGCCGCGCTGGGCGGGATCGGAAGCGTTCACCGCGCCGCCGTTCAACATACCGGAATCCGCCAGCACGAAGCAGTTGTGCAGCAATACCAGCACCAACAGCAGCCATAACGGCCACGCCGCCGAAAAACCCACGAAAAGCGCCGCCAGGGCCGATGCGGTCATGACCAGAAAGGCCGCCCGGGCATAGCCGATACGGTGGCCGAATTCTCCCCCCGCCATGCTGGTCGGCACGCCAATCAGGATCAACAGGGTGGCGACCAGGGGTACGTTGAAGCCATCGGGAATTTCCGGGCGCGCCGCCACCACCCAGGTCAAAAACGCCACGGACCAGCCGCGCACGGCCAGCAACTCGAAATGATGCGCGAAGGAGCCGACGATGAAACCAAGGGCGACGCGATTGCGCCGGACGGCGGCAAAATCCGGGATCAGCCGCAATGGCGTGGGCGTTGCCCCCGCACCTTCCGGTTCCGCCGGCGGCAGCAGGAAGAACATCAGGCCGGCGGCGATCAGATTGGTCATGGCGGGTAGGACAAAGGCCCATTCCCAGCCGAAGGCGTCCCTGGTCTCGGCCGCCGCAAGCAGGGACAGGGAGGAGCAGACGGCGAACGAGGACACATAGATCGACGAGGCCCGGCCCTTGGCATCGCCCGCCACCCTGTCCGCGATTGCCTTGACTCCCGGCAGATAGGTCCAGGCGAACCCCACCCCCTGCAGGGTGCGAAAGAACAGCGCACTCCAAAACCCTTCAGCCAGGCCCATGCCGCCATAACCGACAACGTTGACGAGGGCGCCCAGGATCAGCATCCGGCGGGCATCGACCCTGTCGGTCATGCCGATAAAGGATACGCCGACAAGATAGGTCAGATATGGAATGCCGGCGATCCAGCCGGCCTCGGCATTGCTTAGGGACCATATGGCCACGAACTGCGGCAACAGCGCCGGCACCGCATGCATGCCCAACAGGGTCAAGCCCAAGAAGCCGCACATCAGGACAATCAACCGCCCCATCGGCATCTATCGGCCGGCCTCCAAGCGATTACCCATACCGCGCATCCTTCCCCTTCTCACTGCCGGCACGGAACATGCCCCTCCCCATCGCCTGCGCCGATACCAACCATATCATTGTTGCGGCTTCAAGTGGCCGCAATCGATGCCGCGGCAAATGGCATGACGCCGAAACCGGTTGTTTGCCCGCGGTACGGTCGATAGAATTGCCACGGTCACGGCACAAATCGAATATTGGGAAATCTGACGATGTGGCGGACTTCAAGGCAATCGCGGGCCGGTTCATGACGCCTTCGGGGCGCCGCAGGCCGGCGGCCAGCCAGCAGGATGGGGATATCCGATGCCAGAACATGTAACCTTGGAACATTTCATGGATGGCGTCCAAAAGCGCAATCCGGGACAGCCCGAGTTTCATCAGGCCGTACACGAGGTCGCGGGCACGATTCTGCCCTATATCGCGGAAAAGCCCATCTATCACAAAATGCAGATTCTGGAGCGCATGACCGAGCCCGACAGGGTCGTCAGCTTCAGGGTTTGTTGGGAGGATGATGAGGGCAACATACGGGTCAACCGCGGCTGGCGGGTGCAGTTTAACAACGCCATCGGGCCCTACAAGGGCGGTTGCCGCTTTCACCCCTCGGTCAATGAAAGCGTCCTAAAGTTCCTGGGCTTCGAACAGCAGTTCAAGAATTCCCTAACCGGCCTGCCCATGGGCGGCGGCAAGGGCGGCGCCAATTTCAATCCAAAGGGCAAAAGCGAAAATGAGGTGATGCGTTTCTGCCAATCCTTCATGACCGAACTCTGCCGTCACATCGGCCCCAACACGGATGTTCCCGCCGGCGACATTGGCGTCGGCGCCCGGGAAATCGGCTACATGTTTGGCCAATACAAGCGCCTGACCAACAAATTTGAAGGCATCCTCACGGGCAAGGGGCTGGAGTTCGGCGGCTCCCTGATCCGAACCGAGGCCACCGGATACGGCGCGGTCTATTTTCTGCAAAGCATGCTGGAGCAGACCGGCGGCGCCCTTGATGGCGCCAGGGTGTGTATATCGGGCTCCGGCAATGTCGCCACCTATGCGGCGGAAAAATGCCTGCATCTGGGCGCCAAGGTACTGACGTTGTCTGATTCTGGTGGCTACATACATGACCCCGACGGCATCGATGGGGAAAAACTGGAATGGGTCAAGGCGTTGAAAAATGTTCGCCGCGGCAGGATTTCGGAATATGTCGCGGAGTATCCCGGCGCGGAATTTCACGAGGGGCGGCCATGGAGCGTGCCCTGCGACTACGCCATCCCCTGCGCCACGCAAAATGAGATCGACGTGGATGACGCCAAACTGTTGGTGAAAAACGGCTGCAAGGGCATTTCCGAAGGCGCCAACATGCCGACGGTGGTGGAAGGCATCAATGTCTTCCAGGACGCGGGCATCCTGTATGGACCATCCAAGGCGGCGAATGCCGGCGGCGTCGCCGTCTCTGGCATGGAGATGAGCCAGAATTCCGCACGCATCTCGTGGAGCGAGGATGAATTGCAGAAGTTGTTGCTGGAGACCATGCAGGGCATCCATGACAACTGCTACAGCTATGGCGAAGGCAAGGGCAAGGACGGCGGTTGCGACTATCTGCTGGGCGCCAACGTCGCCGGTTTCGTCAAGGTCGCCGACGCCATGCTGGCCTACGGGGTGCAATAACCTAAAACGGCGGAATTTGACATTCCCCGGTTCGCCGGTGGAAGTGCGGCTTCAACCTAGATAAAAGGGGCGGCCGCGGTCGCGGATCCAGGTTCTTACGAGATGCCGGCGCCGCGCGGGATCGCTGTGATCCGTGAAGGCCGTGCGCCGATGACCGAGTTGGCGGTTATTGGTTATCTGGATCTGGCCGCGCTCAAACCCGAAGGTTTTTCCAAGGCCGGATGATTCCGTAACCAGGTCCAGCACTTCTAGAGCATTTCCGAACAGGAAATGCTCCGATTTTTAAGAATAGAGCAATTTTTCCAATCACTTAGAATCGCTCCGCGATTCACATTAGATCGGAATTGCTCTAGCGCCTCTTTCGCCGCTTCATCCATTTCGATGCCGGCAACGTCATAGCCTTGCTCCACCAGGCGCAGGTTGAAATTGAAAGCGACCGTCTTGCCGTCATATTCGACCATCGGCTTCTCGAGTGTAGGCTGGCCGTCGGGGGCATGCTCCTGCTGACGGTCGAAATGGAAAGGCTGGTAAAGCCGAGGGATCACCGCGCGATGTTGGTCCAACAGCCTATTGTAGACCGTTTCGAAGCTGATGAGGCCCGAAACGCCACCCTCGATCGCAGTCTGCAGACAAAACAGGGCGACAAAGTCGGGCGGCAGATTAAAAGCATTGTCGACGTGATAATTCTGCCCCAGATTGGTTTTGGACGAACGCACACCATTGCCCGCCTCGACCCTCTTTTTCGTATCGACGATGTCGTAGACCATGGTGCCGTCCCATGACTGGGCGACAATCTGGCCGGTCATGTTCATCAGCAGCCAATAAAGCTTCTTTACCGTCTCGGTGTCGAAATCGTCGACCGGCAGGCGGTCTATGATGGCAAACCCGATCCCGTCATCAAGTTGCTTGCGGACCTGCGCCATTAGGGCACGGCAGGCCGGCATTTCAAATAGTTCGGGAACCAGCCGCTCGATCGGAAGCGGATTGGCAATAATCTCCTCCGCCGTGGCGCGCAGTTCGTCGAGATGCCGGGCTTCAAGAGGGACCAGGCCGTCACTGGGCAGCATGGTTTCCGCAACCCAGGTCATCGGGCTCAATATCGGCTCCTCGCGAATAAGCATCTCTTGTCCGCCATTCATGTCATTTCCTTTCATCGCCAATGATCTGGCATGTCCTTGTTTCCGCGCATGTCATATGCCCCGGGGGGCTGAAATTCCTTATTCAGCTGATTTCATAGAATTCAATCGGTGCTGCTGCGCCCTGGGCACAAGCTGTTTCGACGCCACCCGCCGCACCCCCTTATCCGCGCTCCCAAGACAGACCGGATGCAGCAGGAGGAGAAGCTTGCCGGCAGCCGTTTCGCCCCAAAACCAATCGGCAAGCTCGCGGCTGGAGACCCGGCCGGGCTTTGCCGTTGCCGCTTCCATATAGAATGTCCGCATGTCTTCGGAAGCGCCGCGAAAGCTCTGTCCAAGGCTGAGCGCTCCAACTGGCTTGTCGGTAGATCCTCCGCCCTCCAACAAGGCGTGCAGGAAACGCGCGGACGCTTCAATTTCCATTCTGGCGGCACCGACGCCGGTGCAGCCACGGGTTTCCCTTGCCAGCGCATGCCAAGGCGTGAGGCTGGCCAATTCCCCGAAAATCTTGGCGAGCAGGGCCGGGCCATCTGCGGCATCAGGCGGCGGAAGCGGAATGGGGCAGCTCCACCTGGTCATGTCCATGGGGCCGCCGCCTGGCGCATCGTGTGGAAAGTCATCGAGAATGGGCGGGCCGTCGCGGCGCTGCAAAAGAGCCAGGGCTGCCCGCAGCACGTCTGTTTGAAATTCCGCTTCGTCGGGTGCGCCGAAGGGGCGGCCAAGTTCGAATGGAACCCATAAGAACCGCGGCGGACGAAGCAATTCGGTTATTTCCCGCACCAAGCTAATGCCCGTGGTCGCGATCCCTTCGTCCTCAATGTAGTGACCGAGCCCGCCGACGGCGCGCGTGCAATTGGGTCAGACCGGGACCAGAAGCGCGGCGTTGACTCCATCCTCCTTCAACATCCTGCCAACTTCCCGCGCCGTCGGCTCGAAAGCGGTTGCCAATTGGCCGGCACCATTGAAGGCATAGTGAAAATTGGCGATCGAGCCGATTTCGCCCGCCGCTTCCATCTCGCGCAGGCGATCAAGCGGCAGTACAACGTTGATGTCCTGCTGAAACCCACTGCGGTCGAAATTCACCGAAGCCTGGGTCATCACCAGGTCCCGCAGCCGCACGTTACTTGGGATCACCCGGTAACTGAGATCGCTGAGATCGAAGTTCCTGTCATCCCGCCGGTGCAATCCCGCCGTCGTAACAATCGCAACCCGGCGTTCGCGCAACGGCGGGCCCGCGACAAAGGGGGCCGTCTCGAACGGCGGGCAATCCTTGTCGAGAAGATGCCGCGCGCTTTCAGGCGATAGCTCGCCCAGTTTCACCATGTTTCCCCCATGCTTCGACGTCACTTCCCCGGTTCGCACCTTGCGAGCGATAGGATGTCATGGGCCTTTCATGCAAGCAAACGATACGTTGGCGGGTGCTTCAGCGGGAACCATTGGCGCTATAGCTTGCCTTGCAGGTACTCCATGGTACGGGCCTTGGCACCGGGTTCGGTCTCCAGCAGGACAGAGATCATTTCCGTCGCGCCGGACGCCGCGATTTGCGCGATTTTGGCATCCAGGGCCGCTTCATCGCCGATCAGGGCAATGTCGCTGGGGTTGGCAGCACCTTCGCGGTCCATCATGGCGCGATAGGAGGGCAATTGGCCGTAGACCTGCAGGATCTGATCGACCTTTTCCCGCGCCCCGTCCACATCATCGGTCAGAACCACCGGAAAGCCGGCGATGACCCTCGGCGCTGGCCGCCCCGCCTCTTGCGCGGCGGCTGACATAGTCGGCACGATATGATCGGAAATCGTCGCCGGGCCGGTCATCCAAAGCGCTGTGCCATCGGTATAGCGGCCCACCAGCCCCAGCATCATCGGGCCCAGGGCGGCCACCACGACGGGCACCGGATTGGCCGCGTCGGGGACTATCATCTCGATCTTGCTACGGTACAGATCGCCCTTGAAGGCCGCCATTTCATGGCCCAGCAGGGGCATCAGGATCTCCAGATACTCCCGCATGGTCTTTGCCGGCTGGGCGTAGGACAAACCCAACGTATCCTCGATCACCACCTTGTGGGACAAGCCCACGCCAAGGGTAAAGCGGCCCCGCGCCAGGGCCGAGGCGGTCAGGGCCTGCTGCGCCAGGGCTGTCGGATGGCGTGGCTGGATCGGAGTCACGGCGGTGCCGACCTCGATCCGCCCGGTCTCGCGCCCGGCCATGGCCATGGCCGTGACCGCATCATGACCACGGGTATTGGCCAGCCACAGGGAGGCGAAACCCCGTGCCTCCACATCCTTGGCCATGGCGATGAAGTTGTCGATGCTGGCCGTTGGATCGGGTATCGCCCCCGTCATGATGCCGAGTTTCATGATAGCTGACTCCTTTGTATTGTCCGGCGCGGAAACCGCCGTCCGGAAATGATTGGATCCGAGCATGGTCGTTTGACCCTTGCCCTACCCTATATCACTATACGGCAACTCATTCGGCGGAGGTTGATATGTTGCGTGTAATCATGTGCCTGGCCGTGGCGCTTTCGACCGGTCTTTTGGCTTCGCCGGCCGGCGCGCAGACGGCGGCGGCAAAGTCCAAGGTTTCGGACCGGATTGCCGTGACCGATTCCGCCAAGGATATCGAAATCCTGGTGGCCAAGCTGTTGAAGGATGCTTTCAGACTTGAATCCTCGCTCAAACTGGTCAATGACAATCCTGACGACCTGCGCCTGCAGATCCCCATGGCGGCCGACGAGGAGCGGGGCATCCCCCGCCTGGTCGGCGTTGTCGACACCGCCGTGGTGGCCCGCGACAAGGACGGCGTGGCGATATCCCAAAGCATCAACATCGCCGCCGCGGCGGACCTGAAATTCACCAAGGAGCAGATACCAAGGCTGTTGCAGTGGGCCAACGGCTGGAACGCCCGGATGTTCCCGATCCGTGTCTTCATCGCCGACAATCGGGTCTTTACCGGCACCGCGATCCTCGGCACCACGGCCAAGCCCAATTCTTCCGATCAGATTGTCGACGGTTTTCTCGGTGTCGTCCGCATTTGGTCCGCCGTTATCCGGGAATTGAAAGCGAACAAGCTTCTGCCGGACAAGGACTAGGGCGGCATGGGCATGCGAATTTATTCGGCGCCGCCGCGAAGGCGCAGCAACTGTATGGAACGCATGGTCATCGCCACCTCGTCATTTTGATCCAACAGTTGCCAGTCCATCCCGACCACGCCGCGGTCCGGCTTGCTTTCCGACAGGCGGCAATCGGTGATGGTAACGACCACATGAATGGTGTCGTCGGGACGGATGGGTCGGATCCAACGCAAACCGTCAATTCCCGGCGACCCGAGGGAGGCCTCGGGCGCCCAGGGATTGGCCATGGTGAACAGGCGAAAGGCGTAGGTTCCCAGCATCCAGCCAGAGGCAATCAGGCCGTCGTACATGTGCTCTTCCGCCGCCACCTTGTCCATATGGAAGGGTTGCGGGTCAAAACGGAAGGCCCAGTCGATGATTTCAGCCTCCGTCACGGTCTTGCCCGGCGAGACGATCCGATCGCCAACCTTGAAATCCTCGTACCATCTGTCGCTCATGATGCAGCTCCTTCAACCGAACCGATGCTGCTCACTGCAATAGCGCAATCCAGCAGTCGCCGCTATCCGGTCCTGACCGATAATTGCTCATTGCAAGTCCGGCTTGCTATAAGATGCCGGCAATCATGCCGTCGCACCCACCTGGAGTAATCCATGCATCCCGGAATTCATGCCGCCGCGAACCCAGATAAACCAGCCTATATCATGGCCAGCAACGGCCAGGTGGTCAGCTATGGCGAATTGAACGATGCCTCGAACCAGGGCGCACAACTATTCCGCAGCCTCGGCCTGGGCCTTGGTGATACCATCGCCATCTTTATGGAAAACAATCCGGAATATTTGCAGATCTGCTGGGCGGCCCATCGGGCCGGGCTCTACTATACCTGTATATCGTCCTACCTGACGGCGGAGGAAGTTGACTACATCGTTGGCGATTGCGGTGCCAAGGTATTCATCACCTCCCGGGCCAAGGCCGACGTCGCGGCGGAGTTAGTGGCGATGATGCCAAATGTCGGGGTCCGCCTGATGGTCGGCGAAGTGATCGAGGGCTACCGCTCCTACGACGAGGCGATCGCGGCGCAACCCGAGGATCCCATCGCGGACGAATACGAAGGCGCCGATATGCTTTATTCCTCCGGCACCACGGGCCGGCCGAAGGGCATCAGAAAACCGATCAAGGGCGATCCCCTGGGAACACCGCAAAGCCCCGTGGATGTCGGCGGCACCTTGTATGGCGTGAACGAGCAGTCGATCTATCTTTCCCCGGCGCCGCTGTATCATTCCGCACCCTTGCGCTTCAACATGGGCCTGTTGAAAAAGGGCGGCACCTGTATCGTGATGGAGCGGTTCGATCCCGAAGCCGCCCTGGCCCTGATCGAACGCTATCAGGTCAGCCATAGCCAATGGGTGCCGACCATGTTCGTGCGCATGCTGAAACTGCCGCCCGAGGTCCGCGGCAGATATGACCTTTCCACCCACAAGGTCGCCGTTCACGCCGCCGCCCCCTGCCCCGTCGAGATCAAGCAGCAAATGATTGATTGGTGGGGCCCGATATTGCATGAATATTATGCCGGCACCGAAGGCAACGGTTTTTGCGCCATTGATTCCAAGGACTGGCTGGCCCATCGCGGCTCCGTCGGACGGGCGTTGTTCGGCATCGTGCATATCCTCGACGAGAATGGCGCCGAGCAGCCGACCGGCACGCCCGGCGCGATCTATTTCGCCGACGGCCCGGAATTCACCTATTACAATGATCCCGAGCGCACGGCGGAAAGCCGCAATGACCGCGGCTGGTCGACCCTGGGCGATGTGGGTTACCAGGACGAAGACGGCTATCTTTATTTGACCGACCGTCAGTCCTTCATGATTATTTCAGGCGGCGTCAACATCTACCCGCAAGAGATTGAAAATCTGCTGGTCGGCCATCCCAAGATCATGGATGTGGCCGTGGTCGGCGTACCGGACCCGGAATTCGGCGAAGCGGTCAAGGCCGTGGTACAGCCCATCGACCCCGGTCAGGCCGGCCCGGACCTGGAAGAAGAAATCCTGGCCTACAGCCGGGAGCATCTATCGCACATCAAATGTCCCCGCAGCGTTGATTTCGAGGCGCAGTTGCCCCGGCATGAAAACGGCAAGCTTTACAAACGCCTGATCAAGGACCGCTATTGGGGGCGACACGACACCCGCATCGTCTAGCGGCGGGCCGACTGAGCACGAGAGACAGATTTATTCGGAGGAAGACATGCGCGGACGACAGGTAT
Source organism: Alphaproteobacteria bacterium (assembly GCA_030747035.1). Lineage (GTDB taxonomy): Bacteria > Pseudomonadota > Alphaproteobacteria. Next base: position 10,557 of record JASLLM010000046.1, on the reverse strand, counting down.
TCATGGACAGTTTGGTAGCGCACGGCGTGGAGCGTATTTTCGGCAATCCGGGCACCACTGAAAGCCCGCTGCTTGATAGCCTGCAAAGCTATCCGCAAATCGAGTACGTGGTCGCCCTGCACGAAGGTATCGCGGCCGGCGCGGCCAGCTTTTACGCCCAGGCCAGCGGCAAGACCGGTGTCGTCAATCTGCACGTGGCGCCTGGTTTGGGCAACGCCATCGGCATGATGTACGGCGCCCTGAAGGCAAATTCACCCATGGTGGTCACCGCCGGGCAGCAGGATACCCGCATGCGCCTGCGCGGCCCCGTATTGGGCTATGACCTGGTCGCCATGGCGGAACCGGTCACGAAATGGAGCGTGCAGGTGGAGACGGCGGACGAAATGGCCAATGTGATGCAGCGGGCCTTCAAGATCGCCAATGAAGCGCCCGCCGGTCCGGTATTCGTCTCCCTGCCCATCAATGTCATGGAGCAGGAAACAGAGATCCCGGCGGCCGCATCGACCGGAGTATTCGACAACCCCCGCCCGGACCCGGCCGGCGTAGCGGCCATGGCCAAAAAGATCATGGCGGCGCGGAATCCGACCATCGTGGTCAGTGACGATGTGGCCCGCGCCGGCGCGCAATTGGAACTGATCGCCCTGGCCGAGGCCATGGGCGCCGGCGTCTGGTTCGAGGGCATTCGCCATCATGCCGCCTTTCCCAACCGCCATCCCAACGCCAAGGCCATTCTGCCCATGGATGCGGGCGCCATCAGCAATACCCTGGGCGATGCAGATCTGGTGCTGCTGATCGGCGGGCCGTTTTTCGAGGAAGTCTGGTTCACCCCCGGCTCGCCTTTCCCCGATGGGGCGGCAGTGTTGCAGATCGAGGAAACTTCGGCCCGCATGGCGCATAATCACCCAGTGGACGCCGGTCTTGTCGGCCATCTGCCCAACAGTCTTGGCGCCCTGGCGGAGGCACTGGCAAATGGTTCAGACGATTATCAGGTGGCCGCCAAGGGCCGCAACGATGCCCTGGCCAGCCAAAGCGCGGAAGCCCGCGCCGCCTATCAATCCCGCACCCAGCGCGCCTGGGACCGCGACCCGATGTCCATGCCACGGGCCATGGCGGAACTCGCCGCCGGCGTGCCGGAAGGGGTCGTTGTGGTGGAGGAGGCCATTACCGCCGGCCTGGATCTGGCCCAGGCCTTCGATTTTGCCAATCCCGGCGACTACCTCTCGGGCCGGGGCGGCGGCATCGGCCAGGGCCTGGCCGGTGCCATCGGGGCCAAGGTGGCCCAGCCCGACCGCCCCATGCTGGTGGTTTCAGGCGATGGTTCGGCGATGTACTCGATCCAGGCCCTGTGGTCGGCGGCGCACCATGAACTGGACATCGTCTTTGTTATTCTGGTCAACCGGGAATACCGCATTCTGAAGCATAATTTGGACATCTACCGTCAGCGCTTTGATGCCCTTTCAAACCAGGACTACCCGCAAATGAACCTGGACACGCCGGCCCTGGATTTCGTCACCATGGCGAAAGGCATGGGTATGCCGGGCAGCGTCATCAGCGATCCGGCGGAATTGGCCGCCGCCGTCAAGACGGCATTCGCCAGCCCGGGTCCGCACCTGATCGCGGTCAATATCGAGGGTAAGCGGTAGACGGAGTAAGCCACGGTCTTTACCGAGGGGAGCCGCCGCAATGACACTGGAAGGATTTTTCCCCGCAACCGCGATGCCGGACCAGGATTGGTGGACGGCGTTGTGGCCGGACCCTATGTCTACTTTGCGGGCGCTGGGCATTCGCTCCGGCATGACCGTCGTCGATCTCTGTTGTGGTGACGGCTATTTCACGGCGCCCATGGCCCGAATTGTCGAGGGTCGGGTGTATGCGGTCGACATCGATCCCGCCATGTTGGAGCAGGCCCGCGCCGCGATTGAACAGGCCGGTGCCAACGTATTGGACCTGATCCGCGCCGATGCCCGCGACTTGGCGGAATTACTGCCAGGAAAAGCGGACTATGTCCTGATCGCCAATACCTTCCATGGCGTACCCGATCAATCAGCCCTGGCGCGTGCCGTAGCGGCGGTGCTGGCTGCGGGTGGCCGGTTTGCCATTATCAACTGGCACCCATTGCCGCGCGCGGACACAACGATCCTGGGCCAACCGAGAGGGCCCAAGACAGAGATGCGCATGTCGCCCGAACATACGCGGCTGGTTGTGGAGCCTGCGGGGTTTGCCCTGGAACAAATTGTTGAAGTGTCGCCGTTCCACTACGGTGCAGTCTTCAATTTGATTGCAGCGGATGAATAGGGAGAAACAATGGGTCTGCATCGTTGCCGCGGGCGCCTGGAACGCCGAGATTGCGCGGAAGACAGGCAAAACGGTACATTGATGCCCTCGCCATGCAGGCGATCTCTGGAAGGGAGTTGTTGAAGGTGACGGCGCCTTTGACGGGACCCGAAGCGGCGGATGCGATCAAGCGGTGTTCGCACGCGCTGGCGTCGCGGCCCGATTATCTGGAGGCGGCGCGGCTGCTCGCCGCGCTGCTGCAGCGCTATGAAATCAATGCCGGGACCGATGTTTCGCCGCGCGGTCTGCAAGCCGCCTTCGCCTTCCCGAATGTCGACCGGCAGGCGCTGTGCGACGGCGCGCTTGCCTATCTGAAATGCCACCCTCCGCTGGCCGAGGTGTTGGCGCGCGGCCGGGCCGACGGCTGGAACGGGGCGGCGGCGCTGCTGAGCCGCAAGGGCGCGCGGTTGTTGCGCGACAGGTTGTTCGCGGCTGCCCTTAGCCATGGCCTCGTCGCCGACATCGAGATCGAGTTCCTGCTGACCGCGCTGCGGCGGCGCCTGTTGCTGACGCCATCGCTGCTCAAGGCGCGGCCGGTCTATGAATTTGCCTGCGTGCTGATCCGGCAATGCCTGAACAACGAATATGTCTTCTATGCCGATGAAGAGGAAAGGGCGCGTCTGGGCGAACTGACCGTGGATATTGACGCCATGTTCCAAGGCAACGGTGCGGCCGGCGGCAGGTTCCTGTTGTGGTCATTGTATCTTCCGTTTCACGAAACCCTTGGTATTGAGGCGCGCGAAACCAACCGGGTGTCACCCCGGGCCCTGCGCGCTGTGCTGCGCGAAGAACTGGAGGCGCGCCGGTCGGAGGCCGCGCAGATGGCCGGCCTGCGCCGGCTGACGGCGGTTACCGACGAGACCTCTCGTTTGGTCGCCGGCCAATATACGATCGACCCATATCCGCGCTGGCTCAGCCTGCAGGCGCCCGAACCGGGTGGCGCCAGAGATAACATGCGCGGCCATTTCTCCGACGATGCGCTCGCCGTCATTGACGGCCCCTGCGATGTTCTGATTGCCGGTGCCGGAACCGGGCGGCAGGCGGTACATTCGGCCATCGGTTACGGCACCGAGGCACGGGTGTTGGCGATGGACCTGAGTGCCCCCAGCCTCGCCTACGGCGCGCGCATGGCGGAGGTACTGGTGGTCGGGAACCTGAGCTTCGCCGTCGGTGATATTCTGCGCCTCGGGACGGATGGCGATCGTTTCGATGTGATCGAATGCGTCGGGGTCCTGCATCACATGGCCGATCCATATGAAGGATGGCGTGCTCTGTTGGACCAACTCCGCCCGGGCGGGCTCATGCTGATCGGGCTGTACAGCGCTGTTTCGCGCCGGGTCATTGAGGCGTTATCAAAAGACCCGGATTGGCCGGGCCCGGACGCGGACGATGACGGATTGCGCGCCTACCGTCGAAAGCTGATGGACCGCGCGCCCGGTGACCAGGGATTCCTGTTGACGGAATCCATCGATTTTTTCAGCAAAAGCGGCTTCCGCGATCTCGCCTTGCATGTCAGCGAACAGACATCTTCGATTCCGGAAATTGGCGAATTCATGACCACCCACGGGCTTGAATTTCACGGCTTCAGCCTGCCGGACGACACCTTGCGGGCCTATGGGGACGCTTTTCCTGGCGACGAGCCGCCCGGCACGCTGGATCACTGGTGGGCCTTCGAGCAGGACAACCCGCAAACATTCAGCGGTATGTACCTGTTCTGGTGCCGTGGCTGAGGATTGTTCGCCGCCGCCTCAGCGGGTCAGAGGACCTTTTCAGTCTCCGGGTCGATCAAATGCATATGTGCCATGTCGATGGTGAAGTCCATCGTCTCGCCCACCTGACTGACCGCCCGCGGCCGCGACCGGGTGGTGATCTCGGTTTCGCCGATATTGATGAACACCATGGTGTCTATCCCCATGGGTTCGAGCACGATTACATCGGAGGTGAAATCGTGATGCGTCGGATCGGTATGCGGCCGTTTGTCAGTGATATGTTCCGGCCGAATGCCGAACAGCATTTCCTTGCCGACACAGGATCCGTAGCGATCGTTTCGATCCCCGGGCACGGGAAAAGTCAGATCATCGGACAGCCGGACCGACAGGCCGCCGTTATTGGCTTCGACGCGGCAGGGAATGAAGTTCATCGACGGCGAGCCAATGAAGGCGGCGACGAATAGTGTTTCCGGGGCGTCGTACATTTCTTCCGGCGAGCCGACCTGTTCGATCACGCCTTCGTTCATCACGACAATACGATCCGCCAGGGTCATCGCCTCGACCTGGTCATGGGTGACATAGACAACCGTGGTCTTGACCCGCTGATGGATTTTCTTGATTTCGGTGCGCATTTGCACCCGCAGCTTGGCGTCAAGGTTGGACAAGGGTTCATCGAACAGAAAGACCTGCGGATCACGGACAATGGCGCGGCCCATGGCGACACGTTGGCGCTGGCCACCGGAAAGCTGCTTCGGCCGACGTTCCAAAAGCTCCTCAATATTCAAAATTTCGGCCGCAAGATTGACCCTGCGTTCGATTTCTTCCTTTGCCGTCTTGCGCAGTTTCAAGCCGAAGGACATGTTCTGAAAAACGCTCATATGCGGGTAAAGCGCATAATTCTGGAACACCATCGCAATGTCGCGGTCCTTGGGCGCGACCTCGTTGACGATACGGTCACCGACCGAGATATCGCCGGCGGTGATATCTTCCAATCCCGCGATCATGCGCAAGGTCGTGGTCTTACCACAACCCGACGGGCCGACCAGGGCGATGAATTCATTATGTTCGATATCCAGATTGATGCCACGCACGGCGGCAACATCGTCGTAGTATTTCCAGAGATCCCTCAACTGAATTTCGGCCATCTTTAATACTCTTCTTTCGTCATTCTTTGTCGTAAGGTTTTTTGTGCCGTGGCCGTCAGGATTGCGTTCCCGATACGGCCTCCCTGTCTAATGTGCTACTTGATCGCGCCGGCTGTCAGACCGGAGGTGAAGTAATCCATGAAGAAGCCATAGATCATGATGATCGGCAGCGCACCGATAAAGCAGGCCGCCATCAACGAACCCCAATAGTAGATATCACCCCGGATCAGTTCGGTTATGACACCGACGGAAATTGTCTTCGCGGTCTCGTTCTGGATAAACACCAGGGAATAGAGCAGTTCGTTCCAACTGAGCGTGATGGAAAACAGGATCGCGCACATAATTCCCGGGATTGCCATGGGCAAAACCACTCTGATCAGCGCCCCGAGGCGGGAACAACCATCCAAATAGGCGCATTCCTCGACCTCGACCGGAATGGTCTTGAAATAGCCCATCAAAAGCCAGGTCACGAACGGGATCAGGAATGTGGGATAGGTCAGAATCAAAGACCAATAGGTATCGCGGATCGGCACAACTTCATCGATGGTATTGATGACGTCGATTAACGGAATAAAGAGCAGCGTCTGCGGTATCAGGTAGGTAATAAAGACGGCAACGCCAAAAACTTCAACGCCGCGAAAACGCAGACGCGCCAGGGCATAGGCGGCCAATGTTCCGATCGATACGGAGATGATGGTCACGGCCACCGTGACGATCAGGGTATTCACGAACCAGTGGTTGAAGAAGCTTGTGTTGTTGGCCAGGTAAACATAATGCTCCGTGGCGATCCCAGTCGCCCAGAAGGGCGATTGACCCAGGTTGTTGATTTCCTCATCCGTCTTAATCGAGGTGATGCCCATGATGTAGAAGGGAAACAGCGCGAAAAAGACATAAGGCAGCAGCGCGATATAGTTTGCCGCCGCCTTGCGCCGGCGCCAGATCGGCACCTTGTTGACGCCCACCTCCCGGCCAGTACTGCCGGTCAGTGTTGTGGTATCAGAGCTCATGTGAGGTATCCCTTCTCACCATCCGCAGCAAAAAGACCACGATGACCACCAAGATCGGGAACAGGAACAGCGCAACCGCCGCGCCCAGCGCGATTTCGTGATTCAAGATGCCATAGGTGAAGGAGTATGTGGAGAACAGGTGGGTCGAGTTCATCGGACCGCCCCTGGTCAGCACGTAAATGATGTTGAATTCGCCCAATGTAAAGATGGTCGAAAACAGAATGATGATGGCCAGCACCGGCCGCAGCAACGGCAGCGTGATCGAGTAGAACTTCCGCCACGTCGAGGCACCGTCGATTTCGGCCGCATCATAAAGATGGTCCGGTATGGCCATCAGTCCGGCTAGGATGGTGATAATAAAGAATGGAATACCACGCCAAATATTGACGAAGATCACCGAAGCCATCGCAAGGGTTGGATTGCCAAGGAAATTATAGGGCCCCCAGCCAAAATAGCTGAAAGGCCAGACATTCGCCAGGATCCAGTTGATGTGGCTGTAGGTCGGATCCAGGATCAACCACCAACCCAGCGTGGAGAGCGCGGTCGGCGCCACGAACGGCAGCAGCACGGAACCACGGAAAAACCGCCGCAGTTTCAGGATACGCTGCAAGAGCAGCGCGCATGACAGACCCAGCACCACCTTGAAGAGAACCGACCAGAAAGCGAACAGCAAAGTGTTCCAGATCGTCTCGATGAAAATGTCGTCTTCGGTCAGGATATAGATAAAGTTTTCCAAACCCACATACGATGCCGGCTCGCCGACGAAGGCGTCGGAGACGCTGAACCAGACCGCCAGACAGAACGGGTAAACCACCAGCGAAACCATCACGATGGTCGCGGGCAGCAAGAAACCATAGCCGTCGATATCCGGGCCGAGGCGTTTCTTCATCCGTGAACGGAAAGGGCCGGGCGGCGGCGCTACCGCCGCCCGGTCGACATTAGGTACGCTTACCATGGCTCGTCAATCACCCGAGGATGGACAACGGGCCACGTCGCATTCTTCGCATTCAACACGCCGGCTACCCCTCGCGCTTGGCAGCCCGCCTGTAGATCCGCTTCATTTGCGATTCCAACTTCTTGACCGCATCTTCAGCCGAGGCCTTGCCAACGGCCACGGTTGCAACCGCGTCTGGCAGCAGATACTGATCGACCACGGTCTGCACGGCCGCCGTCGGCACGCCAGGCCAGCCAATGGCATGGGTGTACCAGCCGATGAACGGCGCGAAGTAGTACTTGGAGTTGGAGGCATACAGCGGATGCAGCGCGTTGCCGGCAAGCACCGGCTGGTTGTAGCCTTTAGAGGCCGTCAAATGCTTCTCGGCGTTGTCTTTCGCGAAATGGAAGGCCATAAACTCCTTGGCCAATTCCTTCTCCTTGGCGAATTTCCAAACACCCATGTTATTGAACGAGGCGGCCATGTGACGGCCGGCCGGCCCCGTCGGCGGCATGACGTGTTGGATCGAGTGATGCACCAGATTACCAGCCTTGTCCTTGGTCCCCGCCTTAATCGCCGAGCGATAGGCACTGATCGGGTTTAGGATCATGCTGCACTTGCCGGAGTTCAAGCAGACGTTGTTGTTGCGGTCGTCCCAAGCCAGGACCTCATCGGTCATCGCATCGTTGTAGAGCGCCGCGATGAACTTGAAGGCCTCGACGGATTCCTTCGAGTTGACGGCAACCGTCTTGCTGTCCTCGTCCACCAGTTTGGCGCCATAGGACCACATGATGCCGCGCAGGATCATGTTGGAGTCGACCGAATGGGCGATCTGAATACCCAGCGGGTGGCCCTTTGCCTTCAGCTTGGTGCCGACTCGATGCACATCATCCCAAGTATCGGGAATGTCCTCGTTGATCGAGGCGATCAGATCGGTGCGCAGCGCCAGCGGGAACGAAATGAAGAACCATGGAATGGCCTTGTGGTGACCATCCGAGCCCTTGCCCACCGTTCCATCCGTCCAGCCGCCGCCGGCCTTGCCGATTTTCTCATAAAGATCGTCGACACTCTCCAAATGCTTGGAATAAAGATGCGGGTTGGAGTTGCCCACGGAAACAAGATCATGTCCCTTTTGCCCCTGCACCTCACCGGCAAGCACCGCCGGCAATTGCAAATGAGCGACACGGTCCAAACGTGTCTTGACACCGGCCGCCTTGCCGAATTCCGCCAACTGCCGTTCCAACTCCACATCCGAAGCCGGCACGAAATGCGAGTTCGTGAGCATTTTCAGCTCGCGTGTCTGCGCCGTCGCCGGTGCGATACCGGCCGCCAGTATGCCGGCCAGACCGCCGGACGCAGCGGCTGTGCCCTTTAGGAATTTCCGCCGGCTGGGCGCCCCTGTCGAGAGTGTTTCGTTCTTCTGCGTAAGTTTAGTTTTACTAACCATTGTTCCTCTCCCTGCTGCAAAATTTTTCTATTGTCGCGTTTCTTTGTCCGTTTCGATTAGAAAGCTGTGATATTGAGACGGTTTATCATGGTGCTAGTGTAGCCGCAGTGCCCGGCTTTATGTCAATCGTTTATGTCAGGACCCCGTGTGAATGGCCTGCCAGTAGTCGGCATTCAGATCCCAAAGGATGGCGTCATGGCTTGATTCCAGACAACGGCGAAGACTTGGATAGATCTGTAGCTCAAGATCGCTTCCGCAGCCCCGCAAGGTCGATTTGGCCAGCGACCGCGCCCCTGCGGACATTGATGCCGCCGCCAGATTGGCGGTAGTTCTTTGCACAAGGTCCCGATGCGCCATCGGCGCGCCGACGTCCCCATAAGGCAACGCGTTGACCTGACTGGACAGCCAGCGCACCGTCTCCGTCCGGCCGTTACCCAGATCGACAAGTTGGCTGCCGGCTTGACGCAGCGCGCCTTTCACCAGGGCGATCTCCGCCTCGGTGAACGGATTCTTGTCGCCCGCCTGGTGCACCGGCAGGATGGTTACATCCTTGCCTATGTTAATGCTGACGCGGCGCAATCCCAATTTCACCAGTTCGCTTTTGGCGATGGAGATCCGCACCGCGACCTGGGTCCGTGCCGCCGTCAGTTTGAACTTGTCCAATGTTGTCAGCGTCTTTTCTCGGCCATTGCGATCCAGCGCCGTGACCTGAATACCGTCGCTACCGGCAAGTCTGTAGGCCGTTCCGCCCGGCGGCGAAGGCCGTTCGTTTTGCAGGCAATAGCTGCTGAATGTCGCGGCGCATTGATCACCGCTGCAGGCCAACTGAACCCCGCCATGGGTTGACAGCAATGCCAGGGCCTGTGGCGCCGCCTGCGCGTTCGATAGAAAGAAAGTTAGTGCCAGGACGCTGGCCAAAAATCCGGAAATCAAGGTCTTACTAAGCATGGTCTTGCCCCCATCTGAATGAGCGACCGGCCATACAATACGGACCAGATAGACCGATCAATATTTGTCATAAAGCGTTACACGAAAGACCCGCTGGATTCACATCTCAAGTGCAATTCTGAGGTTTTCGATGAAAGCTTCGGCGGGCGTTTGATATCCGAGGCATTTTCTCGGTGTTGAGTTGATAGCCCACATGATGTCGTCGATATCCGTGGTTGAGTATTCGGTGATATCGGTCTTCCTCGGCATGTCCCGGCGGATGATGCCGTTGGCGTTTTCAATGGCGCCGCGCTGCCAGGGCGAATGCGGGTCGCAGAAGAAGGCCAGAACGCCGGCGTGCTTTTCGAGTTTCTCGTGCTCGGCGAACTCACCGCCATTGTCGAAGGTGATCGTGCGTTTAGCGGCTTCGGGCAAACGGTGGAAAATATCCCGCAACACCTGGCCGGTTTCCAACGCCGTTTTGCTCTGCAAGGGGGCGGTGATGAGGAACCGTGTTTTCCTCTCGCAGGCCGTGAGCAGGTTGCCCCGCTGGCTGCGGAATTGCATCAGATCGCCTTCCCAATGGCCGAATTCAGCGCGCTTTTCAACCGCCCTGGGCCGTTGGTGAATGGAGCGCCGGTTCTTGATTGGCTCCCGGCGGTGCTTGAAGTAGCGCCGGCCCCGGCGCGCCTTGGCCCGCGCCAGGTAACGGTGCAGCTTCTCAGGCCGGATTTTCGGGCGGTAGATAAAGCGATAAATCGACTCGTGACTGATCCTGTGCTCTGATCCTTCCAGCCTGAGCCTGCCGGCGATCTGCTCCGGCGACCATCCCATTGCAAGGCGGTCGCGGACAAGGGTGCCGAGCGGGTTCAGGCGCTCGAGCTTCGAGCATCGTCGTCGCCGCGACAGGGCAATCCGGTCCGCCGAGGCCGGTTTGTAGCCGCCCTTCGGCAAGCAGTTGCGCCGCAACTCCCGGCTGATCGTACTTTCCGAACGGTTCATCAAGACCGCAATTTCTTTTTGAGCTGTACCGGCTTCATGAAGCCGGTACAGC
>JASLLM010000045.1 GCA_030747035.1 Alphaproteobacteria bacterium | reverse complement strand
GCCCTCCACGAAAGCGGGGCATATCAACGACTAATGGACGATTTAGCACGTGGCGCATATGCCAAATAGGAAGCATCGAGAATTGCCGTGGCCGTGACATCGGACGAAGCCAAATCCGTGAGCAAAATGGGAGCCTTTACCGGCTCGGTCGCGGGCCGTCTAACGATCGCCCTGGTTTGTCTCGGCATTACGGCAACAATCGTGACCACGGTGATACAGACCTACCAGGAGTACCAAGCCGAAATTGACCTTATTGATGTCCGGTTCGAGGATGTGCGTAAATCGCACGGAGCGAGTTTGGCCGCCAGCGTATGGCACTATGCCGACCGGCAAATCGAGTTGGAGTTACAGGGGATACTGAATACCCCTGGGTTCGAATATGCCGAAATTAGGTCACTGCAGGGCCCGGTCTGGACAGCAGGCAGCAAAAGCTCCTCAAATGTTGCCGTCGAGGAAATTCCCTTGATATTCAGGCGCGGCGGCAAGGATCAGGTCCTGGGTATTTTAACTATCGCGGCCGGCAAACAGGCGATTTACGACCGTATTATCCTGCATGCCCTGCAATCATTGACCTATTTCGGCATTTGGACTTTTTTCCTGGCCGGCGCATTATTCCTGATTTTCCGCCAGCTTGTGACCCGCCACCTATCCGCCTTGGCCCGCTACACCTCGTCCATGTCCTTCGACGTATCGGCCCCGCCACTGGTGCTTGACCGCGCCGCCTCGATGGCCGGACCGGCCGACGAGCTTGAACAAGTGGCCAGGGCGATAAACTCCATGCAATCGCAATTGGCCGAATCCGTCCAAAAGCTGCACGAAAGCGAGCGCAAATTTCGGCGGCTTTTCGAAAATGCGGAAGTATCCATCTGGAACGAAGATTTTTCTGATGTCGTTGCGGCATTGGACCAGCTTCGCAATGATGGCGTGCGCGACCTTCGTGGCTATTTGAGTGAAAACGAACATGCCGCCGCTGACATGGCCAAACTGGTTCGCGTGGTCCAGGTCAATGAGGCGACGCTGAATTTGTTTGGCGCCGAAACCGAAGACAAACTGCTGTACCGGATCGACGAGACTTTCGGTGCCAATGCGATCGAAGTCTTCAAGGATGAAATCTGCGCCATTTGGGACGGGCACAAGGTTTTCCGCTCCGAGGCCGTATTTCAAACCCTTGATGGCCAGGAGATCAACGCCATCATCACATTTCAAATACCCGAGACGAAAGAGGGTTTCAAAAACGTACCCGTCAGCATCATCGACATCACGGACCGCAAGGTATTGGAGGAACAGGTCCGCCGGGCCCAGAAAATGGAAGCCGTCGGGCAGTTGACCGGCGGCATTGCCCATGATTTCAACAATATCCTCGCCATCATCACCGGTAATCTGGAACTTCTGCGCTTGCGCGTGATGCAGAACCCCGATGTTCTGAAATTCGCGGATGCGGCACTTTCGGGAACCAAACGCGGCGCCGATATTACCAGGAAACTGCTCGTCTTCTCGGGCCAGAGATCCGGCGATTCCGAGCTGATCGTGGTCAACGAGTCAATCACACGAATGCAGGAGTTCATTGCCAAATCCCTGACCGCGGCGATCGATATCAAGACACGGCTGGCGGCTGATCTATGGCCGGTGGAAATCAGTCCGGGCGATTTCGAGGACGCTATTCTCAATCTGGCGCTCAATGCCCGGGATGCCATGCCCGACGGCGGGTCCCTGACAATCGAAACCGTCAACAAGGTGCTCAACGACCTGTTCGTTAGAAACAATCCATCCGCCAGCGTAGGCGAATTCGTGATGATCGCGGTCAGTGACAACGGCGCCGGCATGTCGGCCGAGGTCCAGGAAAAGGTGTTTGATCCTTTTTTCTCGACCAAGGAGACAGGCAAGGGCACGGGGCTCGGACTCAGCATGGTTTATGGCTTCGTGCAACGTTCGGGCGGCCATATCATGGTGAACTCGGAACCTGGTTCGGGCACGACTTTCCGCATTTTTCTGCCCCGCGCCAGCAGCGCGGAGACAATACCGGAGGAGCTGGCCGATCACCGAACACCCCTGCCCCGCGGCAGCGAGACGATCTTGATCGTGGACGATGAAAAGCCTCTGCTCGACATCGCGGCCGCGCAACTGGACGACCTTGGCTATAATACTTTGACGGTTGATAGCGGCGTGAAAGCCCTGGAGATTCTTGCGAACAGGCCCGATATCGACCTGATGTTCTGCGATATCATCATGCCCGGAGATCTGGACGGCTATCAGTTGGCCCTGGCGGCCCACGAGACCTATCCCAAATTGAAAATTCTGCTGACCAGCGGATTCACGAAAGAACGTGAGACTTTCACGGAAGCAGAAAGCCGCTATCTCTCAGAACTTGCGCGCAACCTCTTGCGCAAACCATATGACGTCGAGGCATTGGCATCGTCAGTCCGCCGGGCATTGGATGGCTGACGGTGCCACGGGATGACATAGGGTTCCTATAGCCCCTGCACTGCATTCGCCGGCAGCTTGAGCGGTCGTCTTGTGGCGAGAAATAGTTTCGCCTCCCCCCGCCGGTCCTGCTTTGCCAGCATTTCGGTGAAGGCATATTCCAGCAAATCGCGCTGTGCGCGGCTGCCGCCGATCCTCTCATGTTCCGCCATTGCGCCGCTCAGCCGTTCCGTCGCCCGGGCCCAATCCCGCGCCGCGAAGGCCTGAAAGGCCTCGGCGATCAGGCGCACCATATCCCCGGCCGGCCCGCGCGCGCCGGCGATGATCCTGCCCAGGCCCTCATCATTGCCCGCCATGGCATGGGCCAGGGCGGCATGCACGTCCGCGAAGGCAATGCCGGGGTTGGGGAACATGCGTGCGGCATATTCACTGACCGACTGCCAGCGCTGGGCCGGAACTTCCACGCGGGCAAGTTCGGCCCGGAAGAGAAAGGCGGTATTGTCCGTCAGAACATTCAGCGGCGGGCCCCAGGCGGCATCGGGGGCGACATCGGCGTCAATGACCCGCCACATGGTTTCCAACTCGCCCCGCTCCAGCGCCCATATCGCCACGTGCCAGGAAATATGGCAATGCATAAAGCCGGCCTTGTTATAGTCTTTTCGCCACGCGTCTACGTAGCGGTAACCGACATCTGTCTCCCCCGCTTCATAATAGATATGGGCCCGAATATGGGCGCCGTGGGCGTTCCGCGGATTGGCCACCAGCGAACGCTCGATGGTATCCGTCGCCGGCCCAATCTGCCCGGCTTCACCTTGGGAAAATGCATGTTGCGCCAGGAACCACCAATCCTCGCCATAGTGGGGGGCGAGCGCGCTTGTAAACGCAAGCTGTTCGGCCTCGCGCCCGGGCTGCCCGCTAAAGCCGATCAGGCCGAAGACCCCGGTACAGGTCTGCGCCACCAAGGCATCGCGCGGATGCTCCAGCACGTGCTTTCTGACCGCCTGATATGCGGCTGGCGCATCGCCGTCCAATAACAGGCCAAGGGCCTCCAGATGGCCCGCTTCGCGCGCCGATAGTCCATTGCGGACGGAACGCGCCGCAGCCATCGCTTCCGCCGCGGCTTTGCCATTGCCCAGCAACTGATGGCCCCTGGCCAGGGCGACATGCGCCAGGGTAAACAGCGGATCCGCGGCTATTGCCCCTTCGAACGCCTCCACGGCGCCCGGCTGGGCGGAAAGAAACCGGTCAATGCCATCCACATAGGCATCGCGGGCCTCGGATGAACCGGTCGACAAGGTATTTCCATAGCGATCATTCAACATCACGTACTCCAAGGCCTCTCAGCCAATCACCCGAAGAGCCTGTTTCAAGGTTTTGACGCTAAGCGGCAGGCGGCCAATGGTTTCGCCGTCGGCGTCGATCAAGGCTTCCGGCGAGCCTTTGACGGCAAAAGTCCGGCCACGAACAAAATCCACTTTCGGATGCTCGATATGCCGTCCTTCAAACAGCCAACTGGGTTTTTGCAGGATGATATCCCTGCGGGCGATGTCCTTGAAAAACAGAAAATCGGCAAGACCGTCAGCATGGTCCGCGCCCGGCGCCAGCCGCATACCGCCGCCCAAAAACTCCAAATTGCAAATCAGGCCGGAATAGTGGAGAACGTCGTTCATCGGCCGGTCATCGATGATCAGATCACATTTGCGATTGGGATAAGTCAGGGTAACAACCAGCGTATTGACGTAGTAGCTGAGCCGCCCGCCGATCTTTTTCAGAAAGCGCGAATTGTTGGTCCGATGGACGATTTCCGCCGCGCCGCCCCAGGAAATCGCCAGGACGCCATAGTGCCGCCGTTGGCCGCCTTCTATGCTGGCGCAATCGGCCTGCAACAGATCAATAAACTGTTCCCGGCCCGAGGCGATATTCTCGATGGCGCCGGCTTGGTCTCCATGCACACCCAAGGCACGGGCCATTTCGTTCGAGGTCCCCGCCGGGATTACCGACAGCCGCACGCCGTCGTGGGCCACGGCGCCATCGCCCATTATGCCGTTTAACACGCCGTTCATGGTGCCGTCGCCGCCCACCGCGATGAAATGCTCATGGCCGTCGGCCAGGGCCTGCCGCGCCAGGGCGAATTCGTCGCCCGCTTGAGCAGTCATCCCCACGTCGATCTCGCCAAGGGCGGCGCGCAGCCGCGCCTCGATCGCGGGCCATGCCTTGCCGCTGGCGCCCTGGCCGGCGGCGGGATTGACAATGACCTTGGGGGTCACGGCCGGCAAACTAGTCGGTTAGTGCACGGGCCAGAAAACGCATACGGTCCTGGCCCCAATACGGCACGCCGTCATGAATGAACCAGGGCATGCCGAACACCTGGCGTTCGATCGCCTCGTCCGTATTGCCCTGATATTCCGCCGTGACGGCCTCATCACCGATTTTCCCGGCCAGGGCCGCGCCGTCAAAGCCGGCGCCGCTGGCCGCCGCCACCAAGGTGGCCACATCGGAAATATCCTGTTCCCCCTCCCAAACGCAGGCCAGGAAGACATTGGAAAGGGCAATGGCGTCTTCTCCGGCCTGGCGGGCGGCGATAACCATTTGCCCGGCGTTGTTGTCGTTCACGGGGAAAAACTTCGGCTGAACGTTCATCGGGATCGACCAATGATGCTTCCAGCGCTCCAACTCGACCAGGCGATAGGCCAGCCGGGCGGGATGACGCTTGGCCACCGGCAAGCCGCCGGTGGCGGCCATGACCTGGGCCCCCATGATCGGCTTGATATGAAAATCGGCGCCCGTACGTTCGATAATTTCCGGCAACCGCCGCCCGCCCATATAGGTGTAGGGCGAAGCCAGGGAGACGTAATAGTCGACATTCTTGCTCATGAAATTCCCCATAAGAATAGACTGAAGCTTTTAGTTGATTTCACGATAACAACGATCGGCGGCGGCGTATAGCAGACTATGCCGCTGCGCCAAGGTGCCGGCATCACGGGCATAGCCGCCGCCAAGCACGCAGGCGATGGGCAGGCCCCGGGCCGCACAGGCCTCGATCACCATGGCATCCCGCCGGGCCAAACCATCGTCACTCAACGCCAGCTTGCCCAGACGGTCGTCGCGGTGGGGGTCGACGCCGGCATTGTAGAACACCAGATCCGGGCTGGTGCCGGACAGCAAAATTCGCAATTCCACACTTAGGATATCCAGATATTCTTCGTCCCCCATGTCAACGGGCAAGCCCACATCCCTGTCACTGGCCTGTTTGCGGACCGGAAAATTGTCCTCGCAATGCATGGAAAAGGTATGGACCGCGCCGTCACCGCGAAAAATCTGCGCCGTGCCGTCGCCCTGGTGCACATCGAGATCGATCACCAGCATTTTCATGGCCAGGCCCATGGCCTGCAGCACCCGTGCCGCCACGGCGACGTCGTTGAAGACGCAATAGCCCGCACCATGGCCGACAGCCGCGTGATGGCTGCCGCCGGCGCTATTGCAGGCAATGCCCCGCTGCAGGGCCGGGCGCGCCGCCAGTACCGTGCCGCCGACACCGGCCCTGGCACGATCCGCCAGTTGCGGTGACAAGGGCAGGCCGATGCGGCGCATCACCGCCTGATCGGCGGTCTGTGCCAATATCGCATCCACATAATCGGAATCGTGAGCCAGTTCCAGCCACCAACGCGACGCCAGATCCGGCTCGTGGCAAGCCTGGGCCGTAGCCAGCCCTTGTTGCCGCAGCAACTGGATCAACCGGGCATATTTACCCATAGGAAAACCCCGCCGGTGCGGCAACGGCTTGGCATAGCAGGGATGATGCACGATGGGCACGGCCATGATGGCTCTTTCATAAGGCCACCATGGCGAAATAGGAAGCGATCAAGCCGGATAAAGGCCCGCCGGCTATGTCCCGTCGCCGGCCGAGACCAGGGCCAGGGCTCCCATAAAGCCCCCAAAAACACAACACACGATGATCAGGTACCAAATATCAACCGCTGACATGGCAATTTCCTCGCGTTTGGATCATCGAAATCTTAGGCGAGTTGACATAACATGCGTTGATCCAGATCAACGGCTTTAAGCGCCCAAATGGCGGCGCTGCCGGCCATGTTTGCGGCTGCGCATATGTCTGGCGGGAAATTTCCGGCCGGTATTTGCAACTGATCCGACCGGCACTAAATTTACACATCAAGAACAATAGTTTAGAATATAACCAGACTCATAATATTGATTCATACTCTGGAGTCACAGGTCCTTGGTATCGATGTGGGGGATGCGATGCCGAAAATTCTCTTGGTCGAAGACAACGAGATGAACCGCGACATGCTTTCGCGCCGGCTGGCGCGAAAAGGTTTTGACGTGGCCATAGCGGAAGATGGCCAACGCGGCGTTGATATGGCGAAAGCCGAAGCTCCCGATCTGATCCTGATGGACATGAGCCTGCCCGTAATAGACGGCTGGGAAGCGACCAGGCGGATAAAGGAGGCGGCGGAAACCGCCGCGATCCCTGTCATTGCCCTGACCGCCCACGCCATGGCTAGCGACCGGGAAAAGGCCATGCAGGCGGGCTGCGACGACTACGATACCAAACCAGTGGAACTGCCGCGTTTGCTGGAGAAGATTGGAAAATTGCTGGACTAGCTGTGTGGGGGGACACAGGCCATGCAAGAGCGTGATACAAGACTGATCTCGATGACGGCGCTTGCCCTGATCATGGCCGCCGGCGCCGGCCCGGTTACAGCCGCAAGAGCGGCCCAGGCCTGCCGGCCCGCGCAGACGGTCCGGACCGCGGCCAACGCATGCAAAGCCAACCCTTGCGCTGTCAAGCGAAACTGCAATCCCTGTGCGGGCGGCAAGTCATGCAGCCCCTGTGCCGCGAAATCGCGCTGCAACCCCTGCGCGGCGAAAAAGTCGTGCAGCCCGTGTGGTGCCGGAAATCCCTGCAATCCCTGCCTGGCCAGCGGAATTCCAACCAAATGCGTGATACCGCGCCTTGCCTCGGCGCACCGGTCTGGGAATCCTTGTGCAGTGAAAAAGGGCTGTAGCCCCTGCGGGCCTGGAAAGTCCTGCAATCCCTGCGCTGCAAGAAAGGGCTGTAATCCTTGCGCGGCGAAGAAGGGTTGCAACCCATGCGCCGCGAAAAAATCCTGTAATCCCAGCGCCGCGAAAAAGGGCTGTAATCCCTGCGCTGCAAAGAAAGCTTGCAACCCATGCGCCGCCGAAAAATCCTGCAATCCCTGCGCGGCGAAAAAAGGCTGTAATCCATGCAATCCGTGCGGCGCGGGCGAAAAGGAACCGCCGGTCCTGAGCGACGCCGAAAGGGTCGCGGCTTATGACTGCGTCGCCCCCTACCTGGCAAAGGCCTACGCCAAATCCTGCCGTCCGGCGGCCCGGACCTATCCTGAATGGCGCCGTTTCTCCAAGCTCTCCTACCCGGCGGAGGCGCATGGCATCCGCTTCATGAACAACTATGCCAATGAAACCGCTCGTGACGATTACGGCAAATGGGAAGCGGGAGGTACCATGCCCGCGGGCTCGGTGCTGGCCAAGGACAGCTTCATTGTCGGCGAACATGGTGCGATCGCGGTCGGGCCACTGTTCTTGATGAGCAAGGGCGCCGCCGGCAGCAACGCGGTCCGACGGGATTGGACCTATACCATGATCATGCCCGACGGCAGCGTCCGCGAGGACGCCGGAATACAAAAGTTCTGTAACGATTGTCACCGGCGCGCCGGTGCAGAGGACGACAATTTGATGTTTCTGCCATTGCCATACCGCGTGACCACGAGCAATTGATGCAGTCGCGGGGGGAACGATCCATGCGCCAATTCACGGCTATTCTGATTGCGGGTGCCGTCCTTTTGACGGCGGGCGGGGCGGCTGCCGGCGAATTCGTCATTTCGCAAAAGAAGAAGCGGTTCACGCCGAAGCAGATCGAGGCAAAGCTCGGCGATACGGTCTTGTTCGTCAATGACGACCGCTATGCCTATAACCTGTTTTCCGACACGCCCGGGTTCGAGTTTGACGTGCGGAAACAGATGCCCGGCGATCAACACAGATTGACGCTCGAGAAACGCGGCAAGTTCAAGATTCGCTGCGTGATCCACCCGCGCATGAAAATGACGGTGAACGTCAAATAGGGCGGATCGGTCAGGAAACAGGGGAAACCGTCATGAAGCTGCGCCTGCAATTATTGATCGGTTTCCTGTCTCTGACTCTGCTGATCCTGTTCATGGGATCGTACGGCATCTTCAGCCTGAACCGGATCTACGAGTTCACCCGCGCGATGTATGACGGGCCGCTGATGTCGATAAATTTCGCCCGCAGCGCGCAGCATGATTTCTCCCGCATCCAAATAACTCTCGCCGATCTGGCCGTGGCGGTCGATATTGAACGGCGCGAAGCCCTGATCACGGAAATCGAGGAGCATCGCGAAATATTTGCCGAGGATCTGGACATCGCGGAAGAGCGCGTAAAAAGCGCAGAGGGCCGGCAGGCCATCCAGCGTATCCGCGCCGCGCTTGTCGCCTGGGATGCCGCCTGGGAAGCATTGGAAACCGCCTATTCGAACAATGACATCTCGGTTGCCTCCCGCCACGAGGCTTCCGTGGTCGCCGCGATCGAAACAATCAATGAAGAGATCGAGGTTCTGGTCGAATTCGCCGCCCAGGAAGGCTACGATTTTCGCGGCATGGCGCTGGATCAAAGCCACAGCGTCATACAGTTGAATTGGATCATCGTCATTGCCGGCATTTTGGGGGGCATTTTGCTGGGCCTTCTCATGGCCTGGCGGATCGTCAACCCGACCGTCCGCATCACCAACACCCTGCGCGATCTGTCGGCCAACGAGCGGGACGTGATAATTCCCGAAACCGGGCGCAAGGACGAAATCGGCGACATCGCGCGCGCCGCCCACACCTTTCAGCAAACCACAATCCGTTTTCAGGACAATCTGCAAAAGGCCAATGCCAATCTGGAGGAAGCCGCGGAAGCCGCCCGCCAGGCCAACCACGCCAAATCTGATTTCCTGGCCAAGATGAGCCACGAATTACGCACGCCGCTAAACGCCATCATCGGCTATAGCGAGATGCTGCAGGAAGAGGCCGAGGACCTGGGCGATGAAGCCTATACCCCGGACCTGATGAAAATCCAATCGGCCGGCAAGCACCTGCTGGCGCTGATCAACGATATCCTTGATCTGTCCAAGATCGAAGCCGGCCGCATGGATCTATATTTCGAGACCTTCGAAGTCGGTCAGATGATCGATGAGGTGGCCAGCACCATTCTGCCGCTGGCGGAAAAGAACGGTAATCGCCTGGAGGTCAAATACCCCGAAGACATTGGCACCATGCTGGGTGATCTGACCAAGGTGCGTCAGACCCTGTTCAACCTGTTGAGCAATGCCTGCAAGTTCACCGAGCAGGGGGTCATCGCCCTGGAGGCACAATCGGAGCGGATCGACGGCGTGGACTGGATGGAGTTTCGTGTCGCCGACAGCGGCATCGGCATGACACCGGAACAGCAGGAGAAGGTGTTCGAAGCTTTCACCCAGGCGGATTCCTCGACCACCCGCAACTATGGCGGCACCGGCCTGGGCCTGGCGATTACCAAGAACTTTGCCCGTATGCTGAAGGGCGACGTGACGGTTGTCAGCGAACCCGGCAAGGGTTCAACTTTTACCGTCCGTTTGCCGGCACAGGGTGCGGAACCGGGGGTGCAAACCCCACAGGATGGCTTGCCCGATGAGCCCGACACGATCCCCACCGTCCCGGACGGCGCCAAGACAATTCTGGTCGTCGATGACGATCCGGCCGCGCGCGATCTGCTGTCCAGGCATCTGGGCCGCGGCGGCTATCGCGTCGTTGTCGCGGCCAATGGCGAGGAGGCGGTAAATCTGGCGCGGGAGATATCGCCCGACGCCATCACCCTTGATGTCTTGATGCCGCAGATGGACGGCTGGGCGGTGCTGGCCGCGCTGAAGGAGGATCCGGCGCTGGAAGCAATTCCCGTCACCATGCTATCGATCGTCGATGACCGGCGGATCGGATATGCCCTTGGCGCTTCCGACTATCTGACCAAACCGATCGACAGGGAAAAACTGCTGGCCACCCTGACCCGGATTTGCCCGGACAAGGCCAGGATGCATGTGCTGTTAGTGGAAGATGATGCGCCGACCCGCGAATTGCTGCGCCGTACCCTTGAAAGCAACGACCGGCGGGTCACCGAGGCGGAAAATGGCCTTGTCGGCCTACAGCGCATGGAAGAGGCATCGCCGGACCTGATATTGCTCGACCTGATGATGCCGGAGATGGACGGTTTCGAATTTCTCTCCCGCATGCGCCAGGAACAGCGCTGGCGCAATATTCCCGTGGTCGTCCTTACCGCCAAGACCCTTACCGCCGATGACCGCGACCGCCTCAACGATGGCTATGTGGAAAAGCTGATCGACAAGAGCGAGCAGAATTTGGAAAACCTGCTGGCAAATCTGGATGAGATGTTGACGCCACGGCGCCAGCCGGAACCGGTCGCGGAAAGCTCATGAACGAAACCCTGCAAAAGGATCAGCGGGCCAGACGGGCGCAACTGGCCAATATCCGCCAGGAACTGCTGGCGCCGGCCGACGCCATTGTCGGCTATCATGAACTGCTGCGCGACGAGGCCGGTCGGATCGGCCACGAGGAGATTTGCGACAGCCTCGAGCGTATCGGCGCTTCCGCCAATGCACTGTACGAACTGGTCGACCGGCAGCTTGGCGAGGAAGCGGCCCGCGAATTGATCGAGGGCGGGGACGCGGAGGCGGCGCAGAAGACCCTGCGTCACGATTTCCGCAATCCGTTGAACGCCGTAAAGGGTTATGGCGAGATGCTGCTTGAGGACCTTGAAGACCTGGGCGAGCAGAGTCTGAAGCCTGACCTGGATATGCTGCTGGGCGAGGTCAACCGGCTTCTGGCACAGCTCGACCGGATCGTTGATTTTTCCGGTCTTGACGGGGGGGCCGGAACGGCGGATGCGCCGACGCGGACCAGTGCGATGATTTCCGAACTGCTCGAAGATATTCGCCCCATAAGCAATGTGGCCGCGAAGGCCGCCGAAGCGGGCCGGATTCTGGTGGTTGATGATATCGAGGCAAACCGCGATCTGCTGTCGCGCCGGCTTGACCGCGAAGGCCATGATGTCAAGGTCGCCACCGGCGGCGTCGAAGCCTTGACGATGTTGCAAGGCGAAGACTTCGACCTGGTTTTGCTCGACTTGATGATGCCGGACATGAACGGCTTCGAGGTTCTGGCACGCCTAAAGGCAGATGAACGCCTGCGGAACGTCCCCGTTATCATGATTTCCGCATTGACCGAAATGGACAGTGTGATCCGCTGTATCGAGGCCGGCGCTGAAGATTATCTGTCCAAGCCCTTTGATCAGGTGCTGCTGCGCGCGCGCATCAACGCCTGTCTTGAAAAGAAACAGTGGCGCGACAGGGAAAGTCTTTACCTTGATCAGTTGGAGGTGGAGAAAACAAAAAACGAAAAGCTGCTGTTGTCCATATTGCCGCATCAGGTGGTCGAGCGGCTGAACGGCGGTGAAAAAATCATCGCCGACCGCTTTGATGACGTCAGCGTGCTGATCTCCGATCTGGTCGGTTTCACTGAATTCTCGGCGGGCACGCCGCCGGCGGATCTGGTCGAGTATCTCAACTGGCTGTTTTCCCATTTCGATGTCCTGGCGAGCGAATTGGGTGTCGAGAAGGTCAAGACCATCGGTGATGCCTACATGGTGGTGGCCGGCATGCCTCAGGGGCGGGCCGACCATGCCGAGGCGGCGGCGCGAATGGCGTTGGGCATGATGGAAATACTGGAAAAGGTCAACGCCGAGATCGGCCAGGTGTTTCAGGCCCGTATTGGCATCCATTCTGGCCCCGTGGTGGCCGGGATCATCGGCACCCACCGTTTTGTCTACGACGTCTGGGGCGACACCGTGAACGTTGCCAGCCGGCTTGAGAGTAGCAGTCTGGCGAACCGCATCCAGATTTCAGAAAGCACCCTGGCGCATCTCGGCAACGCTTTCGCCGTTGAACCCCGTGGTGCGATCGAGCTCAAGGGCAAGGGCCGGATGAACACGTTCTTTCTTGAGTTCGGATCATGACCGGGGGGATGTCCGCTTAGGTCAACACCCCATGCGAACGCAGCGCCGCCAACAAGCCGGCAAATCCGGTGTAATGGTGGGTTAGTAAACCGGCCTGCCGGGCCGCGGCGATATAGATCTTTGAATCATCAATAAAAAATGTGCTCTCCGGCCGGCCGCCAAGATGCTCGAGCAGGGCATGGAAGATGGCCGGGTCTTCCTTGGTCGAGGAAAATTGGCAGGAAAAGAAGGCCCGTGGCCCAAACAATTGGGCGGCTTGCGGGAAGACCTCGCCCAGACCCTCCCGCAGCATGGGGCCATTATTGGTCAGCATGGCCACGGCCAGCCCTTGGCTTTGCAGTTGCGCGGCCAGGTCCAGCATCTCCCCGTTGGGCCGCATGGGCAGGCGCCGGGCCCACAGCCAATCCTCGCGCGAGACCGCCACGCCAAGAAGCTCGCCGAATTTCCGCAGATATTCCGCCGCCGAATAATGCCCCTGGTCGCCCTGGTCATCAAAGCCGGAGCGGAAAATCCTGTCATCAATGACCTCTGGTTCCAGACCGGTCTTTTCCGCCAGGCAACTCAAGCGCCGGGCAAAGTCATAATGACAGAGGACGCCGTCCATATCGAAGATGACAAGATCAATCCCCAACATGGCCCTAAAGCGTCGCCGTCATGCCGCCGTCGACGGTCAAGGCCGCGCCGTTGACGTAACTGCCCGCTTCCGAGGCCAAGAAGACAGCCGCCCCGGCCAGTTCCGCCGGATCACCCCAGCGGCCCACGGGCGTATGCGCCTTGACCATGGCATCGAAGTCCGGGTCGGCCATCAGCGGTGTATTGAACTCCGTGGCGAAGTAGCCGGGGTTGATGGCATTCACCGTCACCCCGTGAGGGCCCAATTCAATGGCCAGGGTTTTGGTCAGCCCAACCAAGCCATGTTTGGAGGAGACATAAGCTGGAATGGTGGCCCGGCCCACCTGCGCCATGATCGAAGCGATATTGATAATGCGGCCCCAACCCCGCTTGACCATGCCCGGTGCCACCAGTTGGGCGAGCAGAAATGGCGCGGTCAGATTGACGTCCAGCACGTTGCGCCATGCCCCCTCGTCGAAATCAGCCAGGGGCACCCGGTGGTTGATGCCGGCGTTGTTGACCAGGATGTCAATGTTGTCGCGAATGCCGGCCAGGGCCGCCTCCCGGTCCGGCCCGTCGCTGGCATCAAAGGGAAGGGCCTGAACGGCATGACCCTGCCGTGCCAATGCCTCCGCCGTCGCCTGGCAATCGTCGGCATTGCGCGAGTTGATAATAACCTGGGCGCCCTGTTCCGCCATGGCCCTGGCGATCGCCAGGCCGAGACCCCTGGTTGAGCCGGTGATCAAGGCCCGCCGGCCATCAAGGCGAAAGTCCATTTCGGCGGCCTTACAGGATCGCGCCGACGGTCCAGGGCACGAATTCGTCGTCGCCAATGCCCAAGGCCTCGGATTTCGACGGCGCGCCCGATGCGGTGGCCAGGATCAGGTCAAAGATCTGCTGGCCCAACTCCTCTATCGTCGCCTCGCCATCGACGATCTGGCCGCAATTGATATCCATGTCGCCCTCCATGCGGTCAAACATGGTGGTGTTCGTCGCCAGTTTCAGGCAAGGCGTCGGCTTGGAGCCAAAGACCGAACCGCGGCCCGTGGTGAAGCAGGCGACATTGGCGCCGCCGGCTATCATGCCGGTGATCGAGGCCGGGTCATAGCCCGGCGTATCCATGAAGACGAAGCCCTTTTCAGTGATCTTTTCCGCATAGGGATAGACATCCACCAGATTGGTGGTGCCGCCCTTGGCCGCGGCGCCCAGGGATTTTTCCAGGATCGTCGTCAAGCCGCCGGCCTTGTTGCCCGGCGAGGGGTTGTTGTTCATCTCCGCTCCCATAGCGGAGGTATATTGTTCCCACCATTTGATATGGGCGACCAGCTTTTCCCCGACCTCGCGGCTGACCGCGCGGCGGGTCAGCAAATGCTCGGCGCCATAGATCTCCGGTGTTTCCGCCAAACAGGCCGTGCCGCCATGGCGGACCAGCAAATCGGCCGCCGCGCCCAGGCCCGGATTGGCCGAAATTCCCGAATAAGCGTCCGAACCGCCGCACTCCATGCCCAGGATCAATTCGCTCGCCGGAATGGTTTCCCGGCTGACCCGGTTGGCATCGGCCAGCATCTCGCGGATCAGGCCGATGCCCTTGGCAACCGTTTTTTCCGTACCGCCGGTATCCTGGATTGTGAAGGCGTGCAGTTCGTCGGAAGCGCTTAGTTTCTCCGCTTCCATCATGGCGCCGATCTGGTTTGCCTCGCAGCCCAGGCCAAGCAGCAGATTGGCCGAGAAGTTCGGATGCTTGGCATAGCCCGAAATGGTCCGTTGAATGTAGTTCAGACCGATCCCGGCGCAGCCGCCGCAGCCATAATCGTGGGTTAGTGCCACCACGCCGTCGACGTTGGGAAAATCCGCCAGGGCATCGCCACGGAAAGCATCGGCGATCATGCGCGCCGCCGTCGCCGAACAGTTGACCGAGGTCAGCACGCCGATGTAATTGCGCGTCGCCACCCGGCCGTCGGGGCGGCGGATGCCCTGAAAGGTGGCGCGTTGATGTTCGGGGATATAGTCCACTGCCGAGACATCGGCGCCGTACATATAGTCCCGGTCGAAATCCTTGACCATGACATTGTGCGTATGGACATGATCGCCAGGGACGATGTCGGCGGTGGCGAAACCGATGATCTGATCGTATTTGCGCACCGGTTCGTCCTTGGCGATGGCCTGGGTGGCGATCTTGTGTCCGGCAGGAACCATGGCGTTGGCGGCAACCGCTTCGCCGGCCACTTCCGAGCCCTGAGCAATCTCGTCACGGGCCACCACCACGTTGTCGTTGCCGTGCAGGCGGATCGTGGTGGGCTGTGTTTCGGTCATTGAAAATCTCTCCAGGTTGACGCCATATGGCGGCAACATAGAGCAATCGGCAAACCTCGTCATAGCGGATTATTGCCGGAAAATTGGAAAGGGTGGCGCATGGCGTTGGATCCACAAGTCGAATACGTCTTGGAATTGGTCGAGAAGTCGCCATACCCCGAGATGCATACGGTCTCGGCCCAGGAGGCGCGGGAGATCTTCGAGGAGACGGCGCCGGCCCTGAATGTCCGGCCCGAGGATGTCTACCGCACGGAAGACCGCTGGATCGAAGGGGTCGAGGGCGATATCCCCATCCGCATCTACACGCCATACCAGCCGAAGGCGGGCGAGACACTGCCTATATTGGTGTTCTATCACGGCGGCGGCTTTGTCATCGGCAGCCTGGACAGCTATGATAGCCTGTGCCGTGTCCTGGCCAACATGGCCGAATGCATCGTTGTGTCGGTGGACTACCGCCTCGCACCCGAGCATAAATTCCCCGCCGCCGTCGATGACGGGTTGGAAGCCTATCAATGGATCAGCGACCATGCCCACGAGTTGGGCGGTGATGCCCGGCGTATCGCCATCGCGGGCGACAGCGCGGGGGGCAATGTCACCGCCGTTACCGCCATCGGCATCCGCGATGAGGGCGATATCCCGCCTCTGTTGCAGGTCCTGATTTATCCCGTCGCGGGCGGGGCGCCGGAAACACCATCGCACCATGAATTCGCCGAGGGGTTCTTGCTGACCCGGGCCAATATTCTTTGGTTCTATGAGCAGTACCTGGGGCAGCCGGAAGATGCCACCGACCCGCGCTTCGCCCCTCTATTGGCGGATAATCTGGCGGGTCTGGCCCCTGCCCTGGTGATCGTCGCCGGCCATGACCCCCTGCGCGATGAAGGCATCGCCTATGCCGAACGTCTGCACGTGGCCGGGGTGAAGGTGGAATTGAGCAACTATGAAGAAATGGTGCACGGCTTCATCTCTCTCGCCGATGCGGTCGATCAAGGCAAGATCGCCATCGACCAGATAACCGCCGCCCTGAAAGCGGCTTTTGCCGGCAAAGAGTAGGGATTATTTTGAAGCTTAACCTTTCGTGAACCATGGCGGCCTATCCTTAAACAAAGGAAAGGCCAGCATGCGAAGAATTAGCTTCAGTTCGGCGGGAACCCGCAACCATCGCCGGGATCGGCGGTTGACGTTATTGCAATTGGTATTGGAAGCCGATGGCATCGAATACAACAGTTGTGATTGGGGCCTGGGCGGCATCCGCATCGAAGGCCTCATTCCCGATCGGAAAGAGGAAGACAGCTTGCGAATCCTGGTCTCGGGCGAACGCAAGGGCCAGCACCTGAGCATCGACGTCATGGCGACGATCGTGCGCGTGGATAAGGCAATGAATGAAACCGCCTTGCGTTTCGATGACCTGAGCGCCGAGGATCTGGACGTACTGGAAGCCCTGATCACGGGCCGCCGCATCAGCGCCTAACCAACTCCCTACAGAATTTCTTCGACATTCTCCGGCGGCCGGCCCACGGCGGCCTTACCATTTGCCAGCACGACGGGCCGTTCGATCAGGATCGGATTGGCGACCATGGCCGCGATCAACTGTCCCTCATCCAGGCTTTCATCGGCCAGCCCGTTTTCCTTATAGGCCGCTTCCTTGGTGCGCATGAATTCGCGCGGCGCCAGGCCCAGCAGGTCTAGAATGCCTTTCAGGGTTTCCGCGTCGGGAGGGGTCTTCAGATACTCGATAATTGTCGGCTCGATCCCCCGCTCCTGCAGCAACTGCAATGTCAGGCGGGATTTTGTGCAACGCGGGTTGTGGTAGATCGTAACGGTCATGAACGGCTCCCCATTTCAAATTTGACGGCAAACCTAGCAAAGCAGCCCTTCATTTGACAACGCAAACCGGTTAAACCGGAGCCAAAGGGATGCCATTTGTCTTTGGGAGTTGCGCATGAGTGACGATGTTCCGGCCGGATTTGAACCGGCCGCCGGTAACGAACCATTCGAAAGCTTCGTCGGTCCCCTATATGAAAAACGGGACGACGGCGGCCTTACCTGCGGCTTTCGCGCCGCAGCGCACCACGGCAACCGCCGGGGCGTGGTGCATGGCGGCATGTTGTTTACCTTCGCCGATCATACCCTGAGCAGCATGGTCTGGGATCGGGCAGCGGGCACCCCCTGCGCCACGATCACCTTGAACGTGGATTTTCTGGCCGGCGCCAGGTCCGGCGACTGGATCGAATGCACCGGCGCCATCACCCGGGAAACCCGCTCCCTGATCTTCATCAAGGGCCAGCTGACCATCGACGGCAAACCGGTAATGACCGCATCCGGCGTCTGGAAAAAACTGGGTGCAGACTAGGGCCTAGGCCAGTTTCTTGGTCGGGTCCAGATCGGCGTAATTGCTCTCCCGCTTTTCCTGCTTGGCCATGAACGCTTCTCCCAGATCGGCCCGGGACAGCATGGCGGCATTCCAGGTGGCGATATAGTTCAGGCCATCCTGAATGGAATGATCGCGGGCATAATTGAGCATTTCCTTGTTACCCACCGTGGCGATGGGGCTTTTCGCCGCGATTTCGGCTGCGATATCCATGACGCCGGCCAACAGCGCCTCTTGATCGGCGAAAACCTGGTTGACCAGGCCGCAGTCCCGCGCCTCCGCCGCCATCATGCGCCGCCCGGTATAGGTCAGCTCCCGCACGATGCCGTGGGGAATGATGTGCGGCAGGCGCTGCAGGGTGCCCACATCCGCCGTCATGCCGATATTGGTTTCCTGGATGCAAAAGAACGCATCCTCGGTGCAATAACGCATGTCGGCCGAGCTGATCAGATCGATGCCGCCGCCGATGCAGGCGCCCTGCACCGCCATCAATACCGGCAGGCGGCAACGGTCCACCACCGACATGGTTTCCTGCATATGCAGAACCGTGCGGCGCAGGGCCTCGGCCTTGCGGGCCGGCTCGCTATCGGTGCCCATCAGGCCGGGGCCGAAATCGTTCAAGTCCAGGCCGGAGGTGAAATGCTTGCCCTGGGCGGAAAAGACCACCACGCGGGCCGTGGGATCGTTATCGACCTCGCCAAAAACCGCAACCATCTCGGGCCAAAAAGCCTTGTTCATGGTGTTGAATTCCGCCCCACGTGTCAGCTGCACATGGGCAATACCGTCGGCGACGGTCAGGCTCAATGTTTCGTACGCCATCATATCCTCCATACCTTCAGATTTGGCTTGTGATACCATGCCCTGGGCGGCGGCAAAAGCGGCCCTGTAAGATAAGTTGGGAGGATGGAATGGCGGTGACACAAGAGAGCCTGATGGCGCTTCAACTCCTGGGCAAGGAATTCACCTACACGGACAACGATTCCATGCTCTATGCCCTGGGCATCGGCATGGGCGCGGACCAGATGAACCGGGAAGAACTGGCCTTTTGCTACGAAAAGGATCAAAAGGTAATGCCGTCGCAGGCCACCACCATCGCCTTTGACGACAGCATCTTCTGGGACTGCGGTATCGATGTCTTCAAGACCGTGCATGGCGAACAACGGCTGACCCTGCACCGCCCTCTGCCGCCCGCCGCGACCGTAATTTCAGACGTGCGGGCCACGGACGCCTTCGACAAGGGGGAAGGCCGGGGCGCGATCATTTTGTTGCAGACCGTGCTGACGGACAAGGCCAGCGGCGAGAGACTCTGCACCATGGACTCCGTGCTCTTCGCCCGTGGCGACGGCGGCTATGGCGGCCCAAAAGGATCACCCGAACCGCTGCCGAAATCGCCCATGCGCCCCGCCGATCACGTGGTTGAGTTCCAGACCCTGCCACGCCAGGCCTTGCTCTACCGCCTCTCGGGCGACCGCAATCCTCTGCATTGCGATCCCGATTTCGCCGCTGAGGGCGGTTTCGACAAGCCCATCCTGCACGGCCTCTGCACCTATGGTCATGCCTGCCACGCGGTGCTGCGGACCACCTGCAACTATCAGCCGGAAAGGATGCTGAGTTTTTCCGCCCGTTTCGCCGCTCCCGTGATCCCCGGCGATATGCTGCAGACCCATATTTGGGAGGACGAGGACGAGATTTATTTCACCACCTCCGTACCGGAAAAGGATCTAATCGTGCTCTCCAACGGCTTCGCCACGATCGATTTTTAGATCATGAGCAATGAGAACGAGCCTCGCGGTGACCTGAGGGAAGTCTTGGCGGCCCGCGCCGCCCGTCTGGATGCGGCCCGGCCCAACACTGTTGCCAAACAGGAGGAACGGGGTCTGAAGACCATCCGAGCCTCCATTGCGGCGCTGATCGATGCGGACAGCTTTGTCGAATACGGCGGCCTGGCCGCACCCGCCAGGGACGACATGACAGGCCCGGCCGATGGCCTGGTCATGGGCACGGCCCAGGTGGATGGCATGTCCGTGGTCGTGATCGGCTATGACTATACGGTGCATGCGGGCAGCCAAAGCGCCATCAATCACCGCAAGGCCCAGCGCATGTTCGCCCTGGCGGAACGCAACGGCTGGCCCGTCATCGGCTGGTGGGACGGCGCGGGCGCGCGAACCCACGACATGATGCTGCCCGCGCGCGGCACCAGCCCCACCTTTGTCACTTTCGCGCGTCTGTCGGGCAAGGTGCCCACCATCGCCCTGGTTACGGGCCGCGCCTTTGCCGGGCAGGCCAATCTGGCGGGGTTGAGCGATCTCGTTATCGCCACGCCCGATGCCACCATGGGCATGGCCGGCCCACCCTTGGTCGCGGCCGCCTTCGGCACCTGGTTGACGCCGGAAGAGATCGGGCCCATGGAGGTGCATGAAGCGGCCGGCGCCATCGACATCCTGTGCCCCGATGAGGACAGTGCTCTGGCAGCGGCACGGCAATATTTGGGCTATTTCAGGGGTCGGCAAGAAACCACGGGCGCGGCGGATCAAGAGCAGTTGCGGGACATCATCCCGGAAAGTCCGCGCCGGGCCTACAACGTGCGCAAGGTGATCGAAGCTCTGTGCGATAGGGACAACGTCCTGGAGCTGCGGCCCAAATTCGGCAAGGCCGCCGTGACCGCGCTGGCCCGCATCGACGGCTGGCCCGTGGGCGTGATCGCCAACCAGCCCATGGTCCTGGCCGGCGCCATGGACAGCGATGCCTGCGACAAGATCGCCCGCTTTATCCAGCTTTGCGATGCTTACGATATTCCCATGCTGTTTCTATGCGACACACCGGGGCTGATGGTCGGGCCGGATGTGGAAAAGACCGCCCTGGTGCGCCATTCCGCCCGCATTTTGACCGCCCTGGCAAATGCCAACACGCCCTTCATGACCGTGGTGCTGCGCAAGGCCTATGGCCTGGGCTACTACGTCATGGGGGCGGAAGCCTGCGATCCCGATCTGCTGGTGGCCTGGCCGACGGCGGAATTCGGTGGCATGGGGTTGGAGGGCGCGGTCAACATCATTCACGCCACGGAACTGAACGCCATTGAGGACGAGGCGGAAAAAGCCGAGGTGCATAAACAGCGGACTGACGAACTACGGCGATATAATACCGCCCTGGCGACGGCGGAACGCTTTCACATCGACGACGTCATCGACCCCGCCGATACCCGTGCCATTCTGGCCAATACATTGGCCGCCCTGCCCAAGGCCGATCCACATCGGAGCCGCAAACGGGTGGTGGAGCCGTGGTAATATCCCCCGAAGAATCGGATTCGGATTTGGAGATTGCATCATGAGCCGACAGAACATCTCGTCCGGCGGTCCGCTGGAGGGCAAGGTGGGCTATTCCCGCGCCGTCCGCGTCGGCCGCTCCATCCATGTCTCGGGCACCACCGCCTTTGGTCCCGACGGCAACATGGTCGCCGAAGATGCCTATGGCCAGACCAAACAGATCCTGAAAACCATTGTCGCCGCGTTGGCCGAAGCCGGCGCGGGGCCGGAAGATGTGGTGCGCACGGTGATGTATGTGACGGACATCGCCGATGCCGAGGCCGTGGGCCGGGCCCATGGCGAGGTCTTCGCCGAGATCCGGCCGGCCGCGACCATGGTCGAGGTTTCCGCCCTGATCGCGCCGGAGATGAAGGTGGAAATCGAAGCCTATGCGGAATTAAGCGGGGACGTCTGAGTTTATGACGACTGTTACCATCGATGATGTGCACGCCGCCGCGAAGCGCATTGAGGGCCTTGTCCGCCGTACGCCGCTGCTGCCGGCCACCCTGGCGCACAGCCCGCTGCCGGGAAATCCGGCCCTGAACCTGAAATTGGAATGCCTGCAGGTTTCCGGCTCGTTCAAGGCGCGGGGCGCCATGAGTGCCCTGAGCACCCTGGATGATGCCGCCAAGGCAAGAGGCCTGATCACCGCTTCGGGCGGCAATCATGGCCTGGGCGTGGCCTATGCGGGCCATGCGGCGGGAGTGCCGGTAACCATCTATCTGCCGGGCAATACGCCAGCCGCGAAGGCCGACAATCTGCGCCGATGGGGGGCGGATGTGCATATGCATGGCGATGTCTGGGATGATGCCAACCGCGAGGCCCTGATGGTCGCCGAACGTGACGGCAAGACCTATATCCATCCCTTCGCCGACCCACGGGTTATCGCCGGCCAGGGCACGGTCAGTCTGGAGGTTCTGGCGGATGCCCCGGATACGGATGTGCTGCTGGTCTCCATCGGCGGCGGCGGCTTGATCTCGGGCGCAGCGATGGCGGCCAAGGCCCTGAAGCCGGATATCACCGTGATCGGCATCGAACCGGTCGGCGCGCCCACCTTGCATGACAGCGTCGCGGCGGGGCAGTTGGTGGAGTTGGAGCGCATCGAGACCAAGGCCAATACCCTGGCGCCCCGGCGCAGCGAGGCGATCAATCTTGCCCTGATTCAGGAAAACGTGGACCAGATCATCCTGGTGAGCGACGAACAGATGTACGAGGCGGCGCGCTGGCTGTGGCGGGAGTTCGGCCTGGGCGTGGAGCTGTCCGCCGCCGCCGCCGTTGCCGCACTGCAAGCGGGCGTCTATGCGCCACCCGCGGGCGCGGTCTGTACCGCCCTTGTCTGTGGCGCCGGCAGCGATGGTATGAGTTGAGAATGGAAGCTGTTCAGCCCGAAATTGATCTGACGGATGAAAAGCACCGTATCCTGGCGGAGGTCTTTGGCTTCTCCGGCTTCCGCCCCGGTCAGGCGGAGACCATCGATGCCGTGATGGCGGGCGAAAGTGCCCTGGCGGTGATGCCCACGGGGGCCGGAAAATCCTTGTGCTTTCAGGTCCCCGCCCTGGCCCTGGGCGGTCTGACCATCGTCGTCTCGCCGCTGTTGGCCTTGATGCAGGATCAGGTTGTCGCCCTGCAGTTGGCCGGCGTGCGGGCTGAAACCATCAATTCGGCCAGGGACCGGTCGGAAAACGTCGATGTCTGGCGCCGGGTCGCGGCGGGGGAAGTTTCGCTATTGTATCTGTCGCCCGAACGTCTGATGACCGAGCGCATGCTGGCTGCCCTTGCCCGCCTACCGATCAAGCTGATAGCCGTTGACGAGGCCCATTGTATTTCCCAGTGGGGTCCCGCCTTCCGCCCGGAATACAGCGATCTTTCCCGCCTGCGGCAACTGTTCCCGGGGGTGCCGCTGGTGGCGCTGACCGCGACGGCGGACGCGGTGACCCGCCGCGACATCGCCGACAAGTTGTTCGGTTCGGGCGGCCGGATCTTCGTCCAGGGCTTCGACCGGCCCAATATCCGCCTGGACGTCGCCTTCAAGCAGGATTGGAAAAGGCAGATGCTGGCCTTTCTGCGCCGCCATGGGGGCGAAAGCGGTATCGTTTATTGCCTCTCGCGCAAGAAGACCGAGGAGACGGCGATATTGCTGCTGTCCGAGGGTATCCAGGCCTTGCCCTATCATGCCGGCATGGAAAAGTGGCAGCGCGACGCCAACCAGGACCGCTTTATGCGCGAAGACGGCATCGTCATGGTGGCGACGATTGCTTTTGGCATGGGCATAGACAAACCGGACGTGCGCTTCGTTCTGCATACCGACCTGCCGGGCAGCATGGAAGCCTACTATCAGGAATTTGGCCGTGCCGGCCGCGACGGGGCACCGGCCCAGGCCCTGATGCTTTACGGCTTGGGCGATATCCGCATGCGCCGCCAGTTCATCGAACAGGAGGGTGGCGGCGAGGAGCGGCGGCGCCAGGAACATAAACGCCTGGATGCCCTGTTGGCCTATTGCGAGGCGCCGCAGTGCCGCCGCCAGACATTGTTGGCATATTTCGGTGAAGAGCAGCAGCCCTGCGGCCATTGCGACCTGTGCCTTGATGCGGCACCTCCCGTCGACGGCACCGACCTGGCGCGGCTGGCGTTAAGTGCCGTACGGGACACCGGACAGCGTTTCGGCGCGGCCCATATTGTCGATGTGCTGTACGGCGCCAACAATGAGAAGGTGCGCAAGTTTGGCCATGACCGCCTGGACAGCCACGGCGGCGGCAAGGGACGGGGCAAACCGGAATGGCAATCCATTCTGAGGCAATTGGTGGCCGGCGGCTATTTGGCCCTGGACCTGGACGGCTATGGCGGCATGGCGTTGGCGGCTCGAGGTCAGGCGCTGCTGCGCGGCGAGGAAGGCTTTCCCTATCGCCCCGATGCGCCGCCGCGGGCGCCCG
The DNA here is from genome assembly GCA_030747035.1 of Alphaproteobacteria bacterium. Taxonomy (GTDB): domain Bacteria; phylum Pseudomonadota; class Alphaproteobacteria. Next base: position 178 of record JASLLM010000045.1, on the reverse strand, counting down.
CTGTCCGTCTGAAAAGCGGCAAAACGTCCGAAAAGCTTGCCGAGGCGCAGGAGCAGGAATTGTCCGCCCGGGACCTGGAACTTCTGGCGGAGCTGAAAACCTTGCGCTCCAGTCTGTCCAAGGCGCGCAATGTACCGGCATATGTGGTGTTCTCGGACCGCTCCCTGCTGGATATGGC
>JASLLM010000044.1 GCA_030747035.1 Alphaproteobacteria bacterium | reverse complement strand
TCGACCTTGTGCAGGGCGGCCATGGCCTCGTTCATGGAGCGGTAGATTTGGCCCCGCTCCTCTCGGCTCATCTCCGGCAGGGTGGAGTCCCACAGAATACGGCCCTGCACCATTTCCATGATGTAGAACATGGTGCCGATGACGGCTTCGTCCTCGCACAGGCAATAGGTTCTGGGCGCCGGTACATCCGTGTCCGCCAGGGCGGTGATAACGCGGTATTCCCGGTCCACCGCGTGGGCTGACGGCAGCAGTTCGCCAGGCGGTTTGCGGCGCAGCACATAGGATCGGCCGCCGGCGTCGATGCGGTAGGTCGGGTTCGACTGTCCGCCCTTGAACTGGCTGAGCGCGATGTCGCCAGAGAAGCCCTCCACATGATCTTCCATGTACGATTGCAGGCGGGCGACATCGATTTTGTGCTGTTCCAGGACCTCCTGGGTGCCGGAAAACTGTGCCTGAAGATCGCTCATGCGCTCGGGCCTCCCAACCCGCGGAATTACATTTCGGGCAGTCTAAAGCATGGCGGAGCAGTTTCACACAATTTGACCGAAACTATTTTGTTCTCAGCAATACTGCTTGTGGCCGGCGGAAACCACGCATGATGACGGTGGACGAATTCAGGCCTAAAATGTTCCTCTGACCGCTAGCCAGGGCGGCGACAAGCAACGGAGTTATGCAGTATGGCAAATACACAGAGGCAAGCCGGCCATCGCTATATCGAGACCATCAAGCGGTATTTCGATGGCTGCAACAGCGGCGACTACGATGAGATGATGTCGACTTTCGATCCGGACGTCGTGCATTACTTCGTCGATCATGGCGCCGTCAGCGGTGCCGCCGCGCTGGCCAATTACTGGCTCAAGGTGGGCCCGCGCACGGCGGCCCATTGGCGGGTCGATCATGCCCTGGTTCAGGAACCCGAAGCGGTTATTGAGTGGAGCATGCGCTGGACCCCGGCGGCGACGGGCGTGCCGGAGGTCCTGCGGGGCAGCGAATGGTATATTTTCCGCGATGACAAGATCCTCGAAATCCGCAGTTATCATTGCAATCACTTCCTGCAGAACCCGGCCAACCGCGAGCTTTGGGATTTCCCGTACGAGGCGCGCAGCTATATGGCCCAGACGGTTTAGACCATTGGCATGCTGGTCCCAACGGCCTAAATTGCGGTTGGGGAACGGCCCAGGATTTTGGGTCACCGGGACGACGGGGAATTAGGCGGGACATCGGGAATGTATCTGGACGCGCGCCTTTGGCGCTTTACGGCTGGTCTGCGCCATCGCCTTTTTGGGGCGGTGGGGATCGGTCTGGTTTCCGCCGCCGTCGGCGTGCTGCGCCTGATGCTGCTGGGCTGGCTGCTTGGCCTGGTGTTCGATGGCGCCGGGCTGGGTGAGTTGTGGGCACCGGTGGTGCTGGTCGGCGGCACAATGCTGCTGCGGGCAGGCCTGGAATACAGCCGCAACATGGTGGCCCACCGCACTGCCGCCCGGGTGCAGATGCTGTTGCGCCAACGTCTCTATGAACAGATCGTGCATCTGGGGCCGGCCTATTTCGGCCTGCAGCGGACCGGCGATGTGCTGGTTTCCCTGGTCGAGGGCGTGGAGCAGTTGGAAACCTATTTCGGCCAGTACATCCCGCAATTGTTCGTCGCGGCCCTGACACCGGTGATGATCTTCGCCTTCATGGCCTATCTTGATCCGACCATCGCGGCCACCATGCTGGCTTTTGCCCTAATTACCCTGGTGGCGCCGTCGGCCTTTCATTTCTGGGACAAGGAAAGTGCGCGGGAGAGGTCGAAATCCTATGGCGCTTTCGCCGCCGAGTTCCTCGACAGCCTGCAGGGCCTGGGCACGCTGAAATCCTTCGGGCAAAGCCATGTGCGGGCGGAAAGCCTGGCAATCAAGGCCCGCGCCGTGTTCCGCGCCACCATGTGGGTGCTGGCCAGCAACGCCCTGGGCCGGGGCATCACGGACACGGGCATCGCCCTGGGCGCGGCCGGGGCCCTGGCGGTGGGCGCCTGGCGGGTCGCGGAAGGCCAGCTTGAACTATGGATTCTATTGGTCGTGCTGATGATGGGGGTGGAAGTGTTCCGGCCCCTGCGCGAGCTGCGCAATCTGCTGCATCAGGGCATGGTCGGACAATCGGCGGCAGAAGGCATTCTGGACGTCCTGGCGGCGCAACCCAGCCTGGCCGATGACGGCACGGAAGCCCTGGCCCTGGCGGAAGCGGCCTCGGTGCAATTCAAAAACGTCCGCTTTGCCTATCCTGGCAGCCGGCAGGCGGCCCACGATGGTCTCGATTTCACCATTGAGGCGGGTGAGCGGATCGGCATTGTCGGGCCGTCGGGTGCGGGCAAGACCACGATCCAGAGGCTGCTGTTGCGTCTTTACGACCCGGACGAGGGGAAAATCCTGATTGGCGGCCAGGATATCCGCCAACAGACCCTGGCCAGCCTGCGCCAGCAGTTCGCCGTGGTGCAGCAGGATACCTATCTGTTCTTTGGCTCGGTCGAGGACAATATCCGCCTGGGTAGGCCGGAGGCCAGCCATGAGGAGGTGGCGGCGGCGGCCGAGGCAGCCAACGCCGCCGAGTTCATCGCCCGCCTGCCGCAAGGTTACGCCACCATCGTCGGCGAACGCGGCCTGAAACTGTCAGGCGGGCAGCGCCAGCGCATTGCCATTGCCCGGGCTCTGCTGCGTGATGCGCCGATCCTGGTCCTGGACGAGGCGCTGTCGTCCGTGGATGCGGAGAACGAGGCGGTGATCCAGCAGGCCCTGGACCGCCTGATGGTGGGGCGCACCACGCTGATCTTCGCTCACCGTCTGTCCAGTGTCATTGATGCCGACCGTATTCTGGTCCTGGGCGGGGGCAGGATTGTGGAACAGGGCGATCATGGCGCGCTGATGGCCCAGGGCGGCATCTATCACCGCCTGATGGCGGCGCAGGTCCGGGACAAATCCAGCCCGGCGCAACAGTTGCAGGACCGATCGCCGGTCGAGGATCCGGCCGCGGCGGAGGATTTGCCGTTTGAGGCCGGAGAAAGCGACGCCATACTGCGCGCCCGTGGCCTGGGCTGGGCCGGCGCCTTCCGTACCCTGCTGGCTCATGTCGCGCCCTGGAAAGGCCGGCTTGTCATGACCTTCATCTTCGGGGTCAGCCGGGTCATTGCCTATACGGGCATCGGCATCGTCGGCGCCCTGGCCGTCGCCGCCGTCAAGGGCGGTGAGCCATATGGATATTTGCTATGGATCCTGGCTGCCATGGCGCCCCTGGCCGGTATTCTGCACTGGCTGGAAAGCTGGATCGCCCACGACATGGCTTTCCGCCTGCTGGCCGAGATGCGCATCGCCCTGTTCGAAAAGCTGGACAAGCTGGCACCGGCCTATCTCTTGGGCCGGCGCACCGGCGATCTGGTTTCGGTCGCCACGCAGGACGTGGAGACCGTGGAGTTCTTCTTTGCCCATACGGTGGCGCCGGCCTTCGTCGCCGTGCTGGTGCCGCTATTGGTGCTGCTTACCCTGGGCATTTTCGGCCCGGCCATGGCTTTGGCTCTGGTGCCGTTCCTTTTACTGGTGGGGCTTAGCCCCTTCCTGATGCGGGGCCGGGTCGACCGGTTGGGCTCTGCCGCGCGGGAGGCCTTGGGCGAGCTCAATGCCCACGCGGTGGACAGTATCCAGGGCCTGACTGAGGTCGTGGCCTTCCAGGCGGAGAAACGACGTGGCCTGGGCTTCATGGAACTGGCCAAGCGGCAGATCGATGTTCGTTTGCCGTTCTTCCGGGAGTTGACCATTCAGACAGTTTCCCTGGAACTGGCCACGGGCCTGGGCGGACTGGCCGTGGTGGCCGTGGGCGCGGGCCTGGTAAACGATGGCAATTTGCCAGCGCAGTATTTGCCGCTACTCACTCTGTTGGCCATGGCGGCCTTTCTACCCATATCGGAAATCGCCAATATTGGCCGGCAGTTGGCGGATACCCTGGGCGCGACCCGGCGCCTGTATGCCGTGCACGAAGAGGATATTCCGGTTCAGGATGGCCCCGGCGTGGGCAAGACGGTGCCCACGGGCCTGGCCTTCCGGGATGTGACCTTCGGTTATGCCGGCACCAAACAGCCGGCCCTGGATGGCGTTAGCTTCGATGTGCCCGCGGGCAGCACATTGGCCCTGGTCGGGCCGTCGGGCGCGGGCAAGACCACCATCGCCCATCTGTTCATGCGCTTTTGGGACCCGGACCAGGGACGGATTGAGCTGGATGGCCACGACCTGAGGGACTTCCGCCTGGACGGCATGCGCCAACGCATCGCCTTGGTGGCCCAGGATACCTATCTGTTCAATACCACGCTGGGTGACAACATCCGCATCGCCCGGCCGGACGCCAGCGATGGTGAACTGGCCCAGGCCATCCAGCGCGCCGCCCTGGATGAATTTATCGCCGGTTTGCCTGACGGCCTGGACACGCCGGTGGGTGAGCGGGGCATGCGCCTATCGGGTGGGCAGCGGCAGCGGGTGGCGATTGCCCGGGCCTTCCTGAAGGATGCGCCGGTGCTGATCCTTGACGAGGCCACTTCGCACCTGGATGCGGTGAACGAACAGTTGGTGCGCGGCGCCCTGGACGACCTGATGGCCGAACGCACCACCATCGTGATCGCGCACCGTTTGTCGACGGTCCGGGATGCCGATCATATCGTGGTGCTGGAAAAGGGCAGGGTCATCGAACAGGGCCGCCACGACGAGTTGATCGCCCTGGGTGGTCTCTATGCCCATCTGGTGGCGCGCCAGACCGGCACGGAAAGGTCCGACGCCGCCGAATAGCGCTGCCCGTTTGATAGCCGCCGTGGTCTCGTCTACCCTGGCGCGAAAGCAACCAAACTCCGAGGAACCGCAATGGCGAAATGGAACCTGCCCGGCGATGCCCGCCTTGCCCTCTCGATCGTTGTCAATGTCGAAGAGGGTGCGGAGATGAACATTACCGAGGGCGACCGGGGCCCGGAAATCGTTGATGAACTGGGCGTCACCCTGCATAAGCCGGTGCGAAATTATTCCAATGAAAGTAACTATCTATACGGTTTGAAGGCGGGTGCGCCGCGGGTGATGAAGCTGCTGGACGAGTTCGGAATTCAGGCCACCTTTACCGCCGCCGCCCAAGCCCTGGAAAAGGCCCCGGATTTGACCAGGGCCATAGTCGATGGCGGCCACGAAGTCTGCAGTCACGGCTGGCGCTGGGTGCATCAATATTACATGGACGAAGCTGCCGAGCGCGAATTCATCCGCAAGGCCGTTACCTCCATCGAAGCCAGCACCGGCAGCCGGCCCGTGGGCTGGCTGTCGCGCTATCTGTTGACCGACAACACCCGGCGGCTGTTGGTGGAAGAGGGCTTCACCTACCACATGGATGATTTTTCCGGCGACAAGCCGTTTTGGGATACCTCGTACGGCAAGCCGATCATGATCCTGCCTTACGCGGTGGATTCCAATGACATGAAAATGTGGACCGCGCCCTCCCTGACGCCGGCCGACTGGCTGCAATACGCCATCGATACCTTCGATTGGCTGTATTGGGAGGGCGCGGATGACCCCCAGATGATGTCGTTCGGCCTGCATCTGCGCATTATCGGCCGGCCCGGACGTATCGGCTATCTGGAGAAGTTTTTTCAACACGTGGTAGCCAAGCCGGATGTCTGGATCACTACCCGGCAACAGATCGCGGAAAACTGGGCCGCACAGAACCCGGCGCCGCAATGAACGATGTTGTTCCGAGTAGTCTGAGCCATGAGCCCTGGGACGAGGTCGCCCGCGCGGCCCGGGCCGCCGCCGACGCCGCCGATGCGGAAGCGGCGGTGCGGGAGTTCGTCCATGCCGCCCTGCGCATAACGGGCGATGCGACGGCGCATGAAAAACCCGGCGCGCTGAAATCGGGAGAGCGGCATTTCTCGGTCGGCGGTGCTTTCATGGTCAGCCCGGACGGGACCTCGCATTTCCTGATCGCCGAATGGGGCTTTCCAGAGGAACAGCACCGCTTGCACTACCCGCTCGATACCGGCCATCCGGGCTGGGTCTGGAAGAACGAGCGTGGGTTGATACTGGAAAACACCGACGAGCACAGTGACTTCAAACAAATTCTGAAATCGGCCCGCATGGGTTCCGCCATCTACGCCCCGATGATCTGGCAAGGTGAATTCATCGGCCACCTGATCACCGCCGCCCAGGCCCGCAATACCTTCGCCCCGCCCGATCTGGTACGCCTGCAGGCCTTGGCGGCCATGGCCACGGCGGCCTACATGGCCAAGGACGGCCCGGATTTTCTGGCCCGGTGCTGGCGGGAACAGGCCGCTGGTTGACCTCTTCGGCCGGGCATGCTGCATTGTTAGCCATAGTATTTTGCGAATAATTTGGGGAACGCCAAAATGCATGTGGGGATGACCACCTTTTTTCAAAACCTGAGCGGCAACCATAGCGACCGCGAGGTTTATCAACACGAACTGTCCATGGCCGATATGGCCGAGCCCCTGGGCTTTGAAAGTATCTGGACGGCGGAGCATCATTTCGACGATTACACCATGTGTCCGAACCCGTTGCAGTTCCTCACCTACATGGCGGGACGCACCGAACGCGCCCTGCTGGGTACCATGGTCATGGTCCTGCCCTGGCATGATCCGGTGCGCGTGGCCGAGGAAGTCGCGGTGCTGGACCATATGTCTAATGGCCGTGCCATTCTTGGCGTCGGCCGCGGCCTCGGCCGCATTGAGTTCGAAGGCTTCCGCGTCAATATGGGTGAGAGCCGGGAACGCTTCGTGGAATATACCGAGGCCCTGATCCAGGGCCTGGAAACCGGCCATATCGAATACGAGGGCAAGTTCTACAAACAGCCGAAAATCGGCGTGCGGCCCTTTCCCTTCACCTCGTTCAGGGGCCGTTTCTATGCTTCCGCCGTCTCGCCCGAATCCTCGCGGATCATGGCGCGGCTGGGCATCGGCATCATGATCATCGCGCAAAAACCCTGGGACAAAACCCTGCACGAGTTGGAGCAGTACCGGGAAATTTATCGCGAGATGAACAATGGCGAGGAGGCGCCCCAGCCCCTGATGGTGGTTTTCAACTGCTGTCACGAGGATGAAAGCATCGCCAACGAGATGCAGCAAAAATACACCCGCCGCTATTCCCGCTCGGCCCTGGATCATTACGAGTTCAACAACGAGGGCCTGGCGGACATCAAGGGTTACGAGTATTACGGCGGCCTGTCGAAAAACATCAACAAACACGGCATCGACAGCTTCGTCAACTTCCTGGCCGATTTGCAGGTCTGGGGCACCCCGGATCAGGTGTTCGAGCGTATGCGGGAATATCAGGAGATGACCAACTGCGCCGGTTTTATCAATGGCTTCAGCTTCGGCGGTATGCCTCACGAAATGGCCAAGACCTCCATGCGCACCTTCGCCGAAAAGGTGATGCCGCGCCTGAAGGCCCTGGATGTGGGCCCGGCCCTTGGCGGCGGCCAGCCGCTGACCATCGCGGCGGAGTAAGCTGGGCGAGGCATCAGGCGTTGATGTTGAGGTAGAGTGATCAAGAGAGGTTGCCGTGGCCGCGGACGGGAGCAAACATAGAACGGCCAAAACTGATGAAGCGTTACGAGGTCCTTGTTTTCTTCACAGGCGGCATAGTGTTGTCGTTGGAATAGCTCGCTTCCCGCATCATGACGCCGTATTTCGGTGTAAGCCTGTACATTTGGACCGGCATTCTTTCCGTTACCCTGGTTTTTCTGGCGCTGGGCTATTTCCTTGGCGGCAAGGCGACGCGGCTTGGGCGCACCAGCCGGGATCTGGAGTTGACGTTTCTATCGGCGCTCATCGTTGCCGCCTTGGCGATCCTGCTGGCGGCGGCGATCTATCCTGCTCTGTTTCCCATATTGGCCCGGCGCCATCTGATCGTCGGTAGTTTTGTCGCGGCGGGGCTGCTGCTCGCCCTGCCGCTCATCCTATTGTCGGCTCTGAACCCAATATTAATTGCCATGCAGCCGCGGAATTCGGCAGAGACCGGGCTTCGTGGAGATAGCGGTGCGGGCCGGATCTTCTTTATTTCCACCATCGGCTCGGTATGCGGGGTTCTTTTTACTGCTTTTGTCTTCATCCCGAACATCGGAAATTTTCAGGCAATCCTCACGCTAGGCATTCTTCTATGTCTGCCGGCCATATTGTTTGCGCAGTTTGCCGGCATAGGGCCTGCGGGCGCGAAGTGGAAACTCTCGCTTGCCGGTGGATTTGTCGCGGCCGCTTGTATCGCGCTTCTGCTTGGCAGGGAGGGCTATCTGCGCCTGATCACTTCGTCGACGGTCGGCCAGCAGACATTCAACATTGTGGCTGAATACACCTCCGTTTTCGGCAATATCAAGATCGCCGAGGTGCGGGCGCGGGACGGTGACGGCGCCGCCGAACGGTATCTCATTGAGGATGGGGTCATTCAGGCCCACACCTCCCTGAACAACCAATCCCTTGCCATGTACAGCTATGCCCTAAGGTCACTGGCCCATAGCCATGCGCCAACGGCTGGCAGAGCCATTGTTTTTGGGCTGGGGGCCGGGATCGTGCCGAGAAATCTTGCCCGTGACGGCCTGCAGGTCTCCGTGGTGGAAATCAACCCGGATGCCTTGGCGGCGGCGGTGGCGCATTTCGGCTTTCAGGCCGATGCGGTCGATATGCATCTGCAGGATGCGCGGACCTTCGCCCACAACTGCGAAAACTCGTATGACGTTGCCATCGTCGATCTGTTCCGGGGCGATTCCATTCCCGACTATCTTCGTACCAGGGAATTTTTTTTCGACCTCAAGCGGTGTCTCAAATCGGATGGCGTCATGGTGCTGAATACGGTTTTGGACACCGCGCAAGATGCGCCGAACCAGCGGCTGTTCGCCACCATCGCTTCCGCCTTTCCAATTCTGTATCTCTCGGGAAAGCGCTACGGCAACAGCTTCATCGTTGGCACATCGGCAGCGCGGCCTGTTGATGTCTTCATGGACCAGGGTCCCATACCAGAGGCGATTGCGCCGCTGGTGCGAAACGCAGTGTTTCAATCCAGGCGGCTGGCAGCCGGGGAATATGCCCGCTGGGAGCCTGTCACCGACGATGGAAACATTTTTAGCGTTCTTTTCGCCAAGGCGGATTTGCTCGAAAGATCCATTTTGGTGAAAAACCTGCCGCCGCGCATGCTCGTCAATTGATTGACTGTTCTTCACCGGCCAATATGCGCTAAAATTATGTTGGCCGACGAATTACCCTCGCCATCGGTCTTTGCATTGAGGTGGAATTGCGCCATGGAAATTGCCCTGTCCCCAATGGAATTCGCTCGCCGCGCGCGGCGGCTTTATCCGGAACGTGAAGCCGTCGTCGACGAAGACAAGCGCTTCACCTATGCGCAGTTTCTCGAACGCTGCGATCGATGGTCGTCGGCGCTGCAGGCCTTGGGTGTCGGCAAGGGCGACCGGGTCGCCTACATCGCGCCGAACACCCATTCCCATCTGGAGGGCTATTATGCGGTGCCGCAAATCGGCGCGGTATTGGTGCCCATAAACTATCGGCTGCTGCCGGAGGATTTCGAATACATCATCGACCATTGCGGCGCCAAGGTCGTCTGTGCCGACCCAGACTACATCGACGCCATCGATGGTATTCGCGGTAATCTGACCGGCGTCGAGCATTTCGTGGCGTTGGAAGGCAGCGGCGACGGCTGGATCGACTATGAATCGACCCTTGCCGCCCACGACCCCGACTTTGCCGAAGTAGAGATCGACGAGAACGATCTGCTGACCATCAATTACACCTCCGGCACCACCGCGCGCCCCAAGGGCGTGATGATCACCCACCGCAATGCCTACCTGAACATCATGGGCACGCTCGCGCACCATCACCTGACGCCGAGCGACCGCTATCTGTGGACCCTGCCGATGTTTCATGCCAACGGCTGGACCTTCACCTGGATCAACACCGCGCGCGGCATGGCCCATGTCTGCCTGCGCAGAGTGGAACCGCCGCTGATCTTTCAGCTTATCAAGGAAGAGAATATCACCATGTTCTGTGCCGCGCCGACGGTGCTCATTAGCATCGCCAGCGCGTCGGAGGAGGTCAGGGCCGGCGCGCCGCGCGGCGTCCGCCTGTTCACCGCCGGTGCCCCGCCGGCGGCGGCAACCATCGAACTGGTGGAGCGGGAGCTGGGCTGGGAGTTGACGCATGTGTACGGGCTTACGGAAACCGCGCCTTTGATCACATTTTGCGAGCCGCAACCGGAACATCGGAATCTGCCGCTTGAGGAACTGGCGAAGATCAAGTCGCGCCAGGGCGTTGAGCTGGTGAGCTCCGGCGAGCTTCGGATCGTCGATGAAGACGGCAACGAGGTTCCCCACGATGGCGAAACCCTGGGCGAGATCACGGTCCGCGGCAACGTGGTCATGAAGGGGTACTACAACGACCCGGAGGCGACGGACGCCGCGATCAAGAATGGCTGGTTTCATTCCGGCGATGCGGCTGTCGTCCACCCGGACGGTTTCGCGGAAATCCGTGACCGCTTCAAGGATGTCATTATCAGCGGTGGCGAAAATATCTCCTCGGTGGAAGTCGAAGGCTGTCTGCTGCGTCACCCGGCTGTGCAGGAGGTCGCTGTCGTCGGCATGCCGCACGAGAAATGGGGCGAATCTCCCCATGCCTTCGTCGTCTTGCGGGAAGGCGGAGAAACGACGGAAGATGACCTGAAGGGTCACGTCCGTGAAAGCCTGGCCCACTTCAAGACACCGCAATGGGTCAGCTTTGTCGATGATCTGCCAAAGACCGCGACGGGCAAGGTGCAAAAATACGTTTTGCGGGGCAGCAAGGCCGGGATCGCCCGGCAATAAAGTCTGGCGCCGCCACCGAAGCGCGTGCCGCGGTCTGAAATTTCTAGGCTACTTCACCGCCCGCTTCGTCGACCCGTTTGGCGAAACAGCCGATCAGATCGGCCAGGACGGGCGACAGGGCAGCGGGGGTTTCATGACCCAATCCGGCGATGGCATGGAAATCGGCGCCGGGGATATTGGCTGCCGTGTCCTGGCCGCCGGCAATGTTCAACAGTGGATCGTCGATGCCATGGATAACCTGGCAGGGGATGGTGATGCCGCGCAGCATGGGCACCCGGTTGCCGTTCTTGATAATGGCGGCGCGCTGTCGGGTCCGCCCGTCGGGGCAATGGCAACGCTCGTAGGAACGCACCGCCATAACGCGGCGGTCCTCGTCCGATGTGGGATAGAGGGGGCTGGCCAGAACCCTTGCTGTTTCAATATTGGCCTTGATGGCGCCCTCGCGCGTACTTTCGTCCGCCCCGGCCCGCATCAGGGTGGCCATGGCTTCCGGGCTGCCCGGCGGCGTATCGGGATTGCCGCTTTGCGCCATGATGGAGGCCATGGAGCGCAGGCGGTGGCCATGTTTGGCGGCGAGGACCTGGGCTATGGCGCCGCCCATGGATATGCCCGCGACATGGGCTGTTTCAATACGTAAGGCATCCATCAGGCCGATCACGTCCGCCGCCATGTCCTCCAGCAAATACGGCACCTCGATATCCTCGCCGGCCTCGGCGCGGCGCATCAGGTCGGGCACGTCCATGGCGCCGGCCGCCTCGAACTTGGTCGACAGGCCGGCATCGCGATTGTCGAAAACGATCATGAAAAATCCAGCGGCGACCAGACGCTGCAACAGGTTCTCGGGCCAATTTATCAATTGCGTCCCCAGGCCCCGGATCAATATCAATGCCGGATCGCTGGACTGCCCCCTGGTTTCGTATTCGATGGTAATGCCGTTCGCGCTGATCGCCGTCATGGTTTTGCCTTATTGCCACGCCAAATTGAGGCCAGCATAGGGTTCGGACCTGACGCAGGCAAACGCGTTGCATTGTTCCTGGGCCTGGATGCTGGTATAGGGCGGTCTCGCTTCAAACACCGGATGGGTTGCGTACAGAATGCTGCGTTGGCTTTACGACCGAACCATGGCCCTGGCCGGGCACCGCCATGCCAATTGGGCCCTGGGCGCGGTGTCTTTCGTGGAGAGTTCGGTCTTTCCCATCCCGCCCGATGTGATGCTGATCCCCATGGTTCTGGCGCAGCGGCACAAGGCACTGTTGATCGCGCTGATCTGTACCGTTGCCTCCGTGCTGGGGGGATTGCTGGGCTATGCCATCGGCGCCTACCTGTTTGATGCATTGGGCAAGCCGATCCTGGACTTTTATGGCTATGGCGAAAAATTCGCCTCGTTTCAGGGCCGCTACAACGAATGGGGCGTCTGGATCGTGCTGATCGCCGGCCTGACACCATTTCCCTACAAAGTTATCACCATCGCCTCGGGCGTGACGGGTCTGAGCCTGCCGGTCTTTCTGATTGCCTCGGTCGTTGCCCGTGGCCTCCGCTTCGCCATCGTAACGGCCTTGTTGTGGTATTTCGGCGCGCCGATCCGTGATTTTATCGAACGTTATCTGGGCCTGCTGTTCACCCTGTTCATGGTGCTGTTGATCGGCGGCTTCGCCGTGGTCAAACTGGTGCTATAGATGGGAGGGCTGGGTTTGCAAAGGTTGCTGGAGACGAGGACGGCGCTGTTATTGCTGCCACTGGCGTCCCTGAGCGCCCTGGCGGCCGCCTTTATCTCGCAATATGTTTTCGAGTTGCAGCCCTGCGCCCTGTGCATCTATCAACGTTGGCCCTTCGCCATCGCCGCCGCGATCTGTCTGATCGCCCTCTATCCGGGGCTCCGCGTGGCGGCGCCCTGGATCCTGCTGTTGGCCGCATCGGTACTGCTGGTGAACGCCGGTATAGCCGCCTACCACGTGGGGGTGGAGCAGCATTGGTGGGCCGGCAGCGAGGCTTGCGTGGGCACGGGCGGTACACCGAAAACCCTGGCCGAACTGCGGGCCCAGATCATGGCAACCCCGGTTATTCGTTGTGACGAGGTAGCGTGGTCGCTGTTTGGTGTTTCCATGGCCGGCTACAACGTTCTATTCTCTCTCGCACTGGCAATTTATGCCGGATTGGCAGGAAGGCCGGCAATTGGGGGCCGCAACTAAGCGATGACCGCGAAATCCGAGATCGAAATAGCCGCCACGCCCGGGACGCAGCCCGCGCGGCCGGCCACATTGCCGGGCGACCGCCGGGGCAGGGCCGGGACCGGGCGTATGATCCGGGTCGACCAGGCGGGTGAACTGGGCGCGGCGGAAATCTATCGCGGTCAACTGGCGGTGCTGAAGGATCGGCCCTGCGCGGCGGTTTTGCAGGATATGGCCGCGCAGGAGGACGCCCATCTGGCCGCCTTCGATAAATTGATTGTCGAACGCGGCGTCCGCCCATCGGCTCTATCGCCGGTTTGGCGCATGGCGGGCTTTGCCCTGGGTGCGGGCAGTGCGCTGCTGGGGGAGCGGGCAGCCATGGCGACAACCGTGGCCGTGGAAGAGGTAATTGAAGGCCATTACCAGAAACAGCTTGACGAATTGGGCCCGGATGAGGCTGAACTGCGGGGTGTTATCGCCGAATTTCGCGAGGATGAGTTGAAACATCGTGACATGGCGCTGGAAAATGGCGCTGAAGACGCGCCTGCTTACCAAATATTAAGCCAAAGCGTTAAAGCTGGAACCCGGCTGGCCATCTGGCTGGCCGAGCGGATTTGAGAAACGCGAGCACGACGGGGGGTGATCCCAGGATCATGATTGGGCAGACGCATAAAGTGGACCGGCGCAAGAAATATCTGCGCTGGGCCTTCATGGCCATGTTGCCCGCCGCGGCGGTGTTGATCCCGCTGCAAACCTCGCATAGCGCCTGGGCTAAAGGCACGCAGGACCTGATCGTCGAGCAGGCCGCTGGTCAGGATGTTACCTTGAATGAACGGGAGACGGCCGTCCTGCGGCGTACCTTGCCCATCATTGGCCGCCGCTATCTCCGTAAACTCGATCCCACGCCCCTGGTGAAGGAAACCATGCTGGGGCTGAAGGAATATGACGCCGCCGTCGCCAGTATCGTGAAAGCGGAAAAGGCAGATAAGGCCAAGACCCCTGACAAGGCCACCTCTGAATACCGCCGCATTTCATTGGCTCTGAACAAGGGCCTGAATATCCTCGATGCCCATAGTGCCTATCTCGATCCCGAGAGTTATGGCGAGTTAAGAATACGGATCAGCGGCAAATTCGCCGGTCTGGGCCTTGAAGTGACCATGGACGATGGCTTGGTCAAGGTCATTGCACCCATCGACGATACCCCGGCCCAGCGCGCCGGTCTGCTGGCCGGCGATAGGATCAGTCATGTGGACGGTACGCCGATCAAGGGGATGACCCTGCGGGAAGCCGTGGGCCGCATGCGAGGCCTGGTCGGTACCACCATTCGCCTGACGGTATTGCGGGTTGAGGTCAAGGATCCATTCGAAGTCCATATTGTCCGCGATATCATCCGCGTTCCCGCCGTACGGCACAGGGTGGCGAAGGACTACGGCTATATCCGCATCTCCGCCTTTAGCCAGCGGACGGAGGCTGGTTTGCGCAAGGCCATGGGCAAGATCGATGATGCCCTGGGGGCGGCTAGCCTGGGGCTGGTGATTGATTTGCGCAACAATCCGGGCGGTCTGTTGCGCCAGGCGATCCGCGTCTCGGACGTATTCCTTGATGAAGGGACGATTGTTTCCGTGCGCGGCCGCATGGATGAAGACAATGCTCATTTCCGGGCCAAGGGCGGCGATCTGGCCGCCGGCAAGACCGTTGTCGTACTGGTCAACGAAGGTACCGCCTCGGCGGCGGAAATCGTGGCGGGCGCCTTGAAGGAAAACCACCGGGCGATCGTTGTCGGCAACCGTTCCTTTGGCAAGGGTTCGGTCCAGACCATATTCTCCATGGGCGATTCCGGCGCCCTGCGCCTGACTACGGCGCTATATTATACGCCATCGGGCCGCACCATTCAGGCCTGGGGCATTCTGCCGGACCTGTTGATAGAGCGTGACCGTCAGGAAGCCGGCCGGCGTGAGGAGGAGTTGCACGGCGCCTTGAACCGGGGCGAAGCGACCCCGCACGTAGTCGGTCCCAGGGCCACGATCACCGGCGACCGCTGTAACGAACTGCTGGCCAAATCCATGGACGACCAGGACCTGGCCTGCGCGGTTGCCTTGTTGCGGGCCGGGGGACTGGACCGATTGACCCATCTTGCCTCCAGTCTGGCGAATGGCCGCGGTGATGCGTCCCGCCAACAGTAGGCCGACAAAGAAAAACTTGGCCCCACGGGTAGGTTGGTGTACATCCTAAGAATTGTTAAGACCTGTTGTTTGAGGGTGGGGGTAAGCTATGCATGAACTATTTCTGTTGATTGCGATGATGGTCGCGACGGTTATCGTCATGGGCGGCATGTTGATCCTGTTCAAGGGCTATTTTGCCGAACGCGAACGGATCGACCGCGAAGCCGGGCGTTAGACGGGCGCCATCGCCCGGGCCTCGGCCCGAAATCCAGATCTATTCGCTTACGGGCCCTCCCTGGCAATACCGTGATATGGTCCTGCCGGCGATGGAGTGCCGCCATGAATGATCCCACGCTCGCTTTTCTTGACGCCACGGACCTGGCCAATCTGGTGCGCCGGGGCGAAGTCACGCCCGGTGAATTGCTGGAAGCAACCATCGAACGCATCGAGCGGCTGAACCCGAAACTGAATGCCGTCATCACCCGCATGGATGATTTGGCCCGTGCCGCGGCGCGAAAACCCATTGATCCAAATACGCCATTTCCCGGCGTGCCCTTTCTGATCAAGGATCTGGTCGCCGAATATGCGGGCACCCCCATTGCGGAGGGTAGCCGCTATCTGGCCGGGCACTGTGTCTCGCCGGCGGACAGCGAGCTGGTGATCCGCCAGAAGAAGGCCGGCCTGATCATCGCGGGCAAGACCAATACCCCGGAATTCGGCCTGATCCCGACCACCGAACCGGCCCTGACCGGGCCGACACACAATCCCTGGGACACTACGCGCACCCCTGGTGGATCGTCGGGCGGTTCCGCGGCGGCGGTCGCCGCGGGTATCGTGCCCATGGCGCATGCCAATGACGGCGGCGGCTCGATCCGCAATCCCGCCGCGTGTTGCGGCCTGTTCGGTCTGAAGCCGAGCCGGGGGCGCAATCCCCTGGGTCCGGATTATGGCGATGCGGGCAGCGGTCTGATCGCCGAACACGCCGTCACCCGCAGTGTCCGTGACAGCGCCGCTTTGCTCGACGCCACCGCCGGCCCGGCCCCGGGCGATCCCTACTGGGCGCCGCCCAAGGAACGCCCTTATGTGGATGAAGTGGGCCGGGAACCAGGCCAATTGCGCATCGCGGTTTCCACCAAGGCCTTCAACCTTTCCGAAGTCCACCCTGAATGCCTGGCGGCGGTGGAAGCCACGGCGAAGCTGTGCGAGGAACTGGGCCATATAGTGGAATGGGCCGATCCCAGCTTTGACGAGGACGGCTATCAGCGGGCCTTCGCCGCCTCCTGGACGGCATTTGCCTCCTGGGCCGTGCGCGACTGGGCCGACCGCTACGGCCTGACCCCCAGCGAGGATCAGTTCGAACCCAATACCTGGCGCATGTACCTAAGTGGCGAGCGCCGCTCCTCGGGTGCCTATCTGCGCGCGGTTCAGGACATTCAGCGGGTGAGCCGCGATGTCGCCCGGTTTTTCGAGAGCCACGACCTGACCCTGACACCGACGGCGGCCATGCCGCCGGTGCCGCTGGGGTATTTCGAATCCGAGGGCGAGGGCCGCGCGACCTTCCTGAAACACATCAATGAATATTCCGGCTTTACCTCTCTTGCCAACGGCACCGGTCAGCCGGCCATGAGCGTACCCTTGTACTGGACCGCCGATGATCTGCCCGTGGGCCTGCATTTCATGGCCCGCTATGGCGCGGAGGACGTCTTGTTCCGCCTGGCGGGTCAGTTGGAACAGGCCCGGCCCTGGTCCCGTCGCCGACCGGGCGTCGCCGCTTGATTCATAAGTTGACGTTTACGTAAACGTAAAGTAAGCCTAGGGCAACAAAACGGGGAATAAGGCAGGGGAACAATACAAATGTCCGAACAGATTACCCACGATGCGGCCTATAACACGGTCGATCGCGACGATTTCCGTGCCATGATCGAGGTTGGCCGCTATGCCGAGCGCTCGGATGCCTTTGACGGCATTATCGCCGCGACGCACGATCATTTCTGGGATCCCCTGGACAAAGCCTATATCGATTTTGATCAGCCGTTCGATACCAGGACCCAGATGATCATGCCGAAAGAGCAGATCATCGAGCTTAACTCGGCCGTGGCCGACAAACTGGATGAAGGCCAGCAGATCGGCCTGGCCAACGAGGTGCTGCGCTGGAGTCTGTCGTCCATTCTGCATGGCGAGCAGGGTGCTTTGTCGTTGAGCGCCAGTCTGTGCCAGATCCTGAAGGATCAGGGGGCCCAGGAATATGCCTCCAACCAGGCCAGGGAAGAGGCCCGCCACGTCACTGCCTATGCCATGTATATCGAAAAGCGCTGGGGCGGCCCCCTGCCGGTAGGGGAATGCTTGGGCGATTTGCTGGAAGAGCTTGTGCTGACCCCGACGGTGTACAAGAAGCTGGTGGGCATGCAGATGCTGATCGAAGGTCTGGCCATGGGCGCCTTCGCCAACCTGCACCGCCATACCAATGATCCGGTCCTGAAACGCCTGACCCAACTGGTCATGACGGACGAGGCCTTCCATCACAAGTTCGGCAAGATTTGGGCCGACAGGACGATTCCCAACCTGAGCCAGGCGGAACATGAAACAGTCGAGGATTGGGCCGCGCAATGCTTCGAAGTGCTGCTGTTCAACCTCTCCAACATTCGCCAGCGCCATCACATCTATGCCCAGTTCGGCTTGGACTGGGAATGGGTGCGGGATGCCTGCCGCGAAGTCTTTGGCGAGAGCGAGCGGCGCAATTCCCTGAAGACCGGCACCAATATCTTTCGCGTTCTGGTCAAAACCTTGCTGAATGCCGGCATCATCACCGACCGCACCCGCCATATTTACGCCGCCTGGGTCGACATGGCGGAACTGGCCAATGAAGGCGACTATGTGGTGGGCGACGCCATCGCCGCCGACGGCATCGAATTCCTGCGTGGGGTCAATGCCGGGCGCAAGGTAATCGGACAGAAACCCACGGCGATCTAAAGTAGCGCCGGCTTGACTCCTGCCAGCACGGCCATATCGTTCGCCCATCGGTAATTTGGGCGAAGGGTACGGCGATGTTGGAAGATCAGTTCGGCGAGGACTTTCACCCCATTCCCCTGCCCGACTATCAAGAAAAGAGCGTGGCGGAGATGCGCGCCTCCGCCGCCCGGTTCTACGAGCAGGTGCGTACGCGCCACAGCGTTCGGGAGTTTTCCGACCGCCCCGTGCCCCGGGACATCATCGAACAATGCCTGCTGTCCGCCGGTACCGCGCCCAGCGGCGCCAATCATCAGCCCTGGCATTTCGCCGTCATCGGCGATGCGGCTAAGAAGAAATCCATCCGCGAACTGGCGGAAGAGGAGGAGGAGGCCTTTTACGCCGGGCGGGCGGGCGAAGAATGGCTGCAGGCCCTAAAACCCATTGGCACCGACCCCGCCAAGCCGTTCCTGGAAACGGCGCCGTGGCTGATCTGTATTTTTGGCCAGCGCAAAAGCCGGGGCGCCGGCGGCAAGCTGTACAAGAACTATTACGTCCCGGAATCGGTCTCCATCGCCACGGGTTTTCTCATCATGGCACTGCACAACGCCGGCCTGGCAACCCTGACCCATACGCCCGCACCCATGGGGTTTTTGAACGAGATCTGCGAGCGCCCGAAAAGCGACCGGCCCTATATCCTTTTGGTGACGGGTTATCCGGATGAAAAGGCCCAAATACCCGTCCATGCGACGGTCAAGAAGCCGCTGGAACAGATCGCATCATTTTTCTGATATTTGCCGCAAAATAAAGGGCCGCGATGCACACCCATGGAGGTGCGCATCGCGGCCGTTGTCTACGGGACCGGTCCGGCTCAGGCCTCGACGCGGCCAGTGGCGTTGCCCATGACGACCACGTCGCCGTTCTGGTTCGTCGTGGTAATCGCCAGATCCACCAGGGTTTCGCCGCCTTCCTCGCGGATCGCCTCGATCACGGCCTTGCCGGTCAGATCATCGCCGGGCCAGACCTGATTGGTGAAGCGGACGCCGTATTTCTTGACGTTCTCGGGCCCGAACAGATTGGTTACCACGCGGCCGGTCATGCCCATGGTCAGCATGCCGTGGGCGAAGACGCCGGGATAGCCCGCCGCTTCCGTGGTGTACTTGTCGTCGGAATGCAGCGGGTTGTAGTCGCCGGAGGTGCCGGAATACATCACCAACTGAGTGCGTTTCAGGTCTTCGACGAGAACCTCTTCAAAGGTATCGCCGACGGAAATTTCACTTGCCTTGATTGTCATTGTTCAACTCCTTAACCCTGGTCCACCGGGCGTTCGGTCTTCACCCCGACGCCTCTGGCGGTGCATACCAATGTGCCGTCCGCATCGCGGTATTCGATGATGCGTTCCGAGAACATCAGCTTGCCGGCGCGCTTGCTTTCTTTTTCCCAGGTCTTGCCCGCCTTCTCGGTGGCATAGAGCACATCGCCGGGGCGCACGGGGCGTTCGAACTCGAAATGCTGTTCGGCGTGCAGGCCGCCGGAGGAAGACGCCTGGCCTTCCACGCCGGATGCATTCTTGCCCGAACCGAACCAGGCCTCGCCCGGCTTGATGCGCAGGAAATAGTCGGGATTGAATTGCGCCACCGCCTGCGGGAAGGTTGGTGGCGCGGCGGCATCCTCCATGCCCGTGTCAGGGACGGAGAAATCGCCGATGGACCGCCGAAACATCATGATGTGCGTTGCCTCAACGGGAAATGTGAGTGTTTTTTCGTCTGCCATTGCCTCGTACCATTACCTTTTCTGATTTCCATTACCGCCTAGGGTTCCACATTTCGGTCATCGTCCGCAAGCCGTCTCGCGATCTCTGCAATGGATTTATCGGGTTTGCGGGGCCTTTACGGCCTATCGGCACCGCCGCTTCTATTGGCGGCCAAATCCAGCGCCTTTGCCCCCGCCTCCTCCATTTCCATTTCACCGCGCAGGACCGCTTCACAAAGCGCATCAAGGGCGTCCGCGCCGGGGCGGTCGAGCCAGGCGTTCAGTTGCCGGGCGGCGGCGGTGGCGACCAGTTTACGCATGCGGCGCACCGCGGCGTTCTCCCGTTCGCTCTGGTCGATGCTTTGGTAGTGGCGGTCCATCATATCCGCCAGTTCCGCAATGCCCTCGCCATCCGTGGCGATGGTGTTCATGATCGGTACCGGCCAATCGCGCTGCGGCCCCAGTTCGACCGCGTCCTTCAGATGACGCGCCGTGCGCTCGGCATGGGGCAGGTCGAATTTATTGACCACCAGAATATTGGCGATCTCCAGGATGCCCGCCTTGACCGCCTGAATTTCATCGCCAAGGCCCGGTGCACAGACCACCACCACGGTCTGCGCAATCTCCATGATCTCGACTTCGGATTGGCCGGTGCCCACGGTTTCGACGATGATCACGTCCTTGCCGGCGGCATCCATGATATCGACGACCCGCGCGGTGGCGCGCGACAGCCCGCCCAGATGGCCGCGCGAGGCCAGGGAGCGTACGAAAACCCCGTCATCGCCGCCGTGATCGGACATGCGGATACGGTCGCCCAAAATGGCGCCGCCGGTGAAGGGCGAAGAGGGGTCGACCGCGATCACGCCGACGGAATTATTCCGCTTGCGCATTTCATGGGTGAAGGAATTCACCAGGCTGGATTTACCCGCGCCCGGCGCACCGGTAAAACCAATCACGTGGGCCCGCCCGACCTGGCCGTTGATGACCTTGAAGACGGCCCGGGCGTCGGCACTGTCGTTTTCCACCGCCGTGATCGCCCGCGCCAGGGCGACCCGCTCGCCGGCGAGAAGGTGCTGGCGGTAATAGTCCGCGCCTCTCGTGCGTTTTCTCATTGCCCGCCTTTATCGTCCACTTCCAGGCCGACCCGCAGGTAGCCAAGGAACTGCCTGGCCAGTTCGGCGGGCGTGCTGCGCCCCGGCCGGTACCAGGTGAAGGACCAGTTCAGCGAGCCCAACAGCATCAGGCGCAAATCGTGGCGGTCGGTGCCCCGGGGCAATACCAGATCATCCAGCAGGCGTGAGAAAATCAGTTCGTAGCTGTCCCGTGTCTGGCGGATGCGGTTCAGGGCGTCGGGGTCGAAGTTTCTCGGCAATTCGCGCATGACCGCCTTGAAAATCACACTGCCCTCCAGCAGTTTTTCGAGATGCGCCACGCAGGCGGTCTCCAATCGCAGCCAGGGGTCGTCGTCGGAACTGCCAGCATCAAGTGCCTGATTGACGGCGGCATGAATGCGCGCCAGGCCTTCCTCGTGGACCGCCACCAACAGATCCTCTTTCGAGGCGAAATAGTAATACAGCGAAGAGGGCACTATGCCGGCTTCATCCGCGATCGCCCGCACCGAGGCGGCGGCGTAACCGTACTGGATGAATTGCGAGGCGGCAGCTTCCAGCACCTTCTCGCGTCGAATTTCGCCCTTGCTATTGGCCGCGCGTGTTGCCCCCATGCCCCCGTCAGCCGCTATTTCATCTGCTGCAACCGATATATTAGGCGGCATGGGGCGGCAACTCCTATTTCGCCTACTTCTTGGCTGGCTTTGCCGGACGTTCGGCGCCGAGGAAGTCATACCAGCCGCCCCGGCTGCCGGGTTTGGCCTTGGGATCGCCCAAATAGCCCGCACTCATCACCTTGCGCGCCAGGGGCGGCACGGCATAGCGTTCGCCGCAGGTTTCGTGCAGATATTCCTGGGCATGGTAGAAGGCATCGAAGCTGGAAGCGTCGAGCAGTTCAAACACCCCCATGGGCCAGCCCAGGCCGGTCTTGACCATCTCGTCGATCTCCGCCGGTCCGGCGATGCCCAGTTCCACCAGGCGGATGGCCTCGGCCAGATAATTGTTGATGAAGCGGGTCATGAAGAAGCCGGGGGAATCCTTGACCACTACCGGTTTCTTGCCGATCGCCTTGAGATAATTGACCACCCGCTCCAGCCGGTCCGGCGCCGTCAATTCACTGCGTCCGACCTCCACCAGCGGCATCACGTTGGAGGGGAAAAACCAGTGCGTGCCGACCAGCCGGCTGGGGTCTTCCAGGCGGGCCGCCAGCTCCGATATCATGATCGATGAGGTATTGGTCGCGATCACTACTTCCGCGTCGGCCAGCGATTCAGCTTTTTGCAGCATCTCCTGTTTCAACGAAGTCACTTCGGGAATGGTCTCGAAAATCAGGTCGGCGCCGGCCAGGCCCTTTTCATAGTCCGTCGTGCCTTCGACCCGCGAGATGATGTCGGCTGCGGTTGCCTCGTCCATCTTGCCGCGCGCCACCGCCCGTTCCAGGCCGAAAGGTCCCGACTTGATGGAGTTAAGGCCATGTTCCACGGTTTCTTCCCGGCGGGAAATAATCGACACGCTGACCGGACTGGCCTGCAGGCAGGCAAGCGCGATGCCGTGTCCCATGACACCGCCGCCGCCCAGGATGGCAACGCGTTTGAATCCGTCTGGATTTTCATTCATCGTACTCAAGCCTCCGCTTCGTTGTTCAATTCACGCTCGATCATGTCGCGCGCTTCCTCGGCCGATGTGCCAGGGCCAAAAATCGCCTTGACGCCCATCGCCTTCAGGGTTTCCTCGTCGTCATAGGGGATGACGCCACCCCCGATCACGGTGATATCCTCCAGGTCATGTTCCTTCAGGCCGGCGAACAGGTCCTCGAAAATTGGTATCTGGCCACCGGCCGATATGGACACGCCGATGACATCGACATCCTCCTCGATTGCGGTATCGACGATCTCGTGGGCCAGCAGGAAGTTGGTGAAAACAACCTCGAAGCCGTAGTCGCGAAAGCGCCGGGCAACCAGGCGAACGCCCCGGTCGTGCACGTCGTGGGTCGGTTTGGCCAGCAGCACCCGTATGGGCTGCTCGCTTTCGCCTGTGGTGGTCTCAGTATTCATGGGGCGCTCTCCATCCCAGGGCTTCCTTCAGGACGCCCATCATTTCACCGGTGGTGGCATCCGCGCGGGCCGCATCGATGGCGGTTTCCATCAGGCGGCAGTCGCGCAGGTCGGGATAGTCGCTCTCCGCGAAACGCGCCGCGGCCTCGCGGAAGGCCGCCATCGCCTTTTCGTAGCTGTCGGCGTCGCGGGCGGCGCGGTAAGCCTGGATGCGTTCGATGGCGATGCGCTCGACCTCCGGGTCGACCTTGAAGGTTTCCGGGCGGATCTGCTCCTCTGTTTCGTCCTGGTAGCAATTCAGGCCGACCACCTTGCGTTCGCCGCTGTTGACCATTTCACGCCAGCGGTCGGCGGAGGCCTCGACCTCGCGGCGGATCCAGCCCTTTTGCTGGGCCGCGATGTAGCCGCCCTGCTCCTCGATCCGATCGACGAATTCAAGCACCGCCGTGGAAATTTGATCGGTCAATGCCTCGACGTAATAGGAGCCGGCCAATGGGTCGGACACGGCGGTGATGTTGGTTTCCTCCTGGATAACCTGTTGCGCGCGTAGGGCCAGGGTCGCCGATTCTTCCGAAGGAATGGACAGCGCCTCGTCATAGGCGGCGACTTCCATCGCCTGCACCCCGGAAAGTGCCGCGCCGAAGGTATGCAAGGTGGTGCGGATCAGATTGACCAGCGGCTGTTCGGCGGTTAGTGCGGCGCCGGAGGTGTGGGTGTGAATGCGCACATGCATGGCGCGCGGGTCCTCGGCCCCGAACATCTCATGCATGGTCGTGGCCCACAGCCGCCGCAGGGCCCGGATCTTGCAGACCTCCTCGAAAAAGTCGTTGGCCTGGGCGATCTGGAAGCCGACCCGGGGCAGCGCTTGGTCCGCCGTCAGGCCGGCGGCGGTGGCGGACCGCATCAGGTCGATGCCATAGGCCAGCATCAAACCGATTTCCTGCACCGCCGTGGCGCCCGCCTCCTCGGCGCCATAGCCGAACATGTTGGTGGTGTTCCAGCGCGGCATGTTCTTGGAGCAGTAATGCACCAGCTCGACGGCCAGCTTGAGGCCCTCGGCGGGCGGGAACGAACTCATGCCGGTGTAGGCCGACTGGTGGTACCAGTTCATGGAATTGCCGCGCAGATCGCCGGGGCCGAGGTCCCTTTCCTCGGCCAGTGCAATGTACTGCGCCAGCGCCGGGATGAC
>JASLLM010000043.1 GCA_030747035.1 Alphaproteobacteria bacterium | reverse complement strand
CCATTGGGACCGGTATCTTCATGGCTGCATCGCCCGCGGTGCTACTCCGCCTTCTTACCGCCGCCGCCGGTGCTGTAGATCGCCTTGCCGATCAGCTCCGTCAGGTCCACCGCACCTTGGGTAAAGCGGATTTCATCGCCGGCCTCGAGATAGTCTTCCGAGCCGCCGGGATCAATGGACAGATATTTGCCGCCCAACAGCCCGTCGGAGGCGATCTTGATGGCCGAATCGTCAGGCAGTTGAACATTCGAGGCAAGGGAGAGTTCCAGCACGGCGAGATACTCCTTGGTATCCAGGCTCTCGTCGGTGACCGTGCCGACCTTTATCCCCGCCAGCATGATGTCGGAGCCCACCTTGACGCCATCCACCTTGTCGAACTTGGCAATCAGCGAATAGCCCTCGACCGCGCCAACGTCCGCCTTGTCGTAGGAGAAATACAGGAAAAAGCCGGCGACCAACAACACAACCGCGCCGATCAGGGTTTCCACAACATTGCCGCTCATTGCCTTCGCCTCCCCTCCTTACCTTGCTGTAGGAACCTAGCTGTAGGGCACCGAATCGATCCGGCCCCACCGCACCCTAT
Organism: Alphaproteobacteria bacterium; assembly: GCA_030747035.1. Taxonomy (GTDB): domain Bacteria; phylum Pseudomonadota; class Alphaproteobacteria. The sequence goes on along the minus strand of JASLLM010000043.1, from coordinate 23,777 downwards.
TCTGGTTTCCAGGCCTGATAATCGCCGCCGCTTTTCTGCCGTTCCTGGTCCGAAAGCACGCTGCCGCCAGGACGATAGGCCGCCGCCGTGCCTGTCAGATTTTCGACATGGGGCTTTTCCCAAGGGATTTCCGCGCGCTCGCCCAGGGGCGGCTCGTCATTGGTGTGATGCAGCCAGGCATGCCATTCAGCGGGCACCTTGCCGGCCTCCGGCGCGCCCTCATAAATGACCCAGCGCCGCTTGCCGCCGGACTTTTCCTTGTAATAGCGGTTGCCGAGGCTGTCCTTGCCGACTTCCTCGCCCTTCCACCAGGTCATCAATCGCGTGCCAACGGTCGCGCCCATAATCTTCACCTAAATCCGGTACCAATCTGCGCCGGACTATTGCATTGACGGGGGCTTGGGTCCAGCACCATTCGCCGGAATAGTTATCCACAGCCCCTACATATTGCGTTCGAACGCCAATTTGGCACAAAAAGCGGTTGCGGTGAGCGGCCAAGTCTGACTAGTATTTTCAAGCGAGTCGGATTCCAAACGGTCTCGCTAATGGGTTGGAATTGCTTGGAAATGGTGATTTATCCACAACCCGACAAAATTCATCCACATTGAGATTAAACGCTTGACCGGGACAGAGACACTAGATATTGTCACTGTCCCGTCGGCAGGCACAATATGTTGTATATTTCGTTAAATTTCGGTCGGGACCCAAAATAACCAGAATAGAGAGGGGCGAGAGGGGCACATGCGGATTTCACGGCGCTTTACGGAACAAGATCAATCCCCATACGCAGATATCGAATTCCGCATGGCGAGTAGTGAAATCAGAAACCCCGACGGCTCGGTGGTGTTCAAGCTCGACGGTATCGAAGTACCGGCGGACTGGTCCCAGGTTGCCTGCGATATTCTGGCCCAGAAATATTTCCGCAAGGCTGGGATTCCGGCCGCGCGCAAGCGGGTGCATGAGGACGATGTGCCGATCTGGCTGTGGCGCGAAGAAGCCGACGAAGAAGCCATGGCGGCCCTTCCCGAAGACCGGCGCGATGAACATGAAACTTCCGGGCGGCAGGTTTTCGACCGCCTGGCCCGCACCTGGACCTACTGGGGCTGGAAAGGTGGCTATTTCGATACCGAGGCCGATGCCATCACCTTTTGCGATGAATTGAGCTTCATGCTGGCGCGGCAGATGGCGGCGCCGAATTCGCCGCAATGGTTCAACACCGGTCTGCATTGGGCTTATGGCATCGACGGTCCCAGCCAAGGACATTATTTCGTCAATCATAAAACCGCCGAATTGCAGGCCGCGAAGTCGGCCTACGAGCGGCCCCAGCCGCATGCCTGCTTCATCCAGTCCGTGGCCGATGATCTGGTTAACGAAGGCGGCATCATGGATTTGTGGGTGCGCGAGGCACGCCTGTTCAAATATGGCTCCGGCACCGGCTCCAACTTCTCGTTTATCCGGGGTGAAAACGAAGGTTTGTCGGGGGGCGGCAAATCTTCCGGCCTGATGAGCTTCCTGAAAATCGGCGACCGTGCCGCCGGCGCCATCAAATCGGGCGGCACCACCCGGCGCGCGGCCAAGATGGTTGTGGTCGATGCTGACCACCCGGATATTCTCGACTATGTCAATTGGAAGGTGGTGGAAGAGCAAAAAGTCGCCGCGCTGGTCGCCGGCTCCCGCATCACGGCGCAGAATCTTTCCGCCGTTATCGCGGCCTGCCAGGAAGGCGCCGGCGAGAACGAACCCGGCCTCGACGCCGAGGGCAATGCCCACGACGGCCGTTTCGATCCGGCCCGCAATCCGGCCTTGAAAAAGGCCCTGGCCGGGGCCCGCCGGGCCATGATCCCGGAAAACTATGTTCGCCGCACCATCGATTTCGCCCGCCAGGGCTATACGGATATCGAGTTTCCCACGTTCGACACGGACTGGGATTCGGATGCTTATTTGACCGTCTCCGGCCAGAACTCCAACAATTCCGTCCGGGTCAGCAATGATTTCCTGCGTGCGGTCGAGGATGATGGCGATTGGACCCTTTATCGCCGCACCGACGGCAAGGCGCACAAGACCATTGCGGCACGGGAGTTGTGGGAAAGCATCGGCCATGCCGCCTGGGCCAGCGCCGATCCCGGGCTGCAATACCATTCCACCATCAATGATTGGCATACCTGCCCCGAGGGCGGCGAGATCAGGGCCTCAAACCCCTGCTCCGAATACATGTTCCTGGACGACACCGCCTGCAATTTGGCCTCCATCAACCTGATGAACTTCCTGAACGAGGACGGCAGCTTTGATGTCGAGGGCTTCCGCCACGCCTCGCGGCTATGGACCATTGTCCTGGAAATCTCGGTCCTGATGGCGCAGTTCCCGTCCCGGGAAATCGCGCAGCTATCCTACGACTATCGCACCCTGGGCCTGGGCTTCGCCAATATCGGCGGCCTGTTGATGGCCAAGGGCCTGTCCTACGACAGCGAGGAGGGCCGCTCCCTCTGCGCCGCGATCACCGCCCTGATGACGGGCACGGCCTACGCCACCTCGGCCGAGATGGCCAAGGAGATGGGTGCCTTCAGCCGCTATCAGGAGAACGCGGAGCACATGCTGCGGGTCATCGCCAACCACCGCCTTGCCGCCAAGGGCGCGCGCAAGGGCTATGACGGGCTGGAGATCGTGCCAGTCCCCCTGATCGCGGACGATTGCCCCGACGCGCCTTTGGCCGAGGCCGCGGCGGAGGCCTGGGACCTGGCCCTTGAAATGGGCGAGAAACACGGCTTCCGCAATGCCCAGGCCACCGTGATCGCGCCCACCGGCACCATCGGGTTGGTGATGGATTGCGACACCACCGGGATCGAGCCGGACTTCGCCCTGGTGAAGTTCAAGAAACTGGCCGGGGGCGGCTACTTCAAGATCATCAACCGCATGGTCCCGACAGCCTTGCGCACCCTGGGTTATGACGAGGGACAGATCACCGCGATCATCAACTACGCGGTGGGTCACGCCACGCTGCAGGGTGCCGACGATATCAACCATGAAAGCCTCGCCGCCAAGGGTTTCGGCACAGGGGAAATCGACAAGATAGAAGCCGCGCTCGAAAGCGCCTTCGATATCCGTTTCGTCTTCAACAAGTACACCCTGGGCGAGGAATTCTGCCGTGACACCCTGGGTTTCAGCGACGAGCAGTTGAACGATCTCTCCTTCTCCATGCTGGCGGCGCTGGGTTTTTCGGAGAAGCAGATTGAAGCCGCGAATATCTATTGCTGCGGCGCCATGACGCTCGAGGGCGCACCGGGCTTGCAGGCGGCGCACCTGCCCGTGTTCGATTGTGCCAATCCTTGCGGCCGCATCGGCAAACGCTATTTGTCCGTTGACAGCCATATCCGCATGATGGCGGCGGCCCAGCCGTTTATCTCTGGTGCCATTTCGAAAACCATCAACATGCCCAATTCGGCCAGCGTTGAGGACTGCAAGCGCGCCTACCGCGACTCCTGGCGCCTGGGCCTGAAGGCCAATGCCCTGTACCGGGACGGCTCGAAGCTGTCGCAACCCCTATCGGCGGCCCTATTCGACGATATCGATGACGATGACGAGGCCGAAAACAGCCTGGCGGCTACGGTGGCCGAACAGCAACGGAATGCGCGGATCGAACCCCGCGTGGTGGCTGAACGTGTGGTCGAACGGATCATCGCCGAGCGGCGCAAACTGCCGCAACGGCGCAAGGGCTATACGCAAAAAGCGGTGGTCGGCGGCCACAAGGTATACCTGCGCACCGGCGAATATGAAGACGGCTCCCTGGGTGAGATCTTCATCGATATGCACAAGGAGGGCTCAGCCTTCCGTTCCCTGATGGACAGCTTCGCCATCGCCATCTCGCTTGGTCTGCAACACGGCGTTCCCCTGGACAATTATGTCGACGCCTTCACCTTCACCCGCTTCGAACCCAACGGCATGGTCGAAGGCAATGACGTCATCAAGATGTCCACCTCCGTGCTGGATTATTTGTTCCGTGAACTGGCCATATCCTATCTGGGCCGCAACGAGCTGGCGCATGTGGATCCCGAGGATCTGCGCCCCGATACCCTTGGCGCCGGCCTGACCCAGGAGGAAGCCGAAGCCGACACGGAAGAGGACAACCGGGTGGCGGCCCATAGCGTCGCATCGCGGGGCTATGTGCGAGGCCGCAATCTGCTGGTTCTGACGGGTGGCAACGGCGGCGCGGCCAACGACGCGGTGGGCGTGGACAAGGGCGGCGAGAGCAACGGTGGCGGTATCGCCATGGCCGCCGCGGGCAACGGCGCGGCCGTGGCCGTCGCCGTCAGTTCGGATGTTCGGGATGAGGTCGATCAACGGCTGGACCGCATCCGCGAAGCCAAGATGAAAGGTTATGAAGGCGATGCCTGCGGCGAATGCGGAAACTTCACCTTGCTGCGCAACGGCACCTGCCTGAAATGCGATACCTGCGGCGGCACGTCCGGTTGCAGCTAGGCGGATCCGCCGGCCGCGAACATGGTTGTAGTGTAGTAGCGTAGCGTATAGTCCTCCCTGTTTAGACTCGGGCGCGGCCATCCGCCGGGCCCTTTTTTCTCCATAATGTCAACAGGTTAGCCAATTAACATCTCGTTTAGGGCAATCGTCTATGGTGGCGCCATGGCAAATTTGGCAGTCAAGCCCAGCAGTAAATCGCGCGAGAAAGAGGCGTCAGGCGAACGCCTGCAGGTGCATGAGGCAACGACCACTAAACAGCGCCAGCAGGTGTTAAGTTTTCGTGACCAGGTCATCATCGACGACATAGGCATCGTCCCAACCACCGGGCTTGCGCAACAGCGCCGTGAACAGGCGGAGCGGGACAAGGCGGCCCGGCTCTTATTCCTGACCGCCAACAGCGCCGTCGCCGCCTGCCTGCGCCTCCATACCGCCGACAAGATCGCGCCGAGCGGGAGATGGTTCAAACCTATGATTTGGACGCCTTTGATGCTTTCGGACCGGAATATCTGTCCTTCACGGACCACATGGTCATCGGTAACCGTTGGCGGGGCAGCAAGGCGCCGGCCTTGATGACCGCGGCGGCGTTCAAGCTGGCGCGCAGCGCCGGGGCGCATTTCGACTTTACCTATTGTCCGCCCGCTTTGGTCGGTTTGTACGAAAAGATCGGCTACCGCAGCTACAGCGACAACTATCTGGAAGCGGACGAGGGCCTGCAGGTTCCCATGATCCTGGTGATGGACGATGTCCAGCATTTGCAGTCGATCAACTCGCCATTCGCGAAACTGGCATTGCTGAAAAAACCTGATCCATCCATCGTCAAATGGTTCGGCAGCAAATTTCCGGAGGCGGCAAGCCGTCCGGTCAAGGCGCTGCGCGATGAGCAGAATCTTTGGCAGTATCTAACCCAACAATTGCACCAAAATCCCCTGCACGGCATTCCCCTGCTTGACGGGCTAAACTACGACGAAGCCCGCCGCTTCCTGAAAAACGCCACCACCCTGGCGCTGCGCGGCGGCGACCGCCTGGCCAAGGCCGGCGACATTGGCAATGAAGCTTTCGTGTTGTTATCTGGCAATGTGGAAATCCACGACAGGCGCGGCTCTATCATCGCGCGTTTTGACAAAGGCGCGGTGATCGGAGAAATCGCCTATCTGGCGGCGACCCCGCGCACCGCGGACATGCTGGTGACCCAGGATGCCGAAGTCCTTGTCCTGAACCAGGAAACCTTGAAAAATTTCATGCAAAAGGATCCGGCCATCGCCAACAAGGTGCTGTTTAACCTGACCTTGATACTGGCCGAGCGTCTGAAGACGACAACCGATCAATTCACCAGCCTGAGCACGGGCCTGTAACGGCCCGCGTTATTCCCCGGCCGGCTTCTCCGCGTTTTCCCCAGCCGCCGGTTTGGGCGCTTCGGGCACCACGGTGCGGATGTGCAACTCGCGCAGATGCTTGGCATCGGCCGCTGCCGGCGCCCCCATCATCAGGTCCTGGGCCTGCTGGTTCATCGGGAACATGATTACCTCGCGGATATTCGGCTCGTTGGCCAACAGCATGACCATGCGGTCGATCCCCGGCGCGATGCCGCCATGGGGCGGGGCCCCGAACTTAAGGGCGCTGAGCATGCCGCCAAAGCGGTTCTCCACCTCGTCAGCGCCATAGCCGGCGATTTCAAAGGCCCGGTACATAATCTCCGGCAAATGGTTCCTGATCGCGCCGGAGGCCAATTCATCGCCATTGCAGACGATGTCATATTGGTAGCCCAGGACGTCCAAGGGTTCCTTGCCGTTCAGGGCCTCCAGCCCGCCCTGGGGCATGGAAAAGGGGTTGTGGGAGAAGTCCAGCTTCTGCTCGGTCTCGCTCCATTCGTACATGGGGTAGTCGACAATCCAGCAAAAGCGAAAGGCATTGGGTTCGACCAGTTCCAGGTCGTGGCCAACCTTCAGGCGGGCCTGGCCGGCCAGGGCGGCGGCCTCCGCCTCGTTGCCGGCGGCAAAGAACAGACCGTCGCCATCGCCGGTGCCGCTCAGGGCCTTCAGCTTGGCCAGGCGGTCATCATCCAGGCGGTTGGCGATGGGGCCCTTGCCGCCGCCGTCGGCGAAGCTGATCCAGCCCATGCCGGCCGCGCCTTCGTCGCGGGCCCAATCATTCATCTTGTCGAAGAAGCTGCGCGCCTTGGAGGCCGCGCCAGGCGCTGGAATGGCGCGGACCACGCCGCCGCCCGCCACCAGTTTGGCGAACAACTGGAAGTCGGAACCGTCGAAAACCTCCGAGACGTCGGCGATTTCCATTGGTATGCGCAGATCCGGCTTGTCATTGCCGTATTTCAGCATGGCCTCGGCATAAGGGATCCGCGGAAACGGCATGGGCGTGACTTCACCGCCGTTTGCGAATTCTTCGAATACCCCATGCATGACCGGCTCCACCGCCTGGAAGACGTCTTCCTGTTCCACGAAACTCATTTCCAGATCCAGTTGATAGAACTCGCCCGGGCTGCGGTCGGCGCGGGCGTCTTCGTCACGGAAACAAGGCGCGATTTGATAATAACGGTCAAAACCGGCGATCATGGCCAACTGCTTGAACTGCTGCGGTGCCTGGGGCAGGGCATAGAACTGACCCGGATGCAGGCGGGAGGGCACCAGGAAGTCGCGGGCGCCTTCGGGCGAGGATGCGGTCAGGATCGGGGTTTGGAAATCGATGAAGCCCTGCGCTTCCATGCGCCGGCGGATCGAAGCGATAATCTTGCTGCGCAGCAGGATATTGTCATGCATGGCCGGGCGGCGGAGATCCAGGAAGCGGTAGCGCAGGCGGGTTTCCTCAGGATAGACCTGATCGCCAAAGACCTGCAGGGGTAGTTCTTCCGCCGCCGACAGCAGCTCGAAACCAGCGATCCTGATCTCCACTTCGCCCGTGGGCAGTTCCCGGTTTATGGTCTCTTCGTCACGGGCGATAACTTCGCCCTCGATACGCAGCACGCTTTCCGGACGCGCCGCCTCGGCGGCGGCGAAATGTGCGCTGTCCGGCTCGATCACGCATTGGGTGATACCGTAGTTATCCCGCAGATCGATGAACAACAGACCCCCATGATCCCGCTTGCGGTGCACCCAGCCCGAGATTCGGGCGGTTTTCCCAACATCCGCCGGGCGTAAGGCGCCACAGGTATGGCTACGATAAATATGCATGTCCACGATCCTTGGATTGGTCTTTTGCAGAGCCCCCGGCTGCGCTTCGGGCGGCGGCGTTAAACCGCACGGAACGTGCCGTTCTGTCAAGGGCAAGCAGGCTATTTTGCGGCGCAAAAACAACAGCGGGGGCGACGGGGCGAGATAAATTGTGTATAGCTCTCACCATGTCACCCCAGCGTATTGCCGAATTAATCGATGATAGCGAAACATTGGCCGCGTTCTGCGCCCAATTGTCCGCCTCGCCCTACATCACCATCGACACGGAGTTCATCCGTGACCGGACCTATTGGCCACGGCTTTGCTTGGTGCAGCTGGCCAATCATGACGTCGCCAGGGCCATAGACCCCCTGGCCGAGGATATAGACCTGACGCCATTGGCGGACTTGCTGGCCAATCAGGACGTGATCAAGGTTTTTCACGCCGCCCGCCAGGACGTGGAAATTTTCGTGCAGCAGAACAATGTGGTGCCCTCGCCCATGTTCGACACGCAAATCGCGGCCATGGTTTGTGGTTTTGGTGATTCGGTCGGCTATGACCGCCTGGTTGAGAAGCTGGCCGGGGCCCGGATCGATAAAGGCTCCCGCTTCACGGATTGGAGCCGCCGGCCCTTGAGCGATAAGCAAATCGGCTATGCCCTGGACGATGTGACGCATCTGTTGTCGGTTTACGAAGCCCTGTGCGGGCAGTTGGAAAAATCCGATCGGGCCCATTGGCTGCAGGAGGAGATGGCGGTACTGACCAATACCGAGACCTACATCCAATCACCCGACGATGTCTGGCGGCGGCTGAAGATCCGCAGCCGGAATCCGCAATATCTGGGCATCGCCAAGGAGATCGCCGCCTGGCGCGAGCGGGAGGCGCAGCGGCGCAATATGCCCCGCGGCCATGTCCTCAAGGACGAGGCCATTCAGGAGATCGCGGCGGAATTGCCTGAAACCGTGAATACCCTGGCCCGGTTGCGCGCCGTCTCCAAGGGCCTGGCGGAAGGCCCGGCGGGAGAAGAATTGCTGGCCGCGGTACAACGCGGGCGGAACCTGCCCGCGGACGAGGTCCCCAAGCCGACGGCGCAGGTTGTTCTGCCACGGGGCCTGGGTCCGCTGGTTGACCTATTGAAGGTTCTGTTGAAAACCAAGTGCGAGGCCAACGACGTGGCGCAAAAGCTGGTCGCCACGGTTTCCGACCTGGAGCAGATCGCCGCCGACGATGAAGCGGATGTAGCGGCCCTGCGTGGCTGGCGCCGGGAAATATTCGGCAATGATGCCCTGGACCTGAAGCACGGCCGTCTGGCCATGACCGCCAAGGGCAAGCGCGTGGAGTTGATCCACACAAGCTGAGTTGTTAGCGTCAAGATTATTGTCAAGCGTTCCAACGGCAACATGTGAATGGGGGAATATCACCATGGTTGCGGAAACTTCGGAACAGCCGATTGCACCGAAAATTTTGGGTATGCATCACAGCGCCTACCTGTGCCGTGACGCCCAGGAAACCCGTGATTTTTACTGCGACGTTCTGGGCATGCGCATGCGCGCCGCCCTGGCCATTGAAAAGCGGCCCGGTACGCAGGTGGATTTGCGTTATCTGCACCTGTTTTTTGAAATGGCGGACGGCAACTACATTGCCTTCTTTGACCTGCCCGACAGCGTCAGGGAGGCATTCTTCTACAACAAGGACAGCATGCAGGAATACCATTTCGCTTTTGAGGTGGAAAACCGCTCTGAACTGGACCGCTTCCAGGAACGATTGCAGGCCCATGGCCTGCCCGTGCGCGGGCCCATCGAGCATGGCTTTGTCACTTCGATCTATTTTCATGATCCCAACGGCCTGCAACTGGAATTTACCCACCGTACAGAGCGGCACGAAGAGATCCTGGTGGACGAAGAAGCCAAGGCGGACGAGGTTCTGGCCCGCTGGACCGCCGAGACAGCAGCGGGGAAGGCGGAACGCCTGCGTCCCGACGCAGCGCAATAGGGCAACGCCCTCGACAGCGTCAGTCCGTCGCGACACTGCCTTTTCGGTCGAAGCTACGGGCCATGGCAGACAGGCGTTTGCGCGCCGCCTCGCCGATCAGATGGCCGGTTTCAGGCTGGCAATGCAGGGTGATGGCGTCATTGTCCATGCTCAGGCGATACTGCGCCAATAGCGCCATCACGCCGCCGCACAAGGTATGGGCCAGACGCAGGGCCTGTCCCACCCGGCGCGACCAGATCCGGTCCTCTTCCTCGATCAGATGACCGTAGCGTTCGACCCAGCGGCTATCGCGCTTGTGGGTGTAGCGAAAGCGGATGGCGAGGGCCAATTTGATCCGCTGTGTGTGATCCAGTCCGATCAGGGGCGCGCGCAGAACATCGGCCATGGCGTGATCGGGACGCTCGTCGGGATGGATGCGCCAGCCAATTTCAGAGAGCAAACCGGCGGCCAGCCGCAGCCGCCCCTCGTCCACGCTTTCATTGGGAAACAGCGGCGCCAGCCAATCGCTTAGTTTGCCGCCGTCGCCATGGCCATGACCCAGGCCGTTTTCAGCATCCCAGGCCGATGCCTGCGCCGTCAGCCGGCAGGATGCCAACAGCGGGTCGGCCGATAGCTGTTCCGGCGACAGATGTTCCTGCAACATGCCTTCACGCAGACCGTAGGCCGAGAAAATGACCCTTTTGGCGCCACTGAGGCGCAATAGACGGCCCAAGACCCGGGCCGCCCATGGCAGATCGTCCAAACGATCCTGGGGTGCTGCCTCGATGCGTTGCAGACTTTCCAGGCCAAGGCCGGCAAATAGTTGGCACATTGAAACAACCCGGTCGGCCGGCAGGGTATAGCCATGCAGAACCCGCAGGGGATAGCGGTTTCGCGCCATCTCCAGGCGGCCAAGACTGCGCCAGGCGCCGCCGACGATATAGAGATCGCCGTCCCTGATCTCGTCCAGCCACTTCACGGCGGCCAGATTGTCATCGATATATTGGTCCGTGCCGCCGCTGTCGCCGCCAGCCAGGGATGCCAGGCGCAAGGTGCCCAGGGGTAGGCTGACGCCTTGGCCAAGGCCTTCCGGGCGATCGGGCCGCAGGTTCATCAGATCCAGGCTGCCGCCGCCCAGGTCACACACCAAGCCATGGGCGCCCGGGCTGGCGGCCAGCACGCCCCGCGCGGACAGACGCGCCTCTTCCACGCCGGACAAGACGCGAACACTCACGCCGGTCTCCGCCCGCACGCGGTCGAGAAATTCGTCCCGGTTCGATGCCTCGCGCACCGCCGCCGTCGCCGCCGCATCGACAGCCCCCACCCCCATGGCATTCGCGACATGGGCAAACCTGGCGATGGTATCGATGGCCTGTTGCATGGCCCCAGCTGCCAGGGCGCCTCCCGGTGCCTGCTCCCGGCCCAGGCCGCACATGGCTTTCTCGTTGAACAGCGGCGGCGCCGCCAAGGCAGTGGTGGGATAGACCACCATCCGCACGGAATTCGAGCCGACATCAATGACCGCCAGGCGGTCTTTTCTCAAGGTTCCAGCGTCCAACGGTATACCCGGCTACTCTCGTTCCAGGGCCAGATACAGATCGGCCTTGCCGTCCTGCAAGGCACTGCCCCGGCCGGATAGGGAGGGATTGGTCATGAAAAAGCGATGCGCGGAGAAATCGTCCCCCTCTCCGATCACGCGTTTGTAACGGTCGTCGGAATTCAACACCCAGCTTTGCCGGCGGTCATTGTAATTCGCCACCATGATCTGGTTCATGATCTGCTCATGCACCGTGGGATTCTCAATCGGCACCATGGCCTCGACCCGGCGGTCAAAGTTTCGCGGCATCCAATCCGCCGACGAGATAAAGACCTTTGCCTCTGCCGAAGGCAGAACATGGCCATTGCCAAAACAGGCGATGCGGCCATGTTCCAGGAAGCGGCCAACGATGCTTTTCACGGTTATGTTTTCCGACATGCCCGGCACGCCAGGCCGCAGGCAGCAGATCCCGCGCACCACCAGATCGATCTCGACTCCGGCGTTGGAGGCGGCATAGAGCGCGTCGATCACCTGACTGTCGACCAGCGAGTTCAACTTGGCCCAGATGGCCCCCGGCCGGCCGGCCCTGACATGGGTGATCTCCTGTTCGATCAAGGCCAGAATGGAATCCCGCATGCCGACAGGAGAAATCATCAGACGGTCAAAATACTCGGGCTGGGCATAGCCGGTCAGATAGTTGAACAGCCGTGCCGCGTCCGCGCCCAAATCCGGGTCGGCGGTAAAGAACGATAGATCCGTATAGGATTTGGCGGTCACCGGATGATAGTTTCCGGTGCCGAAATGCACATAGGTCAACAGTTCATCGCCCTCGCGCCGGGCCACATACGAGACCTTGGCATGGGTTTTCAGATCCATGAAACCATAGACCACATGCACGCCGGCGCGCTCCAGATCCCGGGCCCATTTGATATTGGCTTCCTCGTCAAAGCGCGCCTTCAATTCGACCAGAGCGGTCACCGATTTGCCGCTTTCGGCACCGGCAATCAGGGCCTTGACGATCGGTGAATCGTCGGATGTGCGGTACAGGGTCTGCTTGATCGCAATGACATCCGGGTCATGTGCCGCCTGAGTCAGGAACTGCGCCACCACGTCAAAGCTCTCATAGGGGTGGTGGACAATAATATCCTTGGCCCGGATCGCGGCAAAGCAATCACCGCCCAGTTCGCGGATCCGTTCGGGGAAGCGCGCGTTGTAGGGTTCGAATTTCAGATCGGGGCGGTCGTCGACAATCAGTTGATCCACGTCCGAAAGCCCCAGGGCACCGTCAATGGCCATGACTTCCTGGCGCCCCACGGCCATGTTGCGGGCCACGAAACGGCGGAGGTCGTCCGGCATCGCCGCATCGACCCACAGACTGATGACGCTGCCCCGTCGGCGCCGCTTCAACGCGGTCTGGAAGAACCGGACCAGATCCTCGGCCTCTTCCTCGACCTCGATATCGCTGTCGCGGATGACCCGGAACAGGCCCCGCCCCTCGGTGGTATAGCCGGGGAAAAGCTGATCAAGGAAAAGACCAACCAAATTTTCCAAGCTGATAAATCTGATCTCATCTCCTGGCAGCCGGATAAAGCGGTCAACCATCTGTGGCAGGGGCACCAGGGCATTCATGAAGGTATCGTCGCTATCCCGGCGCAATTGCAACACCATGGCGAAGCCGAGATTCTGGATAAAGGGAAAGGGATGCGCCGGGTCGATGGCCAGGGGCGTGAGCACGGGGAATATCCGTTGCAGGAAATGCACGGCGAGGAAATCCCGTTCCTCATCCGAAAGATCCTGCGGCCCGACCAGTGTGATCCCGGCCTCACGCAGTTCGCCGATCAGCTCAATCCAATAGCGTCCCTGTTCGGCCATGATCTGACCGGCCAGTTCGTTGATGGCGGTAAGCTGTTGCGCCGGCGTGCGGCCGTCATCGCTGACCTGATCGATACCGGCCCGCATCTGGCCATGCAAACCGGCCACGCGGACCATATAGAATTCATCCAGGTTGGTGGCGGAAATCGAAAGAAACCGCAACCGCTCAAGCAGCGGGTGGGCGGGGTTCCGCGCCTCCTCCATGACCCGTTGATTGAAGGCCAGCCACGACAGTTCGCGGTTGATATAGCGTTTCCCAGGGTCCGTCGGCTCGGCCGGCAGGGCAATTCCGCCATCATCCCTTTGTTCCGCTTGCGACACTTTTCATGCCTCCAAAACTAAATGGCAAAGGCTCGCTTCAATTGACCCGGGTCCAGACCTGCGTCTTGCCGAACAACGGCAAGCCCACATAGCCGCGCACTTTCAATGTGCGCCCGTCAATCAGGGTCATGGTACAGGAATATATCTCACCGTCCTCCGGATTATAAATGGTGCCGTCGTTCCACACGTTACCTTCGTCACCGGCAATGAAATTCGCCAACAGGGGCAGGCCGATGATCGGACGGGCCTGAAGATTGACGTCTGGATTGTTGGCGTCATGTTTGGGCTTGCCCTCTTCGTCCATGGGCTCCTTCAACCAGACAATGCTGCCGCAAAGTTTCTCCCCGCAGGGCACGATTTCCACGTGCGATTTGCCCCCTTCCGTCGCCCAGGTGCCCAGCGCTCCAACGGCGCCCTCATTCTCGCTGGCCCAAGCCGGGAGCAGAGGCAGCAGTACAATCAGCGCAACCGCAATGATCACTCGCCAAATAGCCATCTTCCCATTCTCCCCATGTCTACATGGTGCCCGGAAAGGCACCACCATCCATCATGATCTGCTGACCGGTCATGAAACCGGTATGGACGCTGCACATAAAGGCGCAGGTGGCACCAAACTCGTCAACCGTGCCAAAGCGGCCGGCCGGATTGCTGGCCGCCGCGATCTGGCGCATTTCCGCCACCTCTTTGCCCGCGGCCCTGGCACGGTGTTCAATATTGCCACGCAACCGGTCGGTATCGAAAGGGCCGGGCAAGAGATTGTTGATGGTCACATTGCCGCCGATGGTCTTGCGCGACAGCCCGGCGACAAAGCCGGTCAATCCACAGCGGGCGCCGTTGGAGAGGCAAAGCTCGTCAATCGGCGAGCGCACCGCGGCCGAGGTAATGTTGACGATACGGCCAAAACCGCGCTCCATCATCCCATCGACGGTGGCCTTGATCATCTCGATCGGGCTCAACATGTTGGCGTTCACCGCCGTTTGCCAATCCTCCATGGAAAAATCACGAAAATCACCGGCCGGCGGTCCGCCCGCGTTGTTGATCAGGATATCGGGTTCGGGACAGGCCGCCAGCAGTTCCGCCCGGCCCAGGGATGTGGTGACATCGCAAACCACCGCTCTGACGGTGACGCCGGTTTCGGTGCGGATCTCCTCCGCCGTGGCCGCCAACGCGTCTTCGCCGCGCGCACTGATGGTGATGGCGACGCCTTCCCGCGCCAAGGCCAGGGCGCAACCCTTGCCCAAACCCTTTGATGCGGCACAGACAATGGCGGATTTGCCGGCAATTCCCAGGTTCATGTCGTCAGTCTCCCCAATTGCAAATTTGCCTAGTCCGATACGGCCTGAACAAAGGTAACAGCCTCGCGCGCCAAAGGTACGGTGATGGGGCGCTGCCCGGATAACGATGCCTGGTCCAGGCGGGCCACGGTAACCTCGGCCGCGGCGAATGAACGTTCGATCCGGGCCGCCAGGTATAATAGCACATCATGGCCAACACGCACCTGACGGTCGGCGAACATTTTCGCCATCACCGCCACCAGCAATTGGTCATCGGGAGGATTGATACCAACGGCGGGTGCGGCCAGAAGACGGGAGCGCAGATCGGCCAGGGGCAACCGCCATTGCCTGGGCGGGGTACGGGCGGCGAGCAGCAGATATCCGCCATTTTCGGCCAGCATGTTGTAGAGGTGCAATAGCGGCTCCGCCGCCTGCCAATCGCCCGGGGCATCAAGTGCTATGGCGCCGTGGGCCGCCAGCGCCGGGACCGCCGCGGCGTCCAGATCGTCAGGCGTAATTTGCCGGCCGTTTGCCCGCTCACACCAAAGATGCAGCAGATGGCTCTTGCCGCTGCCCGCCGGACCGTATAGGCAAAGCGCGGGGGCGGGCCAATCGGGCCAGCGGTCCAGCCAGGCGACTGCGTCCGCATTGCTGTCCGTTACCAGAAAATCAGCGCCTTCCCGCGCCGTCCGCGCGGGCAGATCAAATGTCAATTGATTGACGCCGCTCACGGCGCACTCCCGCCGTCCGGCGGCTCATCAGAGCGTGGATTGTCGCCGCCAAGATAGAGCAGGCTGCCCAGATAGTGACCATGGGCGAAACGGACCATGACGCCGATCGCGGCGGCGGCGGGCACGGATATCAGGACACCGACGAAACCGAACAGCGCGCCCCCCGCCAGCAGGGCAAACATCACCCAAACCGGATGCAGCCCAATACGGTCGCCCAAAAGCCGCGGCGTCAGGACATAGCCCTCCAACACCTGCCCGACCACGAATATGGCGGCGATAATGGCGATGCGCAGAATATCCCCCTCGGGCAGAAACTGGGTCAACGCCGTCAACATGGACAGCACCAGGCCCAGCAAGGCGCCGACAAAGGGCACGAAGGAAACCAGGCCGCTGAACAAGCCGATGATCAGCCCGAATTCCAGCCCGGCGATGGTCAGCGTCAAACCGTAGAAACAGGCCAGGATCAGGCAAACCGTGCCTTGGCCGCGAATGAACCCGGCCATGACATCATCGATTTCAAACAGTACCCGGCGCACCGTTCCGGCATGCTGGCGGGGCAGCCAGTCGTTCAGGGCGGCGATCATATGGTCGAAATCGCGCAACAGATAAAACGCCACTACGGGCGTGATCACCAGCAATGAAAGAATATTGAATACCGCCAGACCGCCGCTCCAGGCCTGGCGCAGCAGCCGGAAGCCAAAGCCGACCGCATCGGCCGCCATCTCCTTCACGGCATCGCCGGCGGAGGCGCCGACATCGATCCCGACACGCCCGCCCAGATCTATCAACACCGGCAGAGCGGTTTCACGCAGACCGGCGATATAGCCCGGCAGCCGGTCGGCGAAACCGGCAATTTGCGACTGCAGGATCGGGACCAGCAACAGGGCCGCCAAAACCACCAGGACGAAGAAAGCCACGACCACGATGGAGGTGGACAGACTGCGCGAGAGGCCCTTCGCCTCCAATTTGTCGGTTGGCGGGTCCAGAAAATAGGCCACCGCCATGCCGGCGACGAAGGGCAGCAGGATCGAGCTCAACAACCAGATCAAGACAAGCAGAATAGCCAGGGCCAAAAGCCAATAGCGGGCTTGTTGCTGGGGGGTCATGACTACCTCTGTTCCAATTTGTTCATGCGCCGCCACCAATCGGCCAGATATTGCGTCCCCGAGGCCACGGTAGTCAGCGCCGTCAACAAGACCAGCGCCTGAACATAGACCGCCGCGCCATCAAGGCTGAATGCCACCTTGGCGATGACCAGGGCAGCCAGGACGATCTGGGTCGCCGTATTGACCTTGGACAGCATGAAGGGTTTCGGCGCATAGGGCTGATCGAATATGAACAGCAGAAACAAACCGCCAACGATCAGAATATCACGCGAAACCACCAGGATCACCAACCACAGGGGCAGATACATTTGCACCCCAAGCACGATGAAGATGGTCACCAGAAGCGCCTTGTCGGCGATTGGATCGAGGTATTGGCCGAGCCGGGATTGCATCCCGAAACGCTTGGCCAGAAAGCCGTCGACGGCATCGGAAAGCCCGGCCAGACAAAACACAACCAGGGCCAGCCGCCATTGATCGATCATGATCAGCCAGACATTGAAGGGAACCGACAACAGCCGGGCCATCGATATGATATTGGGCAGGGTCATTGCGCGCCCGTCCCCGTCTTTTTGGCTCCATCCTTGGCCTCCCCCTCCCGCCCGGCCAGACGCAGCACCCAAAAACCGTCGACCCTGGCCAGATTCAGGTCGCGCTGAGCCAGGGAAACCGCAAGGCTGTCGGGGTCGCCAAGATAGTCGATCACCACCTGCGCATCCTGGCGCGAAATTCCCAGCAGCTTGAACGACCGCACCATGGCCACGGCACCGAGGCGCTTGCGCACGGCAAGCCAGTCGCGCAGCCCGGAAAGGGGTACCTGGGCGCTGAGCGAGGTATCCGTGCCAAATGACAACTGGGTCCGGCGCTTCCACTGTTCCTGCTGATCCACGACAACCCGAAGTGCCAGGCGGTCCAGCGCGGCTTCCAGGTCATTGCCCACATTGACGGAATAATCCAGCACTTCGGTGCTTTTGCCGCCAGGGCCGAAGCGCAACAGATTGACCTGTACCCGCGGTACGCCGCCCGAAGTCAGATCGATGCCCAGGACGGCATGCGCCACCACCACATTCTCGACGCCGTAGCGGCGGGCAATATTCTGCAACTGCTGCGGCTTACCCGCCAGGGCGGCGTCCGCCGTCAGGGTGGTGATATCCTTCAAATCGCCTATGGGCAGGCGCAGGGGCAAAAGCGAATCTTCGCGCAGGTCCACTCCACCCCAGGCGTTGCGCCAGACATTGCTATCCTCGAAAAGGGACAGGGCGGCACCCTTTTCGAAAACGGGCAAGACCAGAATCGGCTTGGCGCGGGTTTCCGAGAATCGGATGCCGGCGCTGCGTAACAGGCCGCGCACGGCATTGCGCTTAAATCGCACGGTCAGTTCGGCCAGATAACGGACGGTGGAGGTCTTTTCCTTCGCCACCGCCACCGCGGCGACAAACTGGGCGATGACTTCGTCGTCCGGATCCGGCAACGATAGGTGATCCG
Source organism: Alphaproteobacteria bacterium (assembly GCA_030747035.1). Lineage (GTDB taxonomy): Bacteria > Pseudomonadota > Alphaproteobacteria. The sequence continues at coordinate 5,849 of JASLLM010000043.1, read as the reverse complement.
TGCGCAGGGTAAGGCGCCGTAATATCTGTCCCAAGGCACGGCGTTGCCCCTCGCGCAAAGCCTCCCGACGCGCTTCCACGGCCGATTCGGCGGTAACATCCACCGCCAAGCCCCGCACCGCGAAGACATCATCGCCTTCGCCGGCAATTTCCGTCTGTCCAACCGCGGCCGCGCCGCCAGCGGCCACGGCGCCCTTGCCCTGGCCGCTTTGCGCCAAGGCGGGAGCCACGCTCCACAGGCAGATCAAACCCAATATGCAAGAAGCACGATGCCACATTACAAGCTCAACCAGATGCAGTATCTTCGCCGTTGTCACCACGGCAGTGAATTTCACTATTAGTTATAGACTAGCGAGGTCGTCATCAACAGTTACACCTATAAAGACGCGGGCGTGGACATTGATGCGGGCGACCGTCTGATTGATGCAATCAAGCCCTTGGCCGCCTCCACGCGGCGCCCGGGCGCCAATGCCGACCTGGGTGGATTTTCCGGCCTGTTCGATTTGCGCGCGGCGGGCTACAGCGATCCCCTGCTGCTGGCTGCCACCGACGGTGTCGGCACCAAATTGAAAGTCGCCATCGCCGCCGACAATCATGCGCATGTGGGCATCGATCTGGTTGCCATGTGCGTCAACGACCTGGTGGTCCAGGGGGCCGAACCCTTGTTGTTCCTGGATTATTATGCCACCGGGCAGCTTTCAATCGAGGCCGGCACCGCTATTATCAGTGGCATCGCGGAAGGTTGCCGCCAGGCCGGCTGCGCGCTGATTGGCGGCGAGACGGCGGAAATGCCAGGCATGTACAGTGATGGTGACTACGATTTGGCCGGCTTCTCGGTTGGCGCGGTCGAGCGGGACGGCTTGTTGGAACCGACTGCCATCGTACCGGGCGATGTCTTGCTGGGCCTGGCCTCCAGCGGGCTGCATGCCAATGGTTTCTCCCTGGTCCGCCGCTTGATCGAGGATATGGGCCACGATTACGCCGCACCGGCGCCGTTTTCCCCCGATGAAAGCCTGGCGGACGCGCTGCTGCGGCCAACGCGAATTTACGTGCCATCCTGCCTGCCGGCCATTCGCGCCGGCCTGATCAAGGGGTTGAGCCATATTACCGGCGGCGGCCTGATCGAAAATCCGCCGCGTATCCTGCCCGAAGATACCCTGGCCCGCATCGACGGCGGCGCCTGGCCCATGCCGCCTTTGTTCAAGTGGCTGGCCAAAACGGGCGGCATCGAGGCGGCGGAGATGGCCCGGACCTTCAATTGCGGTATCGGCATGATCGCCGTCGTGGCGGCCGGGGACGCCGCCGACGCCACGGCCCGCTTCGAGGCCGCCGGGGAAACCGTCTGGCCCATTGGCGTGATCGAGGCCGGGAGCGGGCCGGCGCGGGTGGAATTGAGCGGATTGGAGCTTTGAGATGGCCCGTTTGAAAGTCGCCATACTGATATCGGGACGGGGCAGCAACATGGCCGCGCTGATTGAGGCCATGCAGCCCGACGATTTCCCCGCCGAGGTGGTTTTGGTCCTCTCCAATCAGCCCGATGCTGCCGGCCTGGAGATCGCGCGGGCAGCGAATATTCCGACCGAGGTCCTTAAACATGGTGATTTTGACAGCCGCGAGGCATTCGATGCGGCAATGACGGAGGTACTGGCGGCGGCCGGAGTGCGGCTGATCTGCCTGGCCGGTTTCATGCGGCTGCTCAGCACCGAATTCTGCCAGCGCTGGCGCGACCGCATCATCAATATTCACCCCTCCCTGCTGCCGGCGTTCAAGGGCCTGCATGTGCATGAGAGGATGCTGGAAGCGGGCGTGCGGATTGCCGGCTGCACGGTACATTTCGTGCGCCCGGCCATGGATGAAGGACCGATCCTGGTACAGGCCACCGTGCCCATAGCTGCCGATGATACCGCCGACAGCCTGTCCGCCCGTATTTTGGAGCAGGAGCACCGGATCTATCCCCTGGCCGTGCGCCTGATCGCCGAGGGCAAGGCACGGGCCGCGGGCGCATCGGTGGCACTGGACAATTTCGCGCTATCCGAAGACAGACTGATAAATCCGCCGCTCCGATAATTGTGGCGGGGCCATGGCCTGCGCCCGCTCTCATGATCTTGTGACTTTTCGATACCGGGTTTTCGCGGCAAGATCGCCATATGGGACTCCGAATTTCACGCCGCCGCCTCGTGATCATGCTGCCCGGACTGCTGCTGCTGCCCTTGCTGGCGTCTTTTGCATTTCGCTGGGCCGATCCGGCCATGGCGGCGGACTGGCGCACCGCGCGGCGGGACAGCAGCCACCAAGCCCCCGATCCCGCCACGACGACCGAAGCGGTATTGCAGGTCTATAGCGCCCGGGCCTACGGCTGGCGCGGCGCCCTGGGCGTGCATACCTGGTTCGCCGTCAAGCCGCGCGGCGCGCCCTATTATCTGCGTCTGGAAGTGATCGGCTGGGGCGTACGATACGGCTCCCCGGCGGTGCGGATCAGCCGTTATACCCCCGATGCCTATTGGTTCGGCAACCGGCCAAATTTGCTGTTGGACCTGCGCGGACCTGCGGCGGACGACCTGATGGTTGACGTCATGAAGGCGGCCAAGGCCTATCCCTACCCAGACAGCTACCGGGTCTGGCCGGGACCCAACAGCAACACATTCACCGCCCATGTGGCCCGCCAGGTGCCGGGACTGGGCCTGGAGTTGCCCGCCACCGCCATCGGCAAGGATTACTTGGGCAACGGAGATTTCATCGCGCCGGCGCCCAGTGGCACGGGCAAGCAAATTTCCCTCTATGGCCTGGCCGGCGTAACCGTGGCGGCGGCCGAGGGTATCGAATTCAATATTCTAGGTCTGAGCCTGGGCTTGGATCTGTCGCCCTTGGCCCTGAAATTGCCCGGCATCGATCGCCTGGGTATGGGAATGTGATAAACTATCTCATGAGCAAACGGCACATTTTACATATCACCGATTACAAGAGCCCTTACGCCTACCTGGCCAAGGATCCGACCTATGCCTTGGAGGATGAATTCGACGTCTCCGTCGAATGGCGCCACTTCACCTTGGATATTCCCTCGTTCCTGGGCGATGTTGAAAGCCGAACCGAAACCGAGTGGCGCAAGGTCCGCTACGCCTATATGGACATGCGCCGCTGGGCCAACAAGCGGGGCCTGACCGTTCGCGGGCCGCGCCGCATCTATGACTCCTCACCCGCCGGCATCGGCATGCAGTATGCCCAGGATCAAGGCGTTTTCCGGCCCTATAACGACCGGGTTTTTTATCGCTTCTGGAACCATGAATTGGAGGTCGATGACGTCGACGCCCTAACCGCCGTATTGCGGGAGGCCGGCGCCGATGCCGATGGTTTTGCCGCCTATCTGAATGGCGAGGGCCGCCGGATCCATGACGAGATGCGCCTGGAAACCGAGAAGCTGGGCATTTTCGGCGTTCCCAGTTTTGTGCTGGATGGCGAAATCTTTTGGGGTTATGACCGCATGGAACTGCTGCGGGAACGTTTGCGCGAAGAAGTATAAGTTGAAGGATTGAGTTTATGAAACTGGCATCATTGAAGGCCGGCCGGGACGGCCAATTGCTTGTCGTCAGCAATGATCTGGACCGGGCCGTCGCGGCCTACGGTATCGCGCAAAACATGCAGGGCGCCCTGGATGACTGGTCCAACATTTTGCCCCGGTTGGCGGAGGTGGCGGAAAACCTGGCCGCCGGCAAGGCGCCGGGCGCATTCGATCTGGACCCGGGCGATTTGGCCTCGCCCTTGCCGCGTGCCTATCAGTGGGCCGACGGCAGCGCCTATGTCAATCATGTGGAATTGGTCCGCCGCGCCCGGGGGGCCGAGATGCCCGAAAGCTTTTGGAGCGATCCATTGATGTATCAGGGCGGCTCCGACAGTTTTATCGGTCCCTATGACGATATCGCCGTTGCCTCCGAGGACTGGGGCGTCGATTTCGAGGCGGAGGTGGCGGTCATCGTCGATGATGTGCCCATGGGGATTTCCGCCGCGGATGCCGGCGGACACATCCAACTGGTGATGCTGGTCAACGACGTTTCCCTGCGCAACCTGATCCCCGGCGAACTGGGCAAGGGTTTCGGCTTTTTTCACGGCAAGCCGTCAACGGCGTTTTCGCCGGTGGCGGTAACGCCGGATGAACTAGGCGCGGCCTGGGACGGGGGCAAGCTGCATCTGCCGATCTATTGCGACCTGAATGGCGAGCCGTTTGGCCGCGCCAATGCAGGCGTCGATATGACCTTTGATTTTCCCACCCTGATCGCCCATGCCGCGAAATCGCGGCCGCTGTGCGCGGGCACCATCATCGGTTCGGGTACGGTATCGAACAAGCAGGATGCCGAACACGGCTCCGCCCTGGCCGATGGCGGCGTGGGCTATTCCTGTATCGCCGAATTGCGCATGCTGGAAACCATCAACGATGGCGCCCCTAAGACGCCCTTCATGGCCTTTGGCGATCATATCCACATCGAAATGCCCGACGAGGACGGCAACACCATCTTCGGCGCCATAGATCAGGAAGTGGTACAATACGAAGGACCGTAGCCGCCGGGGAATATGGGGTACCATGGCAGATGGCAATGATCAGATCGATCAAGAGGCGATTGACGACACCGTCGGCTGGCTGATTACGGCGCGCAGTTTCAAGGGGCCACGCCAGGTATTGGAGGAAACCTGCGATCGTCTCGTCGCCGCTGGGGTGGAGATATACCGTTCCGCCGTTTTCATCCGAACCTTGCACCCCTCCATCATGGGGCGGCGCTTTACCTGGGCCGCTGGCGAAGGCGTAAATGTGTCCGATGCGCCCTATGGAATACTGGGCAGCGATGATTTTCGCCATAGCACCATCGGTTACGTCTACCGCAACGCCAAGCCGGTCCGCCTTCGCCTGGAAGAACCGGATTTCCAAAGCGACTACAGTATTGTCGAAGATCTGCGGCAAGAGGGCGCCAGCGACTAGCTGATGCTGCCCATGTATTTCTCCAACGGCGAGGTGCATGCCATCAGTTGGTCGACCCGGCGTCCGGGCGGTTTCGGCCCGGTTGAGCTCGCGGCCTTTGCAGCGGTCACGCCGGCCTTTGCCCGGGCCACGGAAATCTATGCTCTGCGCCGCACGGCGGTAACCTTTCTGGATACCTACGTGGGACACGGCGCCGGTGCACGCATTCTGAGCGGTCAAATTCAGCGCGGCGAGGTGCAGGAGATCGACGCGGTTATCCTGGCCGCCGATCTGCGGGGATTTTCCGGCTACGCCACCAGACACGACGGGGCCCAGGTCGTCGAACGCCTGAACGCCTTTTTCGACCGGCTGGTTCCGCCCATCGCCGAACAGGCGGGCGAAGTGCTGAAATTCACCGGCGATGGTCTGCTGGCGATGTTTCCTTTCGAGGCGGAGGCCGATTTGGGCCAACGTTGCCGCGACGCCTTGAGCGGCGCCCAGGCGGCACAGACGGCGATTGCCGGGCTAGGGGACGATACGGAAATTGACGAGGCGATCCGCTGCGGCATCGCGCTGCATCCGGGCCGGGTCCTGTTCGGCAATGTGGGTACCGAGAGCCGCCTGGATTTCACCGCCATCGGCGAGGCCGTCAATCTGGCGGCACGCCTGGAGACGGTGGCCGGCGAACTGGGCCGCGACATCGTCGTATCGGCCAACTTCATGCGCGCCGAGGGTGGCGCCTATACCTCCCTCGGCCATTTCGCCCTCAAGGGTTTCGAAGGCGAACGGGAAGTCTTCGCGCCCGCGAAGTCATAGGTCAATAATCAGGCTCTAGCTGTGGAGTCTCAATAGGTTGTTCACATCCAAGCCTGAACGGCTGATTGGTGGTTTTCTTTTTATCCCGG
>JASLLM010000042.1 GCA_030747035.1 Alphaproteobacteria bacterium | reverse complement strand
CCGAGGGCAAACCGATCTTCGTCGGCGTCGTAACCGATACGCAATGGCTGCGCTTTTGCGAAGTTTTCGAACGGCCCGATCTGCTGGCTGATGAGAGGCTGCAAAGCAATGGCGGCCGGGTCGAGCAGCGCGATTGGCTGGTCGCCAGCGTGGCGGAGACCTGCAAGTGCTTTTCGACCGAGGAACTGCTGGCCCGTTGCGATACGGCGCAACTGGCCTTTGGCCCGGTCAACAAGCCCGAGGATCTGCTGGACGATCCGCATTTGAATACTGACGGTCAATTGAGGCAAATGAACATTCCCGGCGGCGGCCAGGCAAAGACGCCGCGCCTGCCCATGGAAATGGCCGGCCGCAGCTTCTCCGTCCGGGAGGATCCGCCGGCCATTGGGCAGCATAGCCGTCAGATCCTGTCGGACGCCGGCCTTTCCACCTCAGAGATCAACACATTGTTTGCCGCCGGCCACGTGCTTGAAACCGATCCCGACTGAATTTATCTATTGATAGATAGATAGAGTATGACTAAGGCAGTCGGGAGCAGGGGATGAACGCATCGATGACCATGCGCGATCGAATTCTGGACGCGGCGGAAAGGCGAATCCGCGGCGAGGGATATAATGCGGTCAGTTTCAGGAATATCGCCGACGATGTCGGCGTTAAGAGCGCCAGTGTGCACTATCATTTTCCCCAGAAACAGGACCTGGGCGCGGCCCTTGTGCGGCGATACAGGGACGGTTTCCTGGCCGAGTTGCAACATATCGCCACGCGGCCGGATGACCGGGCGGAGCAGTTCCGGGCCTATCTGAAGCTTTATCGTGACGCCTTGGTTCTGGATAAATCGATCTGCCTTTGCGCCATATTGGGGGCCGAGACCCTTGGTTTGCCGGATGGTGTAAAATCCGAGGTCCGGCTGTTCTTTCAGGCCAACATTGACTGGCTGGCGGAAACTTTCGCGCCATGGCCGGCGGCGGACGGCCAGATCTCGCCGGCCGAGATCGTCTCGGCCCTGGAGGGCGCCATGATCATCGCCGCCGTCATGGGCGATGGCGAAATTCTTGACCGCACCATTGCCCGCATGCAATCCGGGTTTGATGCCCTGGGCCCGGGTTAGGCAGTTTTTTCGGGTTTTCACAGCGCCGCCGTACTTGCCAGTCCCGCCATTTAGATGGATCATCTAGGCAACAGCTTATGGATACATCGAGATAGCAAGGATGAGCCATGTCTCTGAAGGCAGTCTCTCTTGACGACAAATATCAAAGCGAACAGGGCCAGCTTTATCTGACCGGAAGTCAGGCCCTGGTGCGCGCCGCCATGATGCAATATCTGCGCGACAAGGCGGCGGGGCTGAACACGGCCAGCTTTATCTCCGGCTACCGCGGCTCGCCCATGCACAACATCGACAAGGAATTGTGGCGCGCCAACCGCTTCCTGGCGGGGCGCGCGATACATTTCGTGCCGGGGGTGAACGAGGACCTGGCCGCCACCGCCTGCCTGGGCACCCAGCAATCATCCATGTTCGGCGACTCCACCCATGATGGCGTTTTCGCCATGTGGTACGGCAAGGGACCGGGTCTGGACCGTTCCATCGATGCCATGCGCCACAACAATCTGCTCGGCACCTCGCGCCACGGCGGCGCCCTGGCCGTAGTGGGCGATGATCATGCCATGAAATCCACCGACGTGCCGGCGGCGTCCGAGACCATGTTCGCCGATTTGCAGATGCCCATGTTGTATCCCGCATCGGTGCAGGAAATCGTCGACTACAGCCTGTATGGCTGGGCCATGTCGCGTTTCAGCGGCGCCTGGACCGGCTTCAAGATCGTCGCCGATACCGTCGATGCCGCCGCCCCCGTCGACGGCGACCCGCATCGTCTGCAGATCGTCATGCCGGAGTTCGAATTTCCCGAAGACGGCGTCCATATCCGGACCGGTGACAAATGGGTCCTGCAGGAACCACGGCTGCGGAATTTCAAGCTGCCCGCCGCACTGGCCTTTGCCCGAGCCAACAATTTGAACCGGGTGGTCATGGCAAGCGCCCGTCCCCGCATCGGTATCATTACCTCCGGCAAGGCCTCGGTCGATGTGCGTCAGGCCCTGATGGAACTGGGTATCAATGGGGCTCAGGCTGCGGATCTGGGTATCGTCGTATTGAAGATGGCCATGCCCTTCCCCTTCGATGCCGACTTGGTGAGCGATTTCGCCGCCGGCTTGGAAGAAATTGTCGTGGTGGAGGAAAAGCGCCGCTTCCTGGAAACCAGGGTGCGCGATGCGCTGTACGACCTGCCCGATGGGCAGCGGCCCCGCGTGGTCGGCCGCCATGACGGCGAAGGCAACGAGATGCTGCCGGGCTGTGGCGAATTCGGAGCGGAGGAAATTGCCCGCGCCCTGGCCGGGCGGATCGAACATTTTCATTGCAGTGAACAGATCACCGCGCGCCTGGCCTTTCTCGATGCCAAGGCAAGGCGTTCGGCACAACGCCAGGATCTTTCCGTCGCCCGCATTCCCTATTTCTGTTCCGGCTGCCCGCACAATACCTCGACCAAGGTGCCGGAGGGCAGCCGGGGGCAGGCCGGGGTCGGCTGTCACTATATGGCCTCGTATATGAACCGGGACACCGACGCCCATACCCAGATGGGTGCCGAGGGCGCCAACTGGATCGGCCATTATCCATTTTCCAAGGCCGGCCATGTTTTCCAGAACATCGGCGACGGCACCTATTTCCATTCCGGCCTGCTGGCAATCCGTGCCTGCATCGCGGCCAAGGTCAACATCACCTACAAGATCCTGTTCAACGACGCCGTCGCCATGACCGGCGGCCAGCCCATCGACGGGGAACTGACCCCCATGGCGATATCCCGCCAGGTTCATTCCGAAGGGGTGAAGAAGATCGTCGTGGTCAGCGATCAGCCGGACAAGTATCCATCCGGCGCCGATTTCGCGCCCGGCGTGACGTTCGAGCACCGCCGTTCCCTGGCCCGGGTGCAGCGGGAGCTGCGCGAGATCGAAGGCGTCACGGTGCTGATCTATGACCAGACTTGCGCGGCGGAAAAACGCCGCCGGCGCAAGAAGGGCGAAATGGAGGACCCGGCCCGGCGCGTCTTTGTCAACCACCTGGTCTGCGAAGGCTGCGGTGACTGCTCGACAACATCCAACTGCATGTCGGTGTTGCCGTTGCAGACCGAGTATGGGCGCAAGCGCCGGATCGATCAGTCCTCCTGCAACAAGGACTATTCCTGCGCCGAAGGGTTCTGCCCCAGTTTCGTCTCGGTCATTGGCGGCATTCCCCGCAAGGCCGGCGCGGTCACCGAGGTGCCCGACAAGCTGCGCCTGTTGCCGGAACCAACCCAGCCCGAACTGGCGGCGGGAGAGACCTACGGCATCATGATCACCGGTATCGGCGGCACCGGCGTGGTGACCATATCGGCGCTTCTGACCATGGCGGCCCATATGGAGGGCAAGGCCTTTTCCACCATTGATCAGTTCGGCATGGCGCAAAAGGGTGGCCCGGTATCCTCGCATGTGCGCCTGGCGCTGCATCAGGACGACATCCAATCGCCGCGCCTGTCCAGCGGCACGGCTGACCTGCTGCTGGGTTGCGACAGCCTGGTCACGGCTTCCGAACTGGGCCTGAACGCCATCGATGCGGAACGCAGCCACGTCCTGGTTAATTCCCATCAGGCCATTACCGGGCAGTTCGCCCTGGATCCGAACCTGGCCTTTCCCGGCGACGACGTGGAAGTGCGCATCCAGGCCGAGGCCGGGCCCGGCAGGGCAACCTTCCTGAATGCCACCCGTCTGGCCACCGCGCTGTTGGGCGATGCCATCGGCGCCAATCTGTTCATGCTTGGCCATGCCTATCAACAAGGCCTGATCCCGGTCTCGGCGGAAGCGATTGAACAGGCCATCGAGATGAATGGCGTCGCCCTGGAAATGAACAAGGCGGCGTTCCTGTGGGGCCGGCGGGCCGCGGTTGACCTGGATGCCGTTACGGCGGTAACCGATGGGGACGGCGGCGGCGACAGCCAGGACGACGATCTGGCTGGTTTGATCGCCAGGCGCCAGGCTGATCTGACCGCCTATCAGGGCAAGCGTCTGGCCCGGCGCTATGGCGCACTGGTGGAACAGGTGCGCGGCGGGGAAGCGGCCGTCGCACCGGACAGCCAGATGCTGACCCTGGCGGTGGCACAGAACCTGTACAAGCTGATGGCATACAAGGACGAGTATGAAGTGGCCCGCCTGTACAGTGATGGCCGCTTTGGGGAGGCGCTGGAGCGGCAGTTCGAGGGCGAGTATAGCCTGGTCTTTCATCTGGCGCCGCCGCTCTGGAGCAAAACGAACCCGGATACGGGCCTGCCCATGAAGCGTGACTTTAAGCCCTGGATGGCAACTGCCATGACCTGGCTGGCGCGCCTGAAATTCCTGCGCGGCGGACCGCTGGACATCTTCGGCAAAACCGAGGAACGGCGAGCGGAGCGGCGTTTGATCGGCGAATATGAAGCCATGATCGAGGAAATTCTGTCCGGTCTGAAAACCGGCAATCTGGATCTGGCAATACGCTTGGCTTCGGTGCCGGAACTGATCACCGGCTTTGGTCATATCAAGGCGCGGCATCTGGAAGAAGCCATGGCCCTGAAGCACAACCTGTTGGCCGAATGGCGCGATCCCGGCAGCACCCTGCCCGAGGCGGCGGAATAACGTTGCAACAAAGTTGAGTGGAGTGTTTCGAATGGACGGCGTGCTTGAATATCCGACCGTGAGCGAATTGATTGGGGCCTTCCGCCAAGGCCGGCTGACGCCGGAGGACGCGGTGGATGCCGCCCTGGCGCGGATCAAGGCGACGGAGCCAACCTTGAATGCCTTTCAATTGATTGACGAGGCCGGGGCCAGGGAAGCCGCTGCCGCCTCGGCCAAACGCTGGGCCGAGGGCCGGCCGCTGGGACCCATGGACGGCATCCCGCTAAGCATCAAGGACATCGTCGCCACCAAGGGCTGGCCCACCCTGAGCGGCTCGCGCACCGTGGATTCGAACGGCCCGTTTGACGAGGATGCTCCCGCCGTTGCCCGTCTGCGCGAGGGCGGGGCGGTCATCCTGGGCAAAACCACGACGCCGGAGTTCGGCTGGAAAGGCATGACCGACAGCCCCCTGGCCGGCATCACCCGCAACCCATGGAACCCGGCACATACACCCGGCGGCTCCTCGGGCGGTGCCGCTGCCTCATTGGCGGCCGGTATCGGCGCCATTGCCCATGGCACCGACGGCGGCGGTTCGATCCGCATTCCCTCCAACTATTGCGGCCTGTACGGCATCAAGCCGACCTATGGCCGGGTGCCCCATGCGCCCAACGACCGTCCCTTTTCAACCATTTCAACCAGCGGCCCCATCGCCCGCACCGTGACCGATGCGGCCCTGTTCCTGAATGTGGTTACCCAGCCCGACGACCGGGATCATCGCGCCCTGCCGCCCGATGGCCGGGATTACCGCATCGGTCTGGACGACGGTGTGCGCGGTCTGCGGCTGGCCTATGCGCCAGCATTGGGTGGGGCCGAGGTGGCGGATGATATTCTCGCCGCCACCGGTGAGGCGGCGCGGATTTTCGGCGAACTGGGTGCCGTGGTCGAGGATGTCGGCGAGGTTATCGCGCTGCTGCAGCCAAGATTTGAAAGCTATTGGCTGGCCGGCTTCGCCACCCGCGTGCGCGGCATGACGGAGGAGAAACGCGCCTTGCTGGAGCCGGATTTCCGCATCCTGGCGGAGGCCGGGCTGGAAGTGGATCTGGAGGAGTTCCTGCGCGGCGAGGCGGAGCGGGTCGTGCTTGGCCTGGAATTCGCGGCCCTGCACCGGGACTATGATCTGCTGCTGACGCCAACGCAGCCGACCCTACCCCCGACGGTGGAGACCCGCTATCATTCGCCTGAGTTCGACCGTTGGCGCCATGCCGTACCCTTTACGGTTCCGTTCAACCTGACGGGCCAGCCGGCGGCCACCATTCCCTGCGGCATATCAGATAGCGGTCTGCCCATCGGTCTGCAGATTGTCGGGCCTCGCTTTGCCGATCATCTGGTGCTGCGCGCCTCCCGCGCCTTCGAAGCCGCGCGGGCAACGCCCCTGGCCGATCCGCGATTGCAAGCCAGCGTAGCGGGCTTTATGGCGGAAAGCTGATTTGAGGACTTTCCAGGCCGTCAAATCCTGGTATTAAGCGGCTCCCGTCTTTTCGATCTCCCAATTGGTTTAGATGCGTAGGTTCAAGAGAATAATCCAGATCGTGCTGGCCATCCTGGTCGTGCTTGGCGCGATTGCCGCCTGGCTGTTCGGCTATGACGAACCGCGGGTACGGGCGGTCAAAGCGGATAACGGCTGCCCGGGCTGTGACCTGCGTGATGCCTCCATGTGGTGGACCGTCCTGATCGAGTCGAATTTCCAGGGCGCGGACCTAAGCGGCGCCACCATGTGGTGGACCGAAATGCAGCGGGCCAATTTGCAGCAAACCAAGTTCGTCGGCGCCAACCTGTGGTGGACCGATTTACGCGAGGCCCAATTGGCCGGCGCGGATTTGACCGGCGCTGAAATGGGCCGGGCCGATCTGCGCGGCGCCAAGGGCGCCGGGGCCTTGCTCAAATCTGCCAGCCTAACCGGCACCAACCTGAGCGGCAGCCATTTTCCCGGCGCCTCGTTGTGGCGGGCCAACCTGCTGCAGGCCATTGTGCAAGAGATCGACCTGTCCGGTGCCGAGCTGACGGAGGCCAACTTTCATTCGGTGAATTTGCGCGGCTCCAATTTCGCTGGCGCCACCTTGATCAGGACCAGCCTGACCAAGACCAACATGATCGGCGTCAACCTGTCCAACGCCAATCTGATGGGCGCCAATCTTAGCGAGGCCAAGCTGCAGGGCGCGGATATGCGGGGTGCCAATTTTCGGCGGGCCGACCTGCCCACGGCCGACATGACCGACGCCGATCTGACGGGCGCTAATTTCGAAGGCGCCAATCTGACCTGGTCGACCATGGTCAACGCCAACCTTACCGGCGTCAATTTCGCCAAGGCCAATCTGGGCAGCGCCGATCTGAGCGGCGCCATTATGACGGGCACCATTCTGGACGGGGCCCGGCTGTGCAAGACCAAGCTGCCCACCGGCCTGGACAATTCCGGCTGCTAGTCGGCAGCCGGGAAGAACCGGTTCGCAGGCCGGGGCAGGCCGAGATTTTCCCGTAATGTCGCGCCTTCGTATTCGCGGCGAAACAGGCCACGGCGTTGCAACTCAGGCACTACCTGATCGACGAATTCATCCAGACCGTCAGGCAGATAGGGGAACATGACGTTGAAGCCGTCACAGGCGTCTCCCAGCAACCATTCCGCCATAATGTCAGCGATCATGCTGGGCGTGCCAACCATGGCCAGACCGGAATAGCCGCCCAGACGCCCGGCCAGTTGGCGTACGGTCAGGTTCTCCCGCGCCGCCAGCGCCAAGACCCGCTCCCGGCCGCTTTTCGAGGCATTGCTTTCCGGGATCTCGGGCAACGGGCCGTCGGGATCAAAGCCTGAGGCGTCATGTCCCAGGGCGATGGAAAGCGAGGCGATGGCGCTGTCATAATGTACCAGGCTATCCAGCAGGGCGCGTTTCTCCTTCGCCTCCGCCTCGGTCTCGCCCACGACGACGAAGGCAGCAGGCAGGATCTTCAAATGCTCCCGCGGCCGGCCCAGCTTATCCATCCGGCCCTTGACGTCGGCATAGAAATGCTGGCCATCGGCTAGGGTGGTCTGGGCCGCGAAAATGACTTCCGCCGTTTCCGCCGCCAATTGCCGCCCCGCATCCGAGGCGCCGGCCTGCACGATCACCGGCCAGCCCTGAACCGGGCGGGCAATGTTCAGCGGCCCGCGGACCGACAGATAGTCGCCCTTGTGATTGAGCACGTGCAGCTTTTCAGGATCGAAAAACACACCGCTGTCCACGTCGCGGATGAAGGCATCATCGGCCCAGCTGTCCCACAGGCCCGTCACCACATCGACGAACTCCCGGGCCCGGCGGTAACGCTCGCCGTGTTCCATATGCTCTTCCATGCCGAAATTCAGGGCGGCGTCCGGGTTCGACGTGGTGACCAGGTTCAGGCCGCCCGGCCGCCGCTGATATGATCGAGCGAGGCAAAGCGCCGGGCTATGGTATAGGGCGGCTCGAACGTGGTCGAGGCGGTGGCGATCAGGCCCAAGTGTTCCGTCACCATGGCCAGCGCCGGCAGCAGGGTCAGGGGATCGAACGAGGTTGAGGTGGCGCTGCACTTCAACGCCTCCATGGGCATGTTCAGCACCGCCAGATGATCGGCCATAAAAAAGGCGTCGAAGCATCCCCGTTCCAGGGTCTGGGCAAATCGGGTCAGGGCCTTGAGATTGAAGTTGGCGTCCGGCATGCCGCCCGGATAGCGCCAGGCGGCGGTATGGATACTGACCGGGCGCATGAAGGCGCCCAGGCGCAGTTGCCGGGTGGCGGTCATCCTGGTCTCATTTCTGATGCTCGATCTCTGCCTCGATTTCGGCCAGACGGTCCTTGCCGAAAAAGATCTCGTCGCCGACATAGAATGTCGGGCTGCCGAAGGTACCGCGTTCGACGGAAGCGGTTGTGTTGTTCAACAACTCGTCCTTAACGGACTGATCCTGTATCCCTTCCAGCATGGCGGCGCCATCCAGGCCATCTTCGTCCAATGCCCGCCTGATGACATCCGGGTCGTCCATTTTCAGGCCTTCTTCCCACATATGGCGATAGACCGCGTCCACGTAAGCTTCGAAGTTGCCTTGATTCTTGGCCCAGATCGCACCGCGCATGATCTGCACCGTGTTGACGGGAAAGTGGGGGTTGCGGGTGTAGGCCGTCAATGCATGCTTGCGGACAAAACGCGCCATTTCCAACTGGCCATATTCGTTCTTGTTCCTGATGCCCTGGAATTGTTCCATTGGCGATTTGTTATTGGTGAGTTTAAATACACCGCCAAGCAATACCGGGACATAGACACAAGGAACGCCGGTCCGTTGCACCAGATCGGGCAGGACCTTGTGGCAGAAATAGGCGTTGGGGCTACCGAAATCGAAATGAAATTCAAAGCTGGGCACGATGTGTCATCCAATTCATTTGTGTTGCTTGCATCTCTTGACCCTATGATATCCCGCCCATGCATTTAAGCGAAACATCCCTTTGGCGTGATTATCGCGCCATGTCCTTCGTGATCTGGCTGTCCATCGCGCAGACCGTGTCCTGGGGCATCATGTTCTATGGTTTCGCCGTTTTCATCAAACCCCTGACGACGGAGTTCGGCTGGAGCAAGGCGGAGATCACCGGCGCCTTCACCTTCTGCCTGCTGGTCTCCGGCCTGGCGTCGGTCAGTGCCGGCACCATCCTGGACCGGTTTGGCGGACGTTGGCTGATGACGGGGGCATCCGCCTTTGGCGTCGTGCTGTTGCTGGCGGCCAGCCAGGTCGGATCACTGCTTTCCTATTATGCGGTCTGGATCGGCATCGGCCTGGTCACGGCCTCAACCTTCTATCCTTCCGGTTTCGCCGTACTGGTCGCAACCCTGGGCAGCCGGGCGCGTCAGGGCGTCACCCTGATGACCCTGATCGCGGGTTTCGCCAGCACTATCTTTATTCCCCTGATCAGCCTGTTGATCGACTGGGTTGGCTGGCGCGACAGTTTCGCCCTGTTGGGCCTGATCCTGCTGGTAATTTGCGTGCCCATTCATGCCATCGTGTTGCGCAAGGAACGTGTGCCCGGCGCCGGCCAAGCGGAACGGCCGAGAATCTTCACCATCGACCTGAAGGCCGGCCCCGTGGCGGAAGCCCTGCGCAAACCGGCCTTCTGGTGGATCGGTATTTGCTTTGTAGCCAATTCCATCGTCATGGCCGGCGTTACCGTACATATCATCCCCTTGATGCTGGAGCGCGGCTTCGCCATGGCAACCGTGATCGCCACCACCGCGATGATCGGGCCGATGCAGGTGGCGGGCCGGATCTTCGTTACGGTTTTCGAAAAATGGACGGACTTCCGCGTCGCCGGCTTGATCTCCGGCGGGTTTGTGCTGATCGGCTTTGCCCTGCTGGGCCTAGCGCAGCCCGACAACAATCTGAACTTCATCTTTCCGATTTTCTATGGTGCCTCGTTGGGCATCATCACCATCGTGCGCGCGCTGGCGGTGCCCGAATTGATCGGGCCGGAGGCCTATGGCGCCTTGAACGGCCTGCTGGGCCTGGTATCGGCCCTGGCCCTGGCGGCAACGCCGGTGATGATTTCCTGGATCTGGCTGATCTCCCAATCCTACACCGCGCCCTTGATCGTTCTGTCCGCCGTGGGGCTGATCTCGTTACTTAGCTTCATCATGGCGGTACGGCAAAGAGACCCGGGCCCGGATGGAAAGGCGAAAAAATAGCCGGATGCACTTGCATGCATCCGGCGAGCTGTGGAGACGTGACAACAGGTTGGACTAACGTACGCGGTACTCGTCGGGCAGGAACATCAGGCTGTCCTGTTCCTCGGCAACGGACATGTGGCATTCGTAACAGAAGTTCAATTTCGCCGAGCCGGCGCCATTGGTGGTACCGAAGACCTGGCCATTGGGCAGCACCATGGTATAGCGCCAGTTGCCGGAATCCTTGTTGAAGCCGGCGGGCATTTTCTCCATCACGAACAATGGACCCGGCGCAATTTTGCCGTTCGCATTGGCGGCGAAGCTGTCCTTGGCCAGCAAGGCACCAACGGGCATGCGGCCGGCTTCTTCATACTTGTTGTAGCTGACCGCCAGGGCATTGCCATAGTTGTTGACGTAGCGGCCGCCGTGGGTGTCCGAAACATACGGCTGGTTGGAATAGTTCTTCCAATCCTTGTAGTGGCCGGCCACTGTCAATCCGGATTTGGTATAGCCCGCGGCAAGATCCTTGATCAGGCAATCGTAGGCCTTGCGGGCCTCGCCCGCCGTCAGTTCCGCCACGGCACCGGCGCCGCAGGGATTGCACGGGTTACAGGGGCTGCAGGGGCCGCAACCCTTTTTCGCGGCGCAGGGATTGCACGGATTGCAGGCCTTCTTGGCGGCACAGGGATTACAGGCGCCACAGCCCTTTTTCTTGGCAGCACAAGGATTGCAGGCGCCGCAACCTTTTTTCGCGGCACAGGGATTGCAGGCCTTTGCCGCGCATGGGTTGCAGGCCTTCTTGGCGGCGCAGGGATTACAGGCGCCGCAGCCCTTCTTCTTAGCGGCGCAAGGATTGCACAATGCGGCCGTGACCAGGCGCGGTATGGCGCATTTCATGGACGCCGTGGCGCCGCCCGCGCCGCAAGGATTGCAGGGATTACAAGCACCGCAGCCCTTTTTCGCGGCACAGGGATTGCAGGCTTTCGCCGCGCAGGGATTACAGCCTTTCTTGGCGGCACAGGGGTTACAGGCATTTGCCGCGCAGGGACTACAGCCTTTCTTGGCGGCACAGGGATTGCAGGCGCCACAGCCTTTTTTCTTGGCGGCGCAGGGATTGCAGGCACCGCAGCCTTTCTTTCTGCCGCCACAGGGATTGCAGGCGGCAGCGACTTGCATGGGACCTTGCTGCCTTGGCGCCGCCGGTGCGTTGGGGAGTTGTCCCCGGGCGACGGCCATCGGGTTGCCGCCGGCGCTGGCACCGGGCGTTGCGTTCGATCTGGCGAAGGCGACATCGGCCAGCGGGATGGCGCTACCGGCAGCCAGGGCCGCGCCCATGACCACGTGCAACACGGATGTTTTGAGCATTTGATTTCTTGTTGATCCCACGATCCAGCCTCCAGCATGCATTTGTTATTTTCCCCATATATGGACGCACGGTTGGGTAACGGTGCGCCTCCTATATCTGCACCGGAGGGGCGGGAGAAACGAGTCACATCAACTCAAACTTCCGTGAAGGCCCCTGTGATTCTGGTCGCGATGCCTATACTTCGCTTGCATGGAAGGAAGCGTCATGAAGTTCACAACGGCGATTGCGATCAGCCTTTGCACCGCTGTTTTGGCGCGGGCCGAAAATGTCATCCTGCCGCAAACCGTGACTATCCCGGCGGGCCCGTTTGTCGCCGGCTCCGATCAGGCCGAGCGCGATGCAGCCTACGCGTTGGACCAGGCCGCCTATGGCCATGACCGCACCCGGCAATGGGGCTGGTATGATGACGAGCGGCCCCGGAAACGTCACCACCTGGCCGCCTTCGCCATTACCCGCACCACTATTACCAATCGTCAATACGCCGCCTTTATCGCGGACACGGGCCACCGCGCGCCCGATGTCAGCCCCAAGGTCTGGCGCGGCTATGGCCTGATCCATCCCTACCACCGTACTCGGCGGCATGCCTGGCGGAACCAGCGCCCGCCACCGGAGCGTCTGGATCACCCGGTGGTGCTGGTTTCGCACCGCGACGCCCTGGCCTATGCCGCTTGGCTAAGCAATCAAGGTGCCGGCAATTGGCGCCTGCCGAGGGAACTGGAATGGGAGAAAGCGGCCCGCGGCAGCGAAGGCCGCCGCTTTCCCTGGGGTGACGAATATGACGCCCGCCGTCTGAACAGTCACGACGCCGGCCCTTTCGATACGGTGGCGGTGGGCCGCTTCGCGAAAGGCGCCAGCCCCTTCGGCTTGCTGGATCCCGCCGGCCAGGTGTTTGAATGGACCGCATCGCCAGCCGCCGGCAAGGAGCGCTATCTGGTTAAGGGCGGTTCCTGGGATGACAAGGGATGCGGCGTCTGCCGGCCCGCCGCGCGCCACGGCCGGCCGGCGGCATTGAAACATATTCTGATTGGCTTTCGGCTGATCCGGGAATAGGGCAAAATAATAATCGGCTCGATTGGGCCATATGAGGAAGAATGTCATGAGCTTGTTCGATAATTTGTCGCGGGAAAGGCTGGAAAAGATGGCCGCCGCCGGGGCCGAGATCCAGGAATGTTACCGTGTCCTGGAAAAGACCTCGGCCAACGTGGTGGGTCAGGTCATCGAGCACGGCGGCACCTTTTATGAATGGGACCATTATCCCGAAGGCGATGTCTACGACCACGAAACCCACGGGCAGTACTATTACCATTCCCACCGTCCGGAAGAGGGCGAGCATGGTCATTTTCACATCTTCATCCGGCGCGAAGGCATCCCCTCCCGCATGCAAATCAGGCCCTTCGCCGGCACCGAAGAATGGCCCGGGGCGATGACATCATCTGTCATCTGATCGCCATCTCCATGGATCAAAGGGGCTATCCCACGCACCTGTTCACCACCAACCACTGGGTCACCGGCGAACATTGGTATGGGGCGGACGACGTGACGGAACTGCTGGACAGCTTTGTCATCGATCACACCTTTCCATCCTGGGCCGTCAACCGCTGGATCACCGCCATGGTGGCGCTGTATCAGCCGCAGATCGCAAAGTTGCTGACGGAACGGGACGCCACTATCCAGGAATGGGCCGACAGCCATGACGGTGATGTGTTGGAAGATCGGGATCTGGACCTGACCTCGAAAATCTCCCTGGACATCCCGCATCAGATCAAGCAAATCAACAAGGCGCTGAAGAAACTCTAGACATTGATGGGGATGGGGATGGACAAGATCAGCAAGAGCGAGGCCGAATGGCGGGCCCAGCTAACGGACGAGCAATATCATGTGGCCCGCCAGAAAGGCACCGAGCGGCCCTTTGGTCCCGGCTACAATGACTGCCATGACGCGGGCATCTATACCTGTATCTGTTGCGGGCTGGAGCTGTTTTCCTCGGAAGCAAAATTCGATTCCGGCACCGGCTGGCCCAGTTTCCACACCCCCCTGGTGGCGGAGAATATCGCCGAGGAAACGGACAATTCCCTGTTCATGCGGCGGACGGAGGTTATGTGCGCCCGCTGTGACGGCCATCTGGGTCATGTTTTTCCCGACGGCCCGGCGCCCACGGGCTTGCGCTATTGCCTGAATTCGGCTTCCCTGCGCCTGGTTCAAGACGACGAATAAGGATCATCACAGTATGAGTACACAGAACGATTCCATCCGTGCCGTGCTTTGGGATTTCGGTGGGGTCTTCACCACCTCGCCCTTCGCCGCCTTCGCCCGTTACGAGGAGGAACACGGCCTGCCCAAGGATTTCATCCGGTCCATCAATGCCACCAACCCGGACGCCAACGCCTGGGCCAAGATGGAGCGTAACGAGGTCAGCCACGAGGAATTCGGCGATCTGTTCGAGGCGGAATCCCGCGCCGCCGGCCATGCGGTCAATGGCGGTGAAATTCTGCCACTGCTCTCGGGCAGCCTGCAGCCCGAAATGGTCACGGCCCTGCGCATTGTCGCCAAGCACTACAAGACGGCCTGCCTGACCAACAACATGCGTACCGGCCACGGCCCCTCCATGAGCCGGGACCCCGAAAAAGCGGCGCAGATCGACAAGGTCATGGAGATTTTCGAGAAGGTAGTGGAATCCAGCCAGGTCGGCATCCGCAAGCCGGAACCAAAATTCTATCAGATCGCCTGTGAAATGCTGGGCGTGGAGCCGGCCCAGGCGGTCTTTCTCGACGATCTGGGCGTCAACCTGAAGCCGGCCAAGGCCATGGGCATGACCACCATCAAGGTCTTATCCGCCGGCCAGGCCATTGACGACCTGGAAGCGGTCCTGGGGATTGCCCTGCGCTGAGTCTGTTCTGTCGCTTTTTCGCCGATCCCGCTGTTC
This sequence comes from Alphaproteobacteria bacterium, assembly GCA_030747035.1. Lineage (GTDB taxonomy): Bacteria > Pseudomonadota > Alphaproteobacteria. The sequence goes on along the minus strand of JASLLM010000042.1, from coordinate 9,706 downwards.
CGGCTCTACCATGGCTGTCTGGATCATCCGATCCATGAGGTGATAAGTGTTCTGGCAGGCATTGTGCAGGTTTTGTTCAAAATCATCGCTGGCCGATTCACTGGAAGCATCCGATAGGGCGCGGATCACCGCGAAGGGCAGGCCGTTGAGGTAGCAGGTATAGCCGACAGCGGCCCCCTCCATCTCGGCCGCCAGGGCCGCGAACTCCCGCTGCAGCCAACGCTGTGTCCCGGTGTCCTGGATGAACCTGTCGCCCGAGGCGATGGTGCCGAGCATCAGGTTGGGCCCGCCATCGACACCATCAAAGGCGGCATCGAACGCAGCCGTCGCCTTGCCGACCAGATCCGGATCGCATTCGATCAGACGCTCCCGACCCGGCGTTTCGCCATGGCGGCGGCCAAAAGCGGTCAGATCCATGTCGTACTGCACCACGTGCGATGCGATGATGATGTCGCCGGCCCGCATGTTAGGCAGCAAACCACCGGCGACGCCGCTGAACACCAGTTTTTTCGGCTTGTAGATATCGATTAGCATCTGGGTGCAGATGGTGGCATTGACCTTGCCGATGCCCGATTGCGCCAGGGCGATGTCCGTACCCTTGTAATTGCCCTGGGTCACCGTGATGTCGGCATGCACGGTCTGCTGAATATCTCTCATTTCGCTCAGCATCAGCTGAACTTCCTCGCTCATGGCGCCAATGACACCCAGCATGGCGGTCTCCTTCCCCAAAAGGATAACGGCGGCCAACGTAACATGCGGGGTACCGCCAAATCGTTAACGCCCCGCGTATCGGATTGCCGGATGAGGTTGGTTGCTGGCGGCTCATGGGCGCGTTAGGGTAATTTCATGAGCGTATCGATCCTGCCATCAGCGATAACTTATCTGGGTGCGGCGGTGGCGGAGATCGCCGGCTGTTTCGCCTTTTGGGCCTGGTTGCGCCTGGACAAATCACCCTGGTGGATTGCGCCGGGCATTTTCAGCCTCGTCCTGTTCGCCTATCTGCTGACCAGGGTCGATAGCGGTTTCGCCGGCCGCGCCTATGCCGCCTATGGCGGTGTTTACATTGCCGCCTCGCTGGCCTGGATGTGGCTGGCCGAAAGCCACCGGCCGGACCGCTGGGACCTGATCGGCGCCGTGATCTGCCTGCTCGGTGCGGCGGTTATCCTGTTCGGGCCACGAGGTGCCTGAGGCCGCCATCGGGATCACGCAGCCAGGCTTGCCGCCCACCGCCCCTGGCCAGCAGCTCGGCGGCCCGCTCCGGAGCCGAAAGATACAAGGCCGTTGAAAGTGCATCGGCGGCGGTTGCCGTGCGGGCCAGGACGCTGACGGAAGCGTAGCGCCCGGCGCTGCGCCCGGTAACGGGATGCAACAGATGGTGCGGTCCGCCGGGCCCGGCGAAAGGACTGCCCGCGCCGGCGGAAGTAGCGACAGCGGCATTTGTCAGATCCAGAGCGGGCCCATCGCCGGGCAGCGCCACCGACCATGTGCGACCGGGCAATGCGCGGATCTCGCCCAGGTTCAACAGCACGTCCGACCAGCCCCTGGCGCGCAGCAGGTCCGCCACCCGGTCCGTGATATAGCCTTGCGCGATACCGTTCAGGGTCAGGGCCATGCCGGGATCAAGGCGGATATCCTCGGCGCCGATGGCAATGCGACGGTAATCAATGTGGCGCTGGACCACTCCAATGGCATCCGGGTCGGGACCGGCACGATCGTGGGGCTGGCTGGCGAAATGTTCGGCGTATAACCGCCAAAGGGGCTGGACGGAGGGATCGAATGCACCCCGGCTCAAATCACCATACTGGCGGCAAAGCTGCAGCAGGCGGCGCATATCGTGGGATGGTTTGTCTAGCCGGCCCGCTGCGTTCAACCGGTTCAGGGCGGAGGCCGGGCGATACAGGCTGAATTGATCCTCCAGCCGCGAAATTTCATCCAGGCAGGCGTTAATCGCGGCCTCCGCCGCCGCCTTGTCGGGATGATACAATACGATCTTCGCCTCGGCGCCCAGGGCGCTGCCCTGCCATTCGAAGCGCCGCGCCCGCGCCGCCGCCGCGCCCAGCAACAGCGTCGCGGCGGCCGCGATGGCGATAAAGCGGCGCCGGCTCAGAACAGTGGTATGGCTATTGCGCATCAGCTTGCCCTTTCCACATATGCGGCCTGCCGCGCGGCCCGTTCTTCCTGCCGCTTGCGCCGGGCCACCAGGGGCGGACATGTCCGCTCGTCATAGAAGTTCGCCTGACAGGCCAGACAATGGATACATTCATTAGGATTGATGGAACCATTGGGATGGATCGCCTGCACCGTGCAGCGGACATCGCAAAGGCGGCATTCGCGGCCGCATTGAAAACGCCGCTTCAACCATTCGAACATGCGCAGCCGGGCTGGTATCGCCAGGGCCGCGCCCAGGGGACAGAGATAGCGGCAGAAGAACCGTTCGATGAACAGACCCATGAACAGCAGGCCGCCGACATAAACAACGAACGGCCAATGGCGCACGAAATGCATGGAAACGGCGGTCTTGAACGGCTCCACTTCCGAACCGGCAATAGCCAGAACCGTGGAATGCAGCGAGACCGCGAACAGGCCGAGGAAGATGATGTGCTTGATCGGCCACAGCCTCTCGTGCAGCGCGAAAGGCACCGTGATCTGCGGAATGCGCAACAGCCGCGCGCCTTCGTTCATCAATTCCTGCAGGGCGCCGAAGGGGCAAAGCCAGCCGCAGAAAACGCCACGCCCCCAGAACAGCAGGGTCACGGCAACATAACCCCAAAGAATAAAGATCAACGGATCAAGCAGGAAAAACTCCCAGCGGAAACCGGTCAGAAGGGACTGCACGAAGGTCAGGACATTGATCACCGATAATTGCGCGCCCGCGTACCAGCCGATCCAGACCAGGGTCACGGTCAGATAAACCAGCCGGACCGGGCGATACAGCCGCTGCCGCCGCGCCAGATTGTCCTGAAACACCAGGATCGCGCTAAGGATCGCCAGCAGTCCCAACAGGGTGGCGATGCGCCCCGCCCGGTCACGCCAGTTGCGCAGCCAGAGGGCGGGCTCCCCCTCGGTCAACTGCTGCTGCAAATAGACCAGGACCCGGTCTACCTGACCACTCGCCTGCGTCTCCTCGGCGGCGGCCTCGCCAAGGCGGTAACGCGCCGGCAGGCTGTATGACAGGGGAAAATCCAGATGCACCAAACCGCCCTGTTTGGTTTCCCGGCTGACCAGCAGTTCCAAACGCCATTCGGCCAAGGGGTCGAAACCGGTGTCGGACGGCAGGACAAAAACCCCGGTTTCCCGCAACTGCGGCGCCGTGGCGACCTTTAGACGCTCGACAAAATGGTAGTGCTTCTTGACCAGACGAATAATCTTGTCGCCCTGCACGATCTGAATGCGGTCGAACAGGCCGGAACGGCGATAGCGCGCCCCCTTATAGGAATAGATCCCGTTGCCGGCGATGAATATGGCCTGATCATTCGGCTTCATCTTACTCAAAAGACGGTTGAAGGCTTGCGCACCGAGCAAATTCTGGCCAACCCGCGGCGGTGTGATGAGCGCGGTATAGAGTTCGGAATAAAGGTCTTCCGGCGCGCGGTTGCCGGGGAATTCCGCGCCTGGAATAGCGACCCGGTCGCGGTAGGCCTGTTCTATCCTGCCATAGTTGAGTACCATATGAGTAATGGAACCATCGGCGCGAAGTTCCTGCCAATCGGCCGGCTCGAAAGTCTCCCGGTCCAGGCGGACCTCGGCCTTCGCCCCTTCCGGCAAACCGCGGCTGCGGGCCACCGAGCGGGCCGCGCGGATGATGGAATCGCTGATCACAGCGCTGGAGATGGTGGCGCCCGAAATGGCATCGGGCAGCCCGCCTTCATTGCTGCCTTCCCGCACCTGTCCCGGTTGATGTATATCAACAGCCGCAAAACCTGCGACAAAATCCCGCAGGGCCTGATCGGGGATGCCGATTACCAGGATTGGTTCGTTATGGCTGCGCAGCTTGGCCCCGGTTATCACCCCCTTATTGGTGATACCCACTACAATATCAATGGGTTGGCCGGAAAATCCGACCGATCCAACGACATCCTGTGTTGAAAAGATATAGCCAATCCGCGCGCCGCCCTTGAAGACCGAGGCGGCCAAGGGTTTGCCGGCCATGGAACCGGCCCGATCCGCCCTGGGAAAGACTTGGGACAGGGTCTCCGGCCCGATGCGCTCCCCCTGTTTCGCCCGCGCGGGCACGGCAATCATGGCCAGACACAGCAGCAGGCACAGGCTGAAAACCCCGAACCGCGCGGCAAGCGCGACCGACAAGGCCGTGCCTTGCCAAGGCATTCCGTGGCCAGGATTAATCCCATGGCCGTCCCCGCCGTGGCGCCGTCCAGACATGGATAACCCCGCTTAATCGTTTTCTAACATTAGAATGCCGGTAATTTTCTTGCTTCGACATGATCGCGGTCAAGGATTGAACCTTTGAAATCCCTAATATCGCGCCATTCATCCATATTCTTGGGAGCAGAAATGTCCTTGCCTATCACGAAAATATCCGGTGCGTTGGTCGCGGTTGCGCTAGCGTTCGGTCCAATTACCTCGCTTGCGGCGGATGCTCCGTCCAAATCTGACTTGAAGAAGCATGAATCATCGCCAGGCGGCAAGTACACGCCAAGATTGGATGTTTTGCGCGATGAAAAAGTCGATCAGCCGGGCAGCAAGCCTGGCCTGCCGGTTCTTTCGGCGGCCAACTATCAAAAAGTAAATCAGATCTATTTTGAGCGTTGCGCCGGCTGCCATGGTGTCCTGCGCAAGGGCGCCACGGGCAAACCGTTGACGCCAAAGGTTACGCGGGAACGCGGCTTTGAATATCTGCGGGACTTCATCACCTACGGCTCTCCGGGCGGCATGCCGAACTGGGGCGACGGCGGCGGCTTGACCAAGGAGCAGATCGACATGATGGCCGCCTATTTGCTGATGGATCCGGCCCAGCCGCCGGAATTCGGCATGGCGGCCATCACGGCCTCGTGGAAAGTGCACGTGCCCGTCGACAAGCGCCCGCGCAAGCAGATGAACAAACTTGATCTGGACAATCTGTTCTCGGTCACCTTGCGTGATACCGGTCAAATTGCCTTGATCGACGGCGCTTCGAAGGAAATTGTCCAAATCATGGACACGGGTTATGCGGTGCATATTTCCCGCATCTCCGCTTCCGGACGCTATCTGTTCGTGATCGGCCGGGATGCCAAGGTCAACCTGATCGACATGTACATGGATCCGCCGACCTCGGTGGCTGAAATCAACGTCGGCAGCGAGGCCCGCTCGGTGGAAACCTCGAAGATGAAGGGTTGGGAAGACGTCTATGCCGTGGCCGGTGCCTATTGGCCGCCGCAATTCGTGATCATGGACGGCGACACATTGAAACCGCGGAAAGTGGTTTCAACCCGCGGCATGGTCGTCGGCACAGGGGAATACCATCCCGAACCAAGGGTCGCGGCCATCGTCGGCTCGCATTATCACCCGGATTTCCTCATCAATGTGAAGGAAACCGGCAAGGTCTTGCTGGTCAACTATTCCAGCCTGAAGGCCCTGAGCGTAACCTCCATCGAAACGGCCCGGTTCCTCCACGACGGCGGCTTTGATTCCACGGGGCGCTATTTCATGTCCGCGGCCAACGCCTCCAACAAGATCGCCGTGATCGATACCAAGCGGCGCAAACTGGTGAAGATCGTGGAAGTCGGGACGACACCGCATCCGGGCCGTGGCGCGAACTTTGACCATCCCAAGTTCGGGCCGGTCTGGGCCACCTCGCATCTGGGCGATGAAACCATCTCCCTGATCGGCACCGACCCCTCCGGACATCCGCAATACGCCTGGAAAGTGGTGCAGGTCCTAGAAGGTCAGGGCGGCGGTTCGCTGTTCGTCAAGACCCATCCGACGTCCAAGAACCTGTATGTGGACACGCCGTTGAACCCGGAGGCCGAGGTATCATCCTCCGTCGCGGTGTTCGATCTGACCGATCCAGCCAAGGAATACGAAGTGCTGCCGATCGGCGAATGGTCGGGGATCACCGAAGGTGTCCGCCGGGTCGTACAGGGTGAGTACAACAAGGCAGGTGATGAGGTTTGGTTCTCGGTCTGGAATTCCGCCAGCCAGGAATCCGCCATCGTCATCGTCGATGATAAGACCCGGAAGTTGAAACATGTCATCCGTGACAAACGCCTGGTCACCCCGACCGGCAAGTTCAACTTTTACAACACGCGGAAGGACGTCTATTAAGTCCAGGGGCGGGATCGAAAATGTTAACCTTTTCGATCCCGCCCACCGCTATAATTAGTATAGATTGATGTAGATTAGGCGTGATCGCAGGGGACGTTCCAGATGACTGAAGCAAATACAGTGTTTCTTGTCGGCGCCGGGCCGGGTGACCCCGACCTGTTGACGATGAAGGCCCACCGTTTGCTGCAAGAGGCCGAAGTCGTGGTCTACGACCGCTTGGTTTCGGCCGAAATTCTGGCCCTGATCCCAACCGGCGCGACGCTTATCAGCGTCGGCAAACAACCCCGGAATCACCCCATCCCCCAGCCCGAAATCAACCAGTTGCTGGTTCGTCTGGCCAAGGCCGGGCGCAATGTCGTGCGCCTGAAGGGCGGTGATCCCTACGTTTTCGGCCGCGGCTCGGAAGAAGCCATGACATTGGTGGAAAACGGCGTGCCTTTCGAGGTGGTACCGGGCATTACCTCCGCCTCCGCCTGTTCGGCCGCCGTGGGCATGCCCTTGACCCATCGGGGCCTGGCCACGGGCGTGCGTTATCTGACCGGCCATTGCCAGGAAGACAGTGAACTGGATTTCGACTGGCAGGGCCTGACCGATCCTTCGACCACCCTGGTCATATATATGGGCATGGCGAACGTGGCGCAGATCACCGCCAAATTGATCGAAAATGGCGCCGATCCCGCGCTGCCCGCCGCCGCCATCAACAATGGCAGCACGCCGGAGCAGCGGCACATTGTTTCGACGTTGAAAGATCTGGCGGGCGACGCCAAGGCCGCCGCATTCGAGGGGCCCGTGTTATTTGTCGTCGGCCAGGTCGTCGCCCTGCATGCCATACTAGGGCTTGCACCGGACGTCGAGCAGAACAATGAACAGCCGAATACCGCCGTGGGCGGCTAAGACAGGTCTGACCACGGCCCTTGCCGCTGCCCTGACCGCAAGTTCTCCGGCATGGAGCGAAAGCGCCATTCCGGCGCCACGGCAGAAAGAGTTGTTGTATCTGTTACAACAGGATTGCGGCTCCTGCCACGGCCTGACACTGAAAGGCGGACTGGGCTCGCCGCTGTTGCCCGGCAATCTCGCGGACAAGCCCGATGAGGCCCTGGTGGAAATCATCATGCAGGGTCTGCCGGGCACGCCGATGCCGCCATGGCGCTTTCTGCTCAAGGAAAAAGAAGCCGCATTTCTGGTACGGGCCATGAAGACAGGCCAGACAATGAAAGTTGAACAATGAGATTTTCCGCCTGCATCACGTTTGCCCTGTTGTGTTTTTCCGCCATGGCCGGCGGCCAAAGCCAGGCGGAACCGACAGTTCGCGGCACTGGTGATCTGGGCCTGGTGATCGAGCGGGCCCATGGCAGCATTCAGGTCATCGAAACCTCCCAGCGCACCGCCCTGGGCCGGGTCAAGGGCCTGGGCGATCTCAGCCACGCCTCCGCCGTCTATTCGCGCGATGGGCGCTACGCCTATATCTTTGGCCGGGACGGCGGCTTGAGCAAGGTCGATATCTTGCAACAGCGCATCGTCAACCGGATCGTGCAATCGGGCAACAGCATCGGCGGTGCCATTTCCCAGGACGGCAGCCTGGTCGCCGTCTCCAACTACAAGCCGGGCGGGGTCAAGGTTTTCGATGCCGCCAGCCTGGAGCTGGTGGCCGACATTCCGGCCCAGGCCAGCGACGGCAGCGGCCTCTCGAAAGTGGTTGGCCTGGCGGATGCCCCGGGCCAGCGTTTCATCTTCTCGCTCTACAATGCCGGCGAAATCTGGATCGCCGATTTTTCCGCCAGGGATTCTAACGGGGCGAACATGAAGCTCACCAAACATGCGGATATCGGTGAACTGCCCTATGACGGCCTGATCACGGACGATGGCCGCTATTACATCGCCGGCCTGTTCGGCGAGGACGGCATGGCGATGCTGGATCTGTGGCAGCCGGAAAAAGGCGTGCGCCGCATTCTGGACGGCTATGGCCGGGGCGAGGAAAAGCTGCCGGTCTACAAGATGCCGCATCTGGAAGGCTGGGCCAGGGCGGGCGACGTGATATTCCTGCCCGCGGTGGGCCGGCACGAGGTGCTGGTTGTGGAGCCTGGAAGTTGGCGCGAGGTTGGGCGGATTCCCGTGCATGGCCAGCCGATTTTTGCCGTCGCCCGGCCCGATGGTCGGCAGGTCTGGGTCAACTTCGCCCATCCGCGCAACGACACGGTGCAGGTCATCGACGTCCCCAGCCGCAAGATCATCCATCAATTCAAACCGGGCAAGGCGGTCTTGCATTTGGAGTTCACGCCACGGGGTGAGCAGGTCTGGATTTCCGTCCGCGACGCCGACCGGGTCGACGTTTATGACACCGAGAGCTTCGAAAGGCTGCAGGCCCTGCCGGCGCAGAAGCCCTCCGGCATATTCCTTACCGCCCGGGCCAATCGGATCGGACTGTAGCCATGGCGTCCGTTCAGGCCCTGACGGAGCGGGAGCGGGAGCTGTTGAACCGCTATCAACGGGACTTCCCCCTCGAACCCCGCCCGTACGCCGCCATGGCGGAGGGCCTGGACATGAGCGAGGATGACTTGCTGGCCATGCTGCGCGACCTGACGGTACGGGGCATCCTGGGCCGGGTCGGCGCCACGGTCCGGCCCAACAGTGCCGGTGCGTCAACCCTGGCCGCCCTGGCGGTGCCGCCCGCGCGCCTGGACGCCGTCGCCGCGCAAGTCAGCGCCTTGAGCGCGGTAAATCACAACTCCGCCCGGGTGCATGACTTCAATCTATGGTTTGTCGTGACCGCCGGCGATGACGCCGGTATTGACCGGGCCCTGGCCGAAATTGAAGCGGCAACCGGCCTGAGCCCCATAAAACTGCCGCTGGAGGCGGAATACCACATCGATCTGGGGTTTACCCTGTGATCGAGGTCGAAGACATGGATCACCGTCTGTTGGCGCGCCTGGCCGACGGTTTGCCCCTGGCCTCCCGCCCCTACGCCGAGATCGGCAGGGAACTGGATTTGTCCGAGGATGCCGTCATCGGCCGCATCCGCCGTTTGGCGGAGGGGGGCGTGATCCGCCGTTTCGGCCTGATCGTGCGCCATCATGAATTGGGCTATCAGGCCAACGCCATGTCGGTCTGGGATGTCCCCGACGATCAGGTCGATGCCCTGGGGACGGATCTGGCGGCCTATCCATTCGTGACCCTGTGCTATCGCCGCCGCCGGCAGTTGCCGCGCTGGCCCTATAACCTGTTCGCCATGGTGCACGGCAAGGAACGGAGCCAGGTGCAGTCGCAGGTGGAGCAACTGAACGAACAGCTTGCCCTCGGTCATCTGCCCCATCATGTGTTGTTCTCCACCAAGCGCTACAAGCAAAGCGCGGCCCGCTTCGCCGGCGCCCTGTCGAAGGCGGGCTGATGCAACAGGGGGCAGAATTAGACGAGATCGACCGCCGCATCATCAATGGCCTGCAGGGCG
>JASLLM010000041.1 GCA_030747035.1 Alphaproteobacteria bacterium | reverse complement strand
CAAGAAAATCCACTCAAATGCGCGCTATCCGGAAGATAGCGCGCAGCGCAATTACCGCACAATGTCCGGCCTAGAGCATGTTTCTTCTAAACATGCTCGGAATCTTAAGAGAAGAGCATTTGAATCAATTACTTGGATCGCGATGGCGAATCCAATTAGTTGAAAATTGCTCTAGCCGGCCCGGTGCAAATCCAGAAATCGAGCCGCATTCTCGAATTCACCGCGCAGGCGCGCGGCATGGGCCTCGGCCTCGTCATCCTGGCCCCAGCGTTCCGCCTGATAGTCGTTGTCCAAGCGCACGGCCGCCCATGCCGCCGTCACATCAAGGGCGTCGGCACTGACCGCCAGCGCCAAAACCAACGAGCCGGCGATGGTCACCAGATCATTCATAGCGGCCAGTTCCATGACATCATGTTCGTCCACGGCACGATGCAACGCGGCCAAGGCGGCCTGGTCCTGGGCGATATGGCCGATGCCATCGGTGGCAACAAGGTGGGCCCCGTACTCTGCCTTGGCCCAAGCCAACCAGGGGGACCAAAGCCGCTCCTGACGCTGGACCAGGTCCGCCGGCTCCTCCGCCCGATAACACAACAGATCGGTGCCGCCATAGCTGGCCAGATTATCCACTACGGCGCCGCGCTGAGAGGCGACCAAATCCAGGGCGGTATTGGCCAAGCGCAGAAGCGGCATGCTTTCGGGATCTATCTCCTCCCCCTGGCACCGCCATTCCGCCGCGATGGCCTCGGCCAGCGCCGCCGCCGCCACCGCGAAAGCCGTTTTCCGTGGCGTCCGCACGGTCCGGCCGTCCAATTCGATTGTCAATCCATCGGCTACCGGCACCACCGCGACATTTTCGTAAAACCGCTTCATTCCGACCCCAGAAGTTTACCAGGCAATTTCAACAGTGTTCCCGCGCCCTTGCTGACCGCGCCGCCGACCCGGTCCAGTATTCCCGATGCGCCTTTCGGCCCGCCGGGCTTGGCCGGCGCGGCCTTCACCTTGCCGTCTTTTAACACATGCATACATGGATGCGCCTCGCCCGTACCGCTGTTCAACAGGGGCAGCAATAGCCCCACCCCCGGCAGCAATAAGTTGCCGACAACCGCCGCCGCCACGCTGCCGACCACCGCCATATTGTCCGGTCTGGCGTTTGGATTGGCCAGGCTGCCGGTTATATTGATGGGGGTCGCCAACGACACCAATGAGGGATCTTTTGGACGCGGCGTTAGACGATAGCGGATGGCCTCGTCGGCCAGATTGACTTCGCCCTCGCCAGCAATAGTGATGTTTTCGGTGTCCAGCATCAGCACCTGACTGCGGGCAACGCCGCGCTTGATCTCGTGGCTGTTGGCGAAACAATAGAGACGGGTTCGCTTTTCCAGCGGTTTCGCCTTGACCAGGGCAACGACCAGATCGGCCGCCAACAAGTCAAGAAACTGGCTTTGCACATGGCCATCCGTAACGATCACCGAGACTTCACCGTCCAGATCGGCTGCCAGCGTACGCAAATTGCCAATCCCAGCATCCAGGCGGCCGCGCAATTCGGCGGCCAGGTCCAGGCTGCCATCGACCATGGTAAAGTCGATCATTGGGCCCAGGGCCGACATGGCCGCCCGGCGCAGCTCTAACTTCAGGGCCAATTCCCGATCGTCCATTTTCCCTTCAAGAACGAGTTGCCCATCCGCCAAACGCGCGGTACTGGGTTGCAGGGTCAAAGCACCGTCCCGCAACTCGACCGCAATATTGGCCTGTTGCAATACCACATCCGCCCCCTGGATCCGGCGGGCCTGCAGTTTCAGTATGCCATCGAGATTTTCCAAGGCGCTTGCATCGATGTCCATGTCTGGTATCAGCAACTCCCCTGTTCCCGGTTTCTCCACGCCCGGCCGGGTTTCCCGGGCAATGGGCAGACTATCGAGATCGAGATGCATTGATTGCAGATCCGCTGTTATCAGCGGACGGGCACCGCGCAGATCCACGGTCATGCGGCCCTGTATATCGCTATCGTCAAGGCGCATTTTCAACCGCTCCAGGCCGAATGCGGTCATAGAGCCCTCGATCCGGCCGGCCGCCGAGAATGTTTGCGCCGATATCTTGCCCATCGCGTCAGGATCCAATGGCCCTGCCATTAGATCCGCCAGCACCGCACCAAGGGGGCCTTCAACCTCGAAATTCAGGTCAATGCCCGTCATCTCGCCAGGCTCGGCCACTTTTCCCGACAATGTCAGCTTAGCGCCTTGCCTTGATTGGCTATGCAAATGCAGCCCGCTGACAACGGGCGCCTGCGGCCGGCCCGTCAAATCCGCCGTAATATGAAAGCGCTGCAGATCAGGTATTTTCTGCCCGACCAAGGCCGCGACACGGCGCAGATTGGGGCCGCGCGCGGTAATACCCAGCGCCAAGCCTTTGCCGGCCATGGGATCCTGGATAGCACCGAGAAGCGTAATGTCAGTGCCATCGGGATGACGGATATGGCCGCTAATGCCGCTTAGACTCGGTGCCGTGGCGGCGCCTTTCAGGCGCGCCGTCAAATCAAATTCTCCCAATGCGGGCGCCGCCATGCGCCCGCCCAGCAGCGCGGTCAGGGCCGCACTATCGGGGCCCTTCAATCGCAGGGCGAGATCAAGACCCTGGGCGGCCAACGGCCGGGCCACTCGACCCGTTGCCGATAGCAGCAGACTGTCCTCTGTCCCGGCACGCAGATCAATGTCTTCCATCACCGGATCAGCCATCGCACCCACGATCCGCCCCCGCATCCAGACCGGCGACAGCGCCGGCAGATCCAGTCCGGCCAGGACCGATAGTTCCCCGCCATCGGCCGCCTTTACTTCCACATCCAACGTCAATCCAGCCAAGGCCAGGGCATCGGCAATCTTGCCATTCAGGGCAATCTGGACACCCGGTGCCGGTTCAATTTGCGCCGCCATGTTGCGCAAGGCCAGCGGCCCGTCGCGATCGTTGAGATCGAGGGAAATCATTGCCTTGCCACGTACCATTGGGGGCAAATCCACAAATTGCCGGAAGCTCTCAATGTGATCGCTATTGCCGCTGACATGTATATCCATGCCCCGGCCTTCGAGTGGATGGAATATCCGTCCCCGTATTGCCGCCCGCATCCCGGCGGCATCCATGCTTCCATGGACCCGAATTTCCCGGCCATGCAGCAATTCTTCAAGGCTGGTCAATTGGCCCTCGATGGTCACGGGCCGGTCTTGCAAACTGGCGTCCAGACTAACAGCAGCCGCGGCGGCGGCATCGGGTGCCAGAACACTCAACTCGTTGATCGCCAGGTCATGACCGAAAGTGCCGTCCCGATAGCGCACCTTGCCGCGCAACAGGCGCAGGCCGGCGATACGCGGCGGCGACCAGGGTCCGGCAATGGCATTCCTGCCGGCGTCCTGAACCGACGACCAATTGAGCCGCCCATCGGCCTGCCGTTCCACCAGAATTTCCGCATCCTCGATCAACAGATGGTCGATCTGCACATCGCCCTTGAACAAGGGTCTCAAGGCCACGCCGAACGAGACCCGGCCGACCCTGGCCATTTCACCAGGTGTTCCGCCCGCGCTATTGGCAAGCGACAGGCGGGAAGCGGCAAAGCCCAAGTGCAAGCCCAGGCGAAGCTTCAAATCACCTTCGATGCGCAAGGGCTGCCCCAGCTCCGCCGATAGATGACGTGCCAGGGTCTCGCGATATTCGTTGAAATCAACAAAATAGATCGCGGCGGCAAGGCTGATGCCCAGGCCGGCAAGCAGGCCCAGGCCAATGCGCATGAATTTCAGGGCGCGCCTCATGGCAGCGGCCAATGCCCGTTCAGGAATGGCGGAAGATCACGAAAATCCTCCAGCACGGCCCGCGCGCCGGCATCACGAAGCTCCGCCACGCCATGATATCCCCAGGCAACGCCAACGGCTGTCACGCCGGCATTCAGCGCCATGGCCATGTCAAAACTGGTATCACCGAGCATCAATGTATTATCCGCCGTCACACCGGCCTCCGCCATGGCCTGCAGCAACATCCCGGGATGCGGCTTGCCCGGATGACCGTCGGCGGTTTGCCGCGTCAAAAAGACGTCTTGCAGATTGTGACTACGCAGCACCGCGTCAAGGCCCCTGCTTGATTTCCCCGTCGCCACGCCCAGAAGGTATCCGGCCTCTTCCAATGTCGCCAGCGTCGCATGGGCATAGGGAAACAGGGGATCGGGCGTCGGCGCCCGGCTGCGTTGTTCAAAAAAACGCCGGCGGTAGATCTCGACCAGGCGCGCGCAGCCGGCATCATCACCTTGCGGCCACAGGTGATGGGCGGTTTCCTCCAAGGAAAGGCCAATCAGGGCGCGAATGGCGTCAGGCCGCGGCGAGGGCAGGCCAAGTTCCGTGAAGGTCGCGGTCATGGTTGCCACGATCGCGCCCTGGCTATCCACCAGGGTGCCATCACAATCGAAAACGATCAGGCGCAGGGGCGTGGCGGCCTCCCTTAATCCGGCTTCAGGGTTTGTCCTGTCCGGCGATCAGGGCGGAGTCCGAGACCGAGCGCGGATCACGCAAGGTCCAACGGCCCTGCTCCACTGTAGAGAGGAACTCAGCCACCGATTGATTGAAGCTGGCGGGTTCCTCCAGATTGGCGGCATGGCCGGTGCGGGGCAGCATCACCAGGCCCGAAGAGGGAATTGTGCGCTTGAGGTAAAGGTTGGCATCCAAACAGGGTTCGTCCTCGTCTCCGGTGACCAGCAGGGTGGGCACCACCAATTGCCGCAAGCCGTCTTCAAGATCATAGAGCGATGGCCGCTTGGCCTGGACATTGCCCATGGTCAGGCCGGAGCCTTCGGCTGAATGGCTGAGGAAGCGCTCCTGGAACTCCAGAAACCCACGCGGATCCTTGTTCTGGAACTGCACCCGGGTCGGGCCCAGGGAATAGGGCGTCGCAACCTCCACCATGCCCTTTTCGGCGAAGGATGCGGCAAATTGCTCCACCTCCGAAGTGAAATCGCCGCGGGTGTCCTTTTTGGCACCGTAGCCGCAGCCGACCACCACCAGGCTGCGCGCCATATCGCCATAGCGCATGCCGAAATGCAGGGTGGCGAAAGCACCCATGGAACAGCCGACCACATGCGCCTTGCCGATATCCAGACCGCGCATCACGGCGGCGATATCATCGGCAGCCATGTCCTGGGAATAAAGCGCCGGATCGGAGGGCACATCCGAGGGCGGATAGCCCCGGGCATTGAAACTGACGCAGCGGTAGCGCCGCGAGAAATAGCGCACCTGCGGTTCCCAGCTGCGAAAGTCATCGGCGAACTCGTGCACGAAGACGATGGCGTCGCCGCTGCCGGCTTCCTCGTAATACAGTTTCGCGCCTTCGGCTTGGACGTGGGGCATGGGGTGCTTCCTTATGAAGTGCTTTGGCAGAGACTAACAATAGAGGTGTGGATCAGCGCTTTCACCATTCTTCTTCCGCTTGCAACTCGGCCATGCGCTCCCCGGCAGCCTCCGGATTGAAACCAAGCGTTCGCAAAGTGGTGCGGAAATGTGCCGGGATGGGCGCCTCGACGGACAGGGTGCCACCGTCGGGATGAGGCAGCGCGATAGAGCGGGCATGCAGATGCAGGCCCTTGCCCAAATCCATGCCCGGCAGCGAGGCATCGATGCCGCCGTACTTGCCATCGCCAAGAATCGGCGTGCCGATAGCGGCACAATGGGCCCGCAATTGATGGGTCCGGCCCGTGCGTGGCCACAGGGCCAGCCAGGCCGCCTGATCGCCGATCTGTTCGATAACAATGAAATCGGTGATGGCCTGCTTGCCCAGCTTGCGGTCAACCCGCACCCTTTCGCCATCCGGACCCGGGGTCTTGACCAGAGGCAGATTGATCTGGCCGCGGGATTCAGAGGGCACGCCGGCAACGATGGCCCAATAGAGCTTTTCCGTTTCCCGGTCACGAAAGGCGCCGGTCAGTGCTGTGGCGGCACGGGCATGCCGGGCCAGAACCAGAACGCCGGAAGTGTCCCGGTCCAGGCGGTGCACCAGCCGGGGCCGCTCCTTGGCCTCGAAACGCAAGGCATCCAACATGCCATCAAGATGCCGCTTGGTACCGCTGCCGCCCTGGACTGCCAGACCGGCCGGCTTGTCGAGCACCAGGACGGATTCGTCCTGGTGCAGAATGCGTTGCCGCAACTCCTTGGCATCCTGTTCGGAAACCTCTGGCAACCGCCGTTTTTTCCGGGGCGCCGGGGCATCGAGGGGCGGCACCCGCACCTCCTGACCCGGTTGCAGCCGGTGGCCGGCCTTGACCTTGGCACCATCGACCCGCACCTGGCCCTTGCGCAGCATCTTTTCCAGACGGCCATGGCTGAGTTCCGGGAAATGGCGCTTGAACCAACGGTCCAGGCGCACCTCGCCCTCGTCCTCGCCCACCGCCAGCATTTGCACGCCGCTCATGCCAGCACCTGGCGGAAGATCACCAGACCGGCAAACAGGCCGCCGACCGACAGCAACAGATTGCCGGCGACATAAGCAAACGCGGGACCCAGGCTGCCGCGCTCCAGCAACAGCACCGCGTCCAGGGAAAAGGCGGAAAAGGTGGTGAAACCACCCAGGACACCGACCACCAGAAAGCCGCGCATTTCCTGGCTCGCCGACCAGCGCAGCGCCAGATACTCCACCAGCACGCCAAGAATGAAGGAGCCGAGGACGTTCACGGTCAAGGTGCCCCAGGGAAAGCCGCTACCGGCCCAACGCATGACCTGGCCGGAGACCAGATGACGCCCCATGGCGCCCAATGCGCCGCCGCAGGCCACCGCCAGCAACATATTCATGATCCGGGCTCCTCCCCCGTGTCTTTTTCCGATTGACCCCGCAGTTTATCCCAATAGGCCATGCGTTTGGCCACCTCGCGCTCAAAACCGCGCTCGGCGGGTTGATAAAAGCTGCGCCGGGGCATCTGTTCGGGAAAATAGTTCTGGCCGGAAAATCCCTCTTCGGTGCCATGGTCGTAGACATAGCCCTCGCCATAGCCCAGATCCTTCATCAGGCCCGTGGGAGCGTTCAGAATATGTTTTGGCGGCATCAGGGAACCGGTCTCCCGCGCCGCCCGGTTGGCCCGGCTCATGGCCTCGTAGGCGGCATTGGATTTGGGTGCGGTGGCCAGATAGATTACCGCCTGGGCGATGGCCAACTCGCCTTCGGGACTGCCCAGGAAATCATAGGCCTCCTTGGCGCCGTTGGCCTGGACCAGGGCCTGGGGGTCGGCCAGGCCGATATCCTCCACCGCGAAGCGGACCAGGCGCCGGGCGATATACAGCGGCTGCTCACCCGCCGTCAGCATGCGGGCCAGCCAGTAAAGCGAAGCATCCACGTCCGAGCCGCGCAGGGATTTATGCAGCGCGCTGATCAGGTTGTAGTGGCCCTCCTGGGCCTTGTCATAGACCGGTGCCCGGCGCTGCAGGGCCTGGCTCAATTGGGCCGTATCCAACGGTTCCTCCGTGGACAGGGCCAGCAATTCCTCCGCCAGGTTCAAGACAAAGCGGCCATCACCGTCAGCCATGGCCCGCAGCGCCAGGCGTGCCTCCGCCGTCAGGGGCAATGGTTTATCCGATACCGCCTCGGCCCGGCACAGCAACTCTTCCAGGGCATCGTCGTCAAGGCGGTTCAGGACCAGCACCTGACAGCGGGACAGCAGGGCGGCGTTCAATTCAAACGACGGGTTTTCGGTGGTGGCGCCAACCAGCACAATGGTGCCGTCCTCAA
Organism: Alphaproteobacteria bacterium; assembly: GCA_030747035.1. GTDB lineage: Bacteria > Pseudomonadota > Alphaproteobacteria. The sequence goes on along the minus strand of JASLLM010000041.1, from coordinate 16,709 downwards.
CATAGGGCAGAAAGCCATCCTGTTGCGAGCGGTTGAAACGGTGGATTTCATCCACGAACAGCAGGGTACCCTGCCCGCTCAGCCGCCGCTCGCCGGCCGCTGCAAACGCCTTGCGCAAATCCGCGACGCCGGAGAATACCGCCGACAGCTGTTCGAAATGCAGCCCCACATGGGCCGCCAGCAGGCGGGCGATGGTGGTCTTGCCGCTGCCCGGCGGGCCCCACAGAACCAGCGAGGCCAGACGGCCGCCTTCCAGCATGCGGTTGATGGCGCCATCGCCCGCCAACAGATGATCCTGGCCAATGACCTGATCGATGCTGCCGGGACGCAGGCGCTCCGCCAAGGGCCGCGCGGGGCCATCAATGCCGGCGGCTTCAAACAGGTTGCTCATTCGCTGATCCGAATTGTATGAACCTTGCCGCCGCGCCGCAGCGTAATCCGCCAACCCGTCGCCGGCTTTTTCATCACCGCGACCAGGTCGGAGACAAGGTTGACGCGCGCCTTGTTTACCCCCAGTACAACGTCGCCCTTGCGAAAGCGAAAACGCCGGGCCAGCCCGCGCGGGTCGACATCAAGGACAATGACGCCGCTGCTCAAGACATCCAGGCCCAGTTCCTCGGCCAGAGCCGGCGACAGGTTTGCCACCTTGGCCCCCGCCAGGGGCTGGCGCCCGCGCAGTTGGGTGATATTGCGGGGCGGCGTCTCGGGCGCGGCGACGAGGTTCAGGGTCAGGCCCTTGATCTCGCCGCCGCGCCAGACATCGATACGGGCATTCTTGCCGATCATCCGGGTGCCAAGACGGAATTTCAACGCCTTGGGCGAAGCGACATCGTGGCCGTCGATGGCCACGACCACATCGCCCACCTCCATGCCGGCCCGGTCTGCCGGGCCGTCCTGGTAAAGGGAGCGGATCATCACGCCCTGGGGCCGCTTCATTTCGAGCGAGGCTGCGATATCGGCGGTCACGGTCTGGGTCGCCGCGCCGAACCAGGGCCGTTTAACATGATGCAGACCTGATTTGGCGGAGGCCAGAACCGCGCGCACCATGGACGACGGTACCGCGAACCCGATACCGTGTGAGCCGCCGGTCTGGGAATAAATCGCCGTGTTGATGCCCACCAGCCGACCGTCCATGGTAATCAGCGCGCCGCCGGAATTTCCCGGATTAATCGCCGCGTCGGTCTGAATAAAGAACTGAAAATCCGAAACCCCGATCCCCGTCCGCGCCAAGGCGGAAACAATGCCGGAGGTGACGGTCTGGCCCACATTGAAGGGATTGCCAATGGCCAGAACCAGGTCGCCGACTTCCAGGCTGTCGGAATCCCGCAGTTTCAGGAAGGGCAGTTTCTCCCCCTCGGTCTGGATTTCCAGAACGGCAAGGTCGGTGCTTTCATCATCCAGCACCAGTGTCGCATCGAACTCCCGGCGGTCCGAAAGGGCGACAGTGATCTCGTCCGCACCGGCGATGACATGGTGATTTGTCACGATCATGCCATCGGCGCTGACGAGCACGCCGGAGCCCAGGGAATTTTGCCGCTCCCGCCGCCGCAGGCCATTGCCGCCGAAACGGTCGCCAAAGAAACGGCGAAAAAACGGATCATCGAACAACGGTGAACGAACAACCTGTTCAACCACCCGCCGGGTATAGATGTTGACCACCGCCGGCGCGGCCTGTTTGACCAGCGGTGCGAAGGAAAGCTGCACCTGGGCCTGAGAGCTGGGCACGGCCTTTTTCGCGGCAGCATCAGAGGCCGGCGTGGCCATCAGGGCCACCAGCAGCAAAGCAATTATCCAACCGGGTAGCGGCATATTTCTCATTTTCAAGCAAGACCAGTCAGCACAGACCCGCAGGGGCGCAAACAACTGGGGCAGCCCGAAGGCTGCCCCAGTTTGATCGCTTTTCGCGGTCCGGCAAAGCGCCATGTCGAGACACCTGACCTTAAGCGGCAACATCCTCGTCTTCGTCCTCGGTGCCAGTGGGACCGGAATCCAGACCCTTGGCATCGACGTCACGATCGACGAATTCGATATAGGCCATGGGCGCGCAGTCGCCATAGCGGAAGTTCGCCCGGATAATCCGGATATAGCCGCCCTGCCGGTCCGCATAACGCGGGGCCAGAACATCAAACAGTTTGGCCACCATGGCCCGGTCGGGAAGGCGGGCATAGGCCAGACGGCGGGCATGCAGATCGCCGCGCTTGCCCAGGGTGATCAATTTTTCCACGATGGGGCGCAGCTCCTTGGCCTTGGGCAAGGTCGTATTAATCTGCTCATGCTTGATCAAAGCCGCGGCCATGTTGGCGAACATGGCCTTGCGGTGCGAACTATCGCGGTTCAGTTTGCGTCCACTTTTGCGGTGCCGCATGTCGCTACTCCTTTTGCCAACCCAGCGGGGGAAATCCCAATGGGTTAGAAATCCGTTTCCATCTGCTTCGCCAGATCGTCAATATTCTCCGGCGGCCACTCGGACACTTCCATACCAAGGTGCAGGCCCATCTGGGTCAGCACTTCCTTGATCTCGTTCAAGGACTTGCGGCCGAAGTTGGGCGTGCGCAACATCTCGGATTCGGTTTTTTGCACCAGATCGCCAATGTAGATGATGTTGTCGTTCTTCAAGCAGTTGGCCGAACGCACGGACAATTCCAACTCGTCGACCTTGCGCAGCAGATTGCGGTTGATGCGCGGCTGTTCCGGTTCGAAATGCACCGGCTCTTCCCGCGGTTCCTCGAAATTGATGAACAGCTGCAATTGATCCTGCAGGATCCGGGCCGCGAAGGCGATCGCATCATCCGGGGTCACGGTGCCATCGGTCTCGATATCCATGGTCAACTTGTCGTAGTCCAGGATCTGCCCCTCGCGGGAATTTTCCACCCAGTAGGCGACCTGACGCACCGGGCTGAAAACGGAATCTACCGGGATCAGACCAATGGGGCTGTCTTCGGCACGGTTATGTTCCGCCGCCCGATAGCCCTTGCCCGAATCGACCGTCAACTCCATGGACAACTTGGCGCCCTGATCAAGATGGCAGAGTATCAGATCCGGGTTCATTACCTCGATATCCGAGCCCATCTCGATATTCGCCGCCGTGACCGGACCCGGCCCTTCCGCCTTCAGGGTCATGCGCCGGGGCCCCTCGCTGTGCAACCGCACCGCCAGTGCCTTGATGTTCAGGACTATGTCCGTCACATCCTCGCGGACGCCCGGAATCGACGAGAATTCGTGCAGAACCCCATCGATCTGCAACGACGTGACCGCCGCGCCATGAAGGGAGGACAGCAAAATGCGCCGCAACGCATTGCCCAAGGTCAGCCCGAAGCCGCGCTCCAAAGGCTCGGCCACCACAGTGGCCTTGCGATCGGGGTCGTTCTCCGACTCGATGCTTAACTTGTTCGGTTTAATTAGTTCTTGCCAGTTCTTCTGGATCACGTCGTATCCTCGCGCTCTCCAACCGCCGTACCCGGGACATCCCGGGGATTACAGGTCTTCAGCCGCCAGCCCCTTGGGGATGCCGACCATCGGAATTAGACCCGCCGCCGCTTGGGTGGCCGACAACCATTGTGTGGTATCGGCGTCACGTCTTTGATGAAAGTAATGGTGAAACCCACCGCCTGTAGCGCCCTGAGTGCGGATTCCCGCCCCGAACCCGGACCCTTGACGAAGACCTCAAGCGATTTCATGCCATGCTCCTGTGCCTTTCGGCCGGCATCTTCCGCCGCCATCTGCGCCGCGTATGGCGTAGATTTGCGCGAGCCCTTAAAGCCCTGCGCACCGGCGGAGGACCAGGCAATCGCATTGCCCTGAACGTCCGAAATGGTGATCATGGTGTTGTTAAACGTCGCATTGACATGCGCCACGCCCGAGATGATGTTTTTCTTCTCGCGCCTGCGGACGCGTGTACGTTCTTTTGCCATTGGCTAAACTACGCCTTCTTCTTGCCAGCGATGGGCCGTGCGGGACCTTTGCGCGTACGCGCATTAGTGTGTGTCCGCTGGCCACGCAACGGCAGGCCCTTACGATGGCGGATGCCCCGATAGCAGCCCAGATCCATCAGACGTTTGATGTTCATGGCCACTTCACGGCGCAAATCGCCCTCGACCATATGGTCCTGGTCGATGACCTCACGGATTTGTATGACTTCCTGGTCAGTCAATTCCGCGACCCGCCGTTCGGCCGGGATACCGACCTTGGTACAGATGTCCCTGGCCTTGGTCCTGCCGATGCCATGGATGTAAGTCAATGAAATCACGACCCTTTTATTGGTCGGAATATTAATGCCAGCTATCCGCGCCACCCAATATCTCCTCGTATTCGTATCAATGGGCCACAAAATTCATGGCCGCTTAAACTTCCTGTACCGAACTCACCTGCACCGCACGAAACTGCCGGTTCGGGACCCGCCCACGGGAGCAATCACAATGAATGTGGAACCCCGCGAAATAATGCTTTTTTGCGGTCAAGTCAATGCCTTAACCCGCACCCAGCGTCTCCTTCATCTGCCGGGTCACTTCATCAATGTCCGCCATGCCGTCGACGGTCCGCAATATGCCCTTGTCCCGATAAAATGGCAGCAAGGGCGCCGTTTGCTCGTGATAAGCCTTCAGCCGCGACACCACCGTCTCCGCGTTGTCATCGGCGCGACGATCAAATTCGCTGCGGCCGCAATTGTCACAAATGCCGGCAACTTTCGGCTGCAAATGCCGATCGTGATATCCGGCACCGCAATTGGCACAGGTGTAGCGGCCCGTGATGCGGTCAATCAACAAACCGTCATCGACCTGCATTTCGATCACGGCATCAAGGCGCATGGATTTTTCCGCCAACATGACCTCCAACGCCTCGGCCTGGGCCAGGGTACGGGGAAAGCCGTCGAGAATAAAACCGTTGCCGCAATCAGCCTCGTCCACCCGGTCGGAAATGATACCGACCACGATATCGTCGGAAACCAGCTCGCCCGCCTCCATCACCGCCTTGGCGCGCAGGCCAACTTCCGTACCCGCCGCGGCGGCGGCGCGCAGCATGTCACCGGTGGACAATTGCACGATGCCAAAGGCATCCATCAGGCGTTGCGCCTGGGTACCCTTGCCGGCACCGGGAGGACCAAGCAAAATTAATCTCATCGCCATACTCTTACCGATTGGGCCGTCATCGGTTGCGGCCCCGCAATTTTGACTTCTTGATCAGACCCTCGTACTGGTGCGCCAACAGATGGGACTGGATCTGCGATACCGTATCCATGGTCACGCTGACCACGATCAGCAACGAGGTGCCGCCGAAATAGAACGGCACCGCATATTGCGACATCAACAATTCCGGCAACAGGCAGACCAGGGCCAGATAGCCGGCACCGACCACCGTCAGGCGCGTCAGCACATAGTCAAGATATTCGGCTGTGCGCTTGCCCGGACGGATGCCCGGAATAAAGCCGCCATATTTCTTCAGGTTGTCGGCGGTATCCGCAGGGTTGAAGACGATGGCGGTATAGAAAAAACAGAAGAATATGATGCCGCCGATATAAAGCCCCAGGTACAGGGGCTGTCCCCGCCCCAGCAGGGAGGTGACGGTTGTCAGCCATTCCGGGCCGCCCTGGGCCGAGAACGAGGCCACCGTGACCGGCAGCAACAGCAGCGAGGACGCGAAGATCGGCGGAATGACGCCGGCGGTATTCAGCTTCAACGGCATATGAGTGCTTTCGCCGCCGAACATTTTCTGGCCGACCTGGCGTTTCGGGTATTGCACCACGATGCGGCGCTGGGCCCGCTCGATAAAGACAATGAAAGTGATCGTGGCAATGACCAGAACGATCAGAAACAGGATAAACAGGGTGTTCAAGGCGCCGGTCCGGCCCAGTTCCAGGGTCGAGGCAATGGCGGAAGGCAATTGCGCCACGATGCCGGCGAAGATAATCAGGGAGATGCCGTTGCCCACGCCCCGCGCCGTGATCTGTTCGCCCAGCCACATCAGGAAGATGGTACCGCCAACCAGGGTAATCACCGTGCTGGCCTTGAAGAACATGCCTGCCGCCAGGACCACGCCGCCGCCGCCCGAGGCCGTCATGCCTTCCAGACCGGCGGCGATGCCATAGGCCTGCAGGGCGGTCAGAACGACCGTGCCGTAGCGGGTGTATTGATTGATCTTCTTGCGGCCCTGCTCCCCCTCCTTCTTCAACTGCTCCAAATGGGGCGAGACCGTGGTCAAAAGCTGAATAATAATCGAGGCGGAAATATAGGGCATGATGTTCAGGGCGAAAATCGTCATACGCCCCAAGGCGCCGCCGGAAAAGACATCGAACATGCCCAGGATGCCGCCGCGCTGCTGTTCGAAAATATCGGCCAGCGCCGCCGGATCAATACCCGGAATGGGAATATAGGTGCCAATACGATAGACGATCAGCGCCCCCAGGGTGAACCAAAGACGCTTTTTCAACTCCGTTGCCTTGGAGAAGGCCCCGAAGTTTATATTGGCCGCCAATTGTTCCGCTGCGGATGCCATGTTGCTCGTCCTCGTGGCGGCCTCGCCCTTATGCGCGGTACCGCCTGTTCAAAACCGGCCGGGAATTCCTGGCCGCTACTTGTCAGCCTCTTTGTCGGCCTCTTCGGCTTTCACTTCCTTGGCCACGGTCACCGTGACCGAGCCGCCCGCGGCCTCCACCGCTGCGACCGCGCCTGCTGAAGCACCCGCCACGGTGATCTCCACCTTGGCGGTCAATTCGCCCTGGGCCAGCAGCCGCACGCCATCACGGGCCCTGCGCACAACGCCCGAGGCAACCAGTTCAGCCTCGCCAATCGGCTTCCCGGCGTCCAGTTTTCCCGCATCGATCGCGGTCTGCAGCCGGCCCAGATTGACCACCTGATAGCGCTTGGCGAAAATATTGTTGAAGCCGCGCTTCGGCAGACGCCGATACAACGGCATCTGGCCACCTTCGAAGCCTTTGATGGCCACGCCGGAGCGTGATTTTTGCCCCTTGTTGCCACGGCCCGCGGTCCTGCCCTTGCCGGAACCGGGACCCCGGCCGACGCGCTTTGATTTATGGCGGGCGCCCGGATTATCGCGTAATTCGTTCAGTTTCATGACTTACTCCGCCGCTTCAACGCGGACAAGGTGGTGCACCTTATTGATCATGCCGCGCACGGAAGGGGTATCCTCCAACTCGCGGGTCCGATGCATCTTGTTGAGCCCAAGGCCGATCAAGGTCTGCCGCTGCCATTGCGGCCGCCCGATCGGACTGCCGATCTGGGTTACCGTCACTGTCTTTTTCTTAGCTTTCGCCATCGCTCATTTTCCAGTCTAGCTAAATGCCCGCAACCTTGCTCGTTGATCGGACACCTTGGCTACATATAGTCATTTCCGGCGCCCATAACAGCAGCCGTCTTCATTTGGCCGTCCCTTATGCGTCCGCCGTTTCCGCCGCCTCAACAGCTTCCGCCGCTTCCTTTTCGGCCGCCTTGCCACGCCCGCGCCGGCCGATGATCTCGGCCACCTTCTTGCCCCGCTTGGCCGCCACCGTGCGCGGCGAGACCTGGTTCTTCAATGCCTCGAACGTGGCCCGAACCATGTTGTAGGGGTTGGAGGAGCCTTGGGACTTGGTAACGACATCTTGTACGCCGATGCATTCGAAGACGGCGCGCATGGGACCACCCGCGATAATGCCCGTACCGGGAGGTGCGGCGCGCAGCAAAACCTTGCCGGCGCCGTGACGTCCGGTGATGTCATGATGCAGGGTGCGCCCTTCACGCAAGGGAACCCGGATCATACCCTTTTTGGCGGTTTCCGTCGCCTTGCGGATGGCCTCGGGCACCTCGCGGGCCTTGCCATGGCCGAAGCCGACGCGGCCCTTCTGATCGCCGACCACCACCAGGGCGGCAAAACCGAAGCGGCGGCCACCCTTGACCACCTTGGCGACCCGATTGATATGCACCAGCTTGTCGACAAACTCGCTGTCGCCGCGGTCTCCGAAGTCATTGCGTGCCATAGGGACCTAGCCTTTCCTAAAAATTCAAACCGGCTTCACGCGCGGCATCCGCCAGCGCCTTGACCCGGCCGTGAAATTGGTAACCGCCGCGATCGAACACGACCGCTTCAATGCCGGCGCTCTTGGCCCGCTCCGCAATCAGGGCGCCGACCTTTGCCGCCGCCTCCTTGTCCGCGCCCGTCTTTAGGCCCGTACGTAGGTCCTTGTCCAGGCTGGACGCGGCCGCCAGGGTCTGGCCCGCGCTGTCGTCAATAACCTGGGCATAGATGTGCTTGGAAGAGCGGAAAACCGAGAGGCGCGGCCGGCCCGTGGCAAGCTTCGCCAGCTTCGCGCGGCTGCGCCGTTGCCGGCGTTTGAATAGTTCTTTTGAATTCGCCATCGTCGCCTACTTCTTCTTGCCTTCCTTGCGGAAGATATATTCGCCCACGTAACGCACGCCCTTGCCCTTGTATGGCTCGGGCGGGCGGAATGATCTGATCTTCGCGGCAACCTCACCGACCTGCTGCTTGTCGATCCCCTTGACCTTCACCGAGGTGGGGCGCTCGCACTCGATCTCGATGCCATCGGGTATGGGGAAATCGATGTCATGGCTGTGACCCAGTTGCAGCTTCAAGGTCTTGCCCTGCAAATTGGCGCGATAGCCGACACCCTGGATCTCCAGTTCCTTGGAGAAGCCTTCAGAGACACCGGTCACCAGGTTTTGCGCCAGACTGCGCTGCATGCCCCACATGGAGCGGGCAATCTTGCCTTGATCCTTGGGTGTCACGACAATCTGATTGTCGGCGTGGCTCATTTCCACGTGCTCCACCACGGCCATGGACAGCTCGCCCAGCTTGCCCTTCGCCTTTAGGACCTGGTTGGCCAGTTCGACAGTGACGCCATCTGGCACGATCACCGGTTTGTTTCCGATACGGGACATCTTGGTTCCCCTGATTACCTTATCTCTACTTTTAGAATAACTCTAAAATACCTGGCAAATGACTTCGCCGCCCACGTTGGCTTCCCGTGCCTCGCTATCCGACAGCACTCCTTGCGGCGTGGTCAGAATGGAAATGCCAAGGCCGTTGGCGACGCGCGGCAGTTGCTTGACCGACGAGTAAACCCGCCTGCCAGGCGTCGAAACCCGCTTGATCTGCTGAATGACCGGCTGGCCCTCGTAGTATTTCAGCTCAATTGACAGCTCGGCCTTGCCGCGGTCGTAATCCGTGCGCGAATAGCCGCGAATATAGCCTTCGCGCTGCAAGACTTCCAAAACGCGTTCCCGCAGCCGCGACGCTGGCGTCGAAATGCTGCCCTTGCCCGCGCGCTGACCATTGCGTATGCGCGTCAGCATGTCGCCGATCGGATCGGTCATCGACATCGTTACGCCTCCCTTACCAGCTAGACTTGGTCAGGCCCGGAATCTGTCCGAGCGAACCCAGTTCGCGCAACGCGATCCGGGATAATTGGAATTTACGGTAATAGCCGCGCGACCTACCCGTCAGCTCACAGCGGTTACGCACCCGGTTCGGCGCTGAATTGCGCGGAAGTTCCGCCAATTTCAGCCGCGCGGTAAAGCGCTCTTCCTGGCTCAGGTTCTTGTCCGAGGCGATCGCCTTCAGACGCGTACGCTTGCTCTGATACTTCCCGACCAACTTGGTTCGGGCCTTATTCTTTTCAATGGCGCTTTTCTTGGCCATGCATGGAACCCCTTGGTTTCCCGAGTGACGTGAAAGCTTCAATTGGAAACTTCCACCCTTAAATCCTAAACTTCGCGGCTGTTATCCCTTCGGATCTCAGCTTTGAAACGGCATGTTGAACCCGGCCAGCAAAGCCCGGCCCTGGTCGTCGTCGGCTGCCGTGGTGCAGATCACCACGTTCATACCGCGCACTTCATCAATCTCGTCGTAATTGATTTCCGGAAAGATGATCTGCTCCGTCAGGCCCATGGCATAGTTGCCCCGGCCATCGAAACTTTTCGGCGAAACACCGCGAAAATCCCGAACCCGCGGCAGTGCCACGGTAATCAAGCGATCAAGAAACTCGAACATGCGGTCGCGGCGCAGCGTCACCTTGCAGCCAATCTGCATGCCCTCGCGCAGCTTGAACACCGCGACGGAGCGCTTGGCCTTGGTAATGACGGGCTTCTGCCCCGCAATCTTGACCAGATCGGAATAGGCGGCATCCACTTTCTTGCGGTCGTCCGTACCGGCGCCGACGCCCATGTTGATGACGATCTTTTCCAAGCGCGGCACCTGCAGGTCGTTGGCAAAGCCAAAATCGGACTTCAGCCTGGCGTGCAGTTCGTCCTGATAGAACTTCTTCAATCGTGGCATTTCAGACATCGATCACTTCCCCCGACCGCTTGGCGAAACGCACCTTGCGGCCGTCATCCAAGGTACGGTACCCGACCCGTGTCGCACTGCCGTCCTTTGGATCGGCCAGGGCAACGTTGGAGATATGGATCGGCGCCTCTTTTTCGATGATGCCGCCAGGTTGGGTCTGGCTCGGCCGCGTATGCCGCTTGACCATGTTGACGCCGTCCACCAGGACACGGTCGTCCTGGCGGTCGACTTTCAGGATAGAGCCCGTCTTGCCCTTATCCCGGCCGGAGACGACAACCACGTCGTCACCTTTTTTCAATTTGAATTTCTTCGCCATCAGATGACCTCAGGCGCCAGTGAGATGATTTTCATGTGGTTCTTGACCCGTAATTCGCGCGTCACCGGGCCGAAAATGCGGGTCCCAATGGGCTCGTTCTGGGGATTGATCAACACGGCGGCGTTGCGGTCAAAGCGGATCGCGGAGCCATCCGTGCGATGGATGTCCTTGGCCGTGCGCACCACGACGGCCCGGTGAATATCACCCTTTTTCACCCGGCCGCGCGGAATAGCCTCCTTCACAGAGACGACGATAACGTCACCAACGGAGGCGTATTTTCGCTTGGAACCGCCAAGCACCTTGATGCATTGCACTCGCCTCGCACCGGAGTTATCGGCGACTTCGAGCATGGTTTCTGATTGGATCATGGCTGCTTACCCTAGTTCGTCCTAGCTGGTCGCTTCCTCGGCGAGGACGATCCATCGCTTCTGTTTGGAAATCGGCGCACATTCTTCGATGCGTACCTGATCACCGATCTTGAATTTGTTCTCCGGGTCATGCGCATGGAAGCGTTTGGACCGGCGGATAACCTTTTTGTACATGGCGTGCATGAAGCGGCGTTCGACCCTGACCACGATGGTCTTGTCGCCCTTGTCGCTGACCACGACGCCCTGCATGATACGTTTTGGCATCCCGTTCTCCTCGGTCCTAGGCCCCGGCCTGTGCTTGAGCCTGAGCTTCACTCTGCATCCGGTTCAACACCGTCTTGATGCGGGCAATATCGCGCCGTACCTGACGCACGCGGGCGGTATTTTCCAATTGGCCGCTGGCGCGCTGGAAGCGCAGATTGAACTGCTCCTTGCGCAGGTCGACCAGTTGATCGCTCAATTGATCCTCGGTCTTACCGCGTAATTCCTCGGCTTTCATCAGTGACCCTCCCCAACGCGGGCAATGAACTTGGTTTGCAGGGGCAGCTTGGCCGCCGCCAACCGGCAGGCTTCGCGCGCCACGTCCACCGGCACACCATCCAGTTCGAACATGACCCGGCCCGGTTTGATCCGGCAGATCCAATATTCGGGCGAACCCTTACCCTTACCCATGCGCACCTCGGTCGGCTTTTTCGACACGGGCACATCGGGAAAGACCCGGATCCACAACTTGCCGGCACGCTTCATATGACGGGTCATGGCGCGCCGGGCTGCCTCGATCTGGCGCGCGGTGATCCGCGCCGGGCCCTGGGCCTTCAGACCATAGGCGCCGAAATCCAATTTGTTACCGCCCTTGGCCTTGCCGTGGATGCGGCCTTTGTGCGCCTTGCGGAATTTTGTTCTCTTTGGTTGCAACATGACCTGATCAACCTATGTCCTTGTCTCTTTCGACCGTCGTTTCAAAGCCTGCGACGACGGCTAGCAAGCCACCCTTAGGTACGGGGCGTCTGTGATTCCTGGTTCCGATTGTCCTGAGCCATGGGATCGTGATCCATGATCTCGCCCTTGAAGACCCAAACCTTGACGCCGCAGGTACCATATGCGGTGAACGCCGTGGCCGTGCCATAGTCGATATCGGCACGCAGGGTATGCAGCGGCACCCGGCCTTCGCGGTACCATTCGGTGCGGGCGATTTCCGCGCCGCCCAAGCGGCCGCCGCAATTGATGCGGATGCCCAGGGCGCCCAGGCGCATGGCCGACTGCACGGCCCGCTTCATGGCCCGGCGGAAAGCGATCCGGCGCTCCAACTGGTTGCAGATGTTCTCGGCCACCAGCTTGGCATCAATTTCCGGCTTGCGGATCTCGACAATGTTCAGATGCACATCGCTGCCGGTCATTTGCGACAGGGCCTGGCGCAGTTTTTCGATGTCCGCGCCCTTCTTGCCGATGACCAGGCCCGGACGGGCGGTGGAGATCGTCACCCGGGCCTTCTTGGCCGGACGCTCGATGACAATGCGGGAAATACCGGCCTGATGCAGACGCTTCTGCAAAAAGCGGCGGATTTTGATGTCCTCATGCAGCAGCGGACCGTATTCGCGCTTGTTGGCGTACCAGCGGGAATCCCAGGTCCGGTTGATGCCGACCCGCAGGCCGATTGGATTTACTTTTTGACCCATTAGCTGGCCTCCTCGCGCTCGCGTACCACGATGCGTATCTCACTAAATGGCTTCAGAATGCGGGCCATCCGGCCACGGGCCCGGGGGCGCATCCGTTTCATCACCATGTTCTTGCCGACGCTTGCCTCGGCCACGTACAGGGAGTCGACATCCAGGTCGTGGTTGTTCTCGGCGTTGGCAATGGCCGATTGCAGAACCTTCTTCACCAGGCCGGCAATACGCCGCTTGGAGAAGGTCAGTTCCGCCAGGGCCGCTTCCACGTCCTTGCCCCGGATGGACTGCGCCACCAGGTTCAACTTCTGTGGCGAGGTCCGAAGGTTCCGGCCCTGCGCGCCCGCTTCGTTTTCGGCCAGGCGCCGATCTCTTGCCTGTTTGCCCATCGCTCTAACCCCGCCGCGCTTTCTTATCGGCGGCGTGGCCATAGTAGGTACGGGTCGGCGCGAACTCGCCGAACTTGTGCCCCACCATGTCCTCGTTCACCAATACAGGAATATGCTTCTGGCCATTGTGAACACCAAAGGTCAGGCCGACGAATTGCGGCAAAATCGTCGACCGCCGCGACCAGATCTTGATCACGTCCTTGCGCCCCGATTGCGCGGCCGTCTCTGCCTTTTTCAGCAGATAGCCATCGACGAAGGGGCCTTTCCAGACAGAACGAGTCATCTCTATGCCTCTTCCTATTTCGAGCGCCGGCGGCGCAGAATGTATTTGCTCGAGGGCTTCTTCGCGGCCCGTGTCCGCTTGCCCTTGGTCGGCTTGCCCCATGGCGTCACCGGATGGCGGCCGCCGGAGGTCCGGCCCTCGCCGCCACCGTGGGGATGGTCGACCGGGTTCATGGCCACGCCGCGCACCGAGGGGCGCTTGCCCAGCCAACGATTGCGGCCCGCCTTGGCCAGCTTGATGTTGGAGTTGTCCGGGTTCGACACCGCGCCGACCGTCGCCATGCACTCCGCGCGGACCAGGCGCTGTTCGCCCGAGGTCAGGCGCAGAATGGCGTAGCCTTGATCGCGGCCAACCAGCTGCACGTAGGTCCCGGCCGAACGGGCGATTTGCCCGCCCTTGCCCGCCTTCATCTCCACGTTGTGGATAATGGTGCCGATTGGCATGCTCGACAGCGGCATGGCATTGCCCGGCTTGACATCGACCCGCTCACCCGCCACCACGCTGTCGCCCGCCGCCAGGCGTTGCGGCGCCAGGATGTAGGACTGATCACCGTTGGGGTAACGGATCAGCGCGATAAAGGCGGAGCGGTTGGGATCGTATTCCAGCCGTTCGACCGTCGCCGTCTCGAAGCGGTTACGCTTGAAATCGACCATGCGATAGCTGCGCTTGGCCCCGCCGCCACGACGCCGGGCCGTGATGCGGCCATGATTATTGCGGCCGCCCTTCTTGCTCAAGCCCTTGGTCAGAGCCTTGACCGGCTTGCCTTTGTGCAATTCCGAGCGGTCGACCAGAACCAGGCCCCTGCGGCCCGGCGTAGTTGGTTTGTATTGCTTCAACGCCATTCGTCTACACCCCGCCCATGACGTCAATGGAATGGCCGTCTTCCAATGTAATAATGGCCTTCTTCCAATCCGACCGGCGCCCTTTGACACCGCGAAAACGTTTGGTCTTGCCCTTGACCCGCAAGGTATTGACCGATTTCACCTTGACCGAGAACAACTCCTCCACCGCCTGCTTGATGCGCGGCTTGGTGGCGTCCATGGTCACCCGGAAAGTGACTTGCCCGTGCTCCGATCCCATGGTGGCCTTTTCCGTCACCACCGGGCCGAGGACGGTCTGATATACCTGTTCGCGGTTCATTTCAGCCGCGCCTCCAATACTTCAACGGCGCTTTTGGTCAGCACCAGGGTATCCCGCCGCAAGATGTCGTAAACATTTGCGCCGGCGGAGGCCATGATCTGCACTGCCTCCAGGTTGCCGGCGGCACGGACCAGGTTCGGATCCAGTTCGCCGCCATCAATGATCAACACGTCGTTCCAGCCCAGGGCCGCCAGCTTGGCGTTCAGGGTCTTGGTCTTGGCTTCTTCCAGGGCCGCGGCGTCCAGAATGACCAGTTTGCCATCCGCCTGCTTCGCCGACAGAGCCGAACGCAGCCCCAGAGCCCGCACTTTCTTGGTCAGCTTGTGGACATGATCATGGACCCGGGGGCCATGGGCCACGCCGCCGCCACGGAACTGCGGCGCCTTGTTCGAGGAATGCCGGGCCCGGCCGGTACCCTTTTGCCGCCAGATCTTGGCGCCCGAACCCCGGATGGCGTTACGCTCCTTGGTAGCGTGGTTGCCAGCGCGGCGCTTGGCCAACTGCCAGGTCACCACGCGGTGCAGGATGTCCCGGCGCGGTTTTATGCCAAAGACTTCCTCCGCCAGCTCAATGTTGCCGGCGGCCTTGTTTTCAAGGGTTGTCACTTTTGCCTTCATGGCAATTATTCCTTCTCGTCGCCGTCAGCGGATGCGTCATCGGCGTCATCCGCCGGGGCCACATCGTCGGCGGCCTCTTCCGCGGGCGCTTCTTCGGCGGCGGCAGCTTCCTCGGCTACCGTTTCCTCGGCCACGGTCTCCCCGGCCGCTGCATTGTCCGCCACCGCTTCCGGAGCAGCCTCCTCGGCCACCTCTTCCTCCGCGGGCTCAATCAGGCCAGCGGGTATGGGAGCATCCGCGTGCAAGGCCCTTTTCACCGCGTCGCTGATCATCAGCCAGCCGCTCTTGGGCCCGGGCACGGAGCCCTTGACGAGCAACAGGCCGTTTTCGATGTCCGCGTCGACAACTTCCAGGTTCTGCATGGTGACCCGGCCCGCACCCAGATGACCGGCCATCTTCTTACCCTTGAAGACCTTGCCCGGGTCCTGGCACTGACCGGTGGAGCCGTGCGAACGATGCGAAATGGAAACACCGTGCGAGGCCCGCAAACCGCCGAAACCCCAGCGCTTCATGGCACCGGCAAATCCCTTGCCAATGGAGGTGCCGGCCACGTCCACATATTGACCCTTGGCGAAATGCGCCGGGCTCAATTGCGCGCCGACCTCGATCAAGGCATCCTCCGAGACCCGGAACTCGGCCAGCCGCCTCTTGGGCTCAACTTCCGCCTTGGCGAAGTGGCCGCGCATGGCCTGGCTCACATTCTTCACCTTGGCCTTGCCAGCGCCCAGCTGCACGGCGGTGTAGCCGTCGGTTTCCTGCGTGCGCCGGGCCACGACCTGGCAATCGTCGATGTGCAGCACGGTGACGGGCACGTGGCTGCCATCTTCCTGAAAAACCCGGGTCATGCCGAGTTTTTGCGCTATTAGACCGGAACGCCTCATTGCCAAATCCTAAAGTTTGATTTCCACATCCACGCCGGCGGCCAGGTCGAGCTTCATCAGCGCGTCGACGGTCTGAGGCGTGGGGTCAATGATATCCAGCAGCCGCTTGTGGGTGCGGATTTCGAATTGCTCGCGGGACTTCTTATCGATGTGCGGCGAGCGCAGAACCGTGAACTTCTCGATCCGCGTGGGCAGAGGAATGGGTCCGCGCACCCGTGCACCGGTCCGTTTTGCCGTATTGGCAATTTCCGATGTTGCCTGATCGAGCACGCGGTGCTCGAACGCTTTCAGGCGAATGCGGATATTTTGGCTTTCCATGTCTTTCTTCCTGCTAACGCGTCAGTTCGGGTCCGTGTTGCCGCCTACTCGCCGCCCGCTTACTCGTCGATACCGGCGACGACACCGGCCCCGACCGTGCGGCCGCCTTCGCGGATCGCGAAGCGCAGACCCTCGTCCATGGCGATCGGCGCGATCAACTCAACCGACATCTCGATATTGTCGCCCGGCATCACCATCTCCGTGCCCTCCGGAAGGCTGACAACACCCGTCACATCCGTGGTCCGGAAATAAAACTGCGGCCGGTAATTGGTGAAGAACGGCGTATGACGCCCGCCCTCGTCCTTGGTCAGAATATAGGCACTGGCCTGGAACTTGGTATGCGGCGTAATGGTGCCCGTATGCGCCAGAACCTGGCCACGCTCAACCTCGTCACGGCCGACACCGCGCAGCAGACAACCCACGTTGTCGCCCGCCTC
>JASLLM010000040.1 GCA_030747035.1 Alphaproteobacteria bacterium | reverse complement strand
TAGCCGAGGTGTTACGGGACCGGGTGGTCGAGGTTTATGGTCCTGGCACCGGGATCGAAGGTTTGGTGCGCCTCTCGGGCGGGGCCAGCCGGGAGACTTGGTCGTTCGACGCCCTGTTGCCCGATGGCGAACGCAAACCGCTGATCCTGAAGCGCGATCCCCTGGAAGAGAAGACGGAGAACGCGCCGGGCGGGGCCGACACCACGTTCAGCGTCGACCGCTGGACCGAGGGGCGCCTGATGCAGTTGGCAGGTGAGGTGGGTGTGCCGGTGCCAGAGGTGCCATTCTTCCTCGCCGCCGACGAACGCACCACCACCGGATTTGTGATGCAGCGACTGGAAGGCGAGGCTCTGGGCCGGCGCATCGTGCGTGAAGATGAGTTCGCCAAGGCCCGGCCCAAGCTGGCCTTTCAATGCGGCGAGGCGGCGGCTCGCTTTCACAACATTCCCATCGAACGGCTGCCCGAGTTGCGCCGCTTCACCCCGGTCGAGGCCCTGGATTACAACCTCGCCGTCATGGACTCGGTCAAGCAGCCGCACGCCGGTTTTGAATATGGCATTCATTGGCTGCGCGAGCGTCTGGAATTGGCCGGCGATCGCATCGCGTTGTCCCATGGCGATTACCGCAACGGCAATCTGCTGGTGGATCATGATGGGCTGCGCGGGGTGCTGGACTGGGAACTGGGCCACCTGGCCAATCCCATTTCGGACCTAGGCTGGATCTGCATCCGGGCCTGGCGCTATGGCTATTACGATAATCCGGTGGGCGGTTTCGGACCGGTGCAGGATCTGCTGGACGGCTATGAAGCGGGTGGCGGAGGCCGGGTCTCGTTGGAGACCTTGCGTTTTTGGGAAGTTTTCGGCTGCATGCGCTGGGGCGTGATCTGCATGATGCTGGCCTTTACCCATATCGAGGGCCGGGAACGTTCGGTGGAAAAAGTCTCCATTGGCCGCCGCTCCATCGAAGGTGAGTACGATATGCTGCAGTTGGTGGACTGAATGGTTGAGGCTGTTCAGGATCCGGAACTCAGTGCCGGTGAGCAGTTGGCGGCGGTATTGCGTGACCGCTTGGCCCAGGAATACGGTGCCGGCACGGAGATTGAGGGCCTGGTGCGCCTTTCGGGAGGTGCCAGCCGGGAGACCTGGTCCTTCGATGCCCTGAAGACTGATGGCACGCGGCAGCCCCTGATCCTGAAGCGCGACCCCATGGACCGCCAGGTGGAAAAGAAGTTCGAGGGCGTGCCCGAGGGCCGCTTGAATGTGGGGCGCCTGGTCGAGGGGCGATTGCTGCAATTGGCCGGCGAGGTGGGCGTGCCCATGCCCAAGGTGCCGTTCTTCCTGGAAAAGGACGCACGCACTACGGAAGGGTTCTTCACCCATCGTCTGCCGGGCGAGGCCCTGGGCCGGCGGATCGTGCGCGACGATGCCTATGCCCAGGCCCGGCCCAGGCTGGCCTACCAGATCGGTCATGCCGCCGGCCGCTTTCACACTATTCCCCTTGATGATCTGCCCAGGATGCGCGGTCTGCCGGCGGCGGAGGAATTGTTGCACTACCGTGCCATCATGGATTCCTTTCACCAGCCTCACGCTGGTTTCGAATATGGCTTCCGCTGGCTGCAGGAAAGATTGGAACTGGCCGGTGAGCGCTATGCCCTTTGCCATGGTGATTTCCGCAACGGCAATATTCTGGTCGATGAAGACGGACTGGTTGGCGTGCTGGATTGGGAATCCGCTCATCTGGGCAACCCCAGCAGCGATCTGGGCTGGATGTGCGTGCGTTCCTGGCGCTATGGCTATCACGATAATGTCGTTGGCGGTTTTGGCGATGTCGCGGATATGCTCGATGGATACGAGGCGGGCGGCGGCGGGTGGATAGATCCGGAAGAAATCTATTTCTGGCAGGTTTTTGGCACCCTGCGCTGGGGTATCTTGTGCATGATCCTCGGTTTCACCCATCTTGATGGGGAACAGCGTACCGTCGAATACGCGGTCATCGGACGGCGGGCGGCGGAAACCGAATACGACCTATTGCAATTGCTTGATTGAGCGGGGAAGGACGGACAATGCCAACCGATAGACCCACGGCGGCTGAACTGGTCGAGGCCGTGCGCGAATTCCTGGCCGACCATGTAACACCGAATGTGGAGGGGCAGTTGGCCTTTCATACCCGGGTGGCCATCAACGCCCTGGCCATTGTGGAACGCACCATGGCGGAGGGCGATGCAATGGATGCCGCCGAACTGGACCGTCTGCGGGATCTGCTGGGCCAGGATGGTGGTTTGGGGGAGATGAATGCGGCCCTATCGAAGGCAATCCGCTCCGGCGAAATGGATGACAAGCGCACCGCCGTGCTGGATCATCTGCGCCAGACCGCCGAGGACAAGATCGCCTTGGCCAACCCCAAGTACCTAATCCAGCGCGGCTAGTGGTTGCGATGGCGGAACCCCGCGACGACACGGCGCAGAAACTGGCCCGTGGCGTGGGCCGGCTGTTGACCCACCTGGGCTATGACAGTCTGACCGAGTTTACCCTGCGCTCCGGCCGCCGGGCCGATCTGGCCGGCATCGACCGCAAGGGCCGCATCGCCATTGTCGAGATCAAAAGCAGCGTGGCGGACTTCCGCGCGGATCAGAAATGGCCGGAGTATCTCGACTATTGCGATCTGTTTTATATCGCGGTGCCCCTGGATTTTCCGGTGGAAATTCTGCCCGATGAACCGGGGCTGATTTTGGCCGATGCCTATTCGGGCGATATTGCCCGTCCGGCGCCGGAAAATCCCAAGCCGCTGCATGCCAGCCGGCGCCGCGAGGTGACCCTGCGTTTTGCCCGCAATGCCGCCAAGCGCCTTAGACGCTGGGAGGATCCTGGTCCGTAGTTCGGGCGCGGCGGTGCAGCAGATAGGAGCCAAGGGCAAGGCCGGCGGCGGTCCCTAGGAGGTTCAGTCCAGCATCTACGGGACGGGCGGAACGGTCCAGCGAGAGCAGTTGCAGTATTTCCGCCGTTATGGCGAAAACAATCAGATACAGGGCCAGACGCCGCCAGCTTTGTTCGCGCCAGGTCATCGCCACGGTCAAGGCCAACAGCGCGAACAGCCCTAAATGGCCCATTTTTTGCAACGCAGACCAAAT
Organism: Alphaproteobacteria bacterium; assembly: GCA_030747035.1. GTDB lineage: Bacteria > Pseudomonadota > Alphaproteobacteria. Next base: position 21,347 of record JASLLM010000040.1, on the reverse strand, counting down.
TTCGCTGATGGGAATAGTAGATTTACCGGGCAGGGGGGCTGACGCCGATTCTGCCGCAAGATCCACACTGGCGGATGTTAGGAATGGCGAACGCAATTCTTGAATAAAGTGCTGCACATCTTTCTTGACCAGATGCGGGGCCAAGGTTCCGAAGAGGATGACGAAGGCAATGGTAAGCACGGCCAGTCGCTGCCATTGCAGCAACGGCCAGGCGAGCCAGGGCAGGGCCAGCAGCCAGAACGCACTTAAAACCTGGCGTAAGATATTGAACGTGGTGCTTTCGGCCACCACATCCAGGCTCAGGTCACGGACCTCCGCCTCTCCCGTTACATTGTACAAGGCGACAATGACCTGCACGGCCGTTATGTCCGACGCCAACCAAAAGACCTGTTTGACCCGGCGCCAGGAACCATCACCCCACGCAATAAAAACTCCATGAGGCCGTTCCCACAGGCTTGTGCCGGAGGCGTTCTGTTGCGCCAGGACAATGCGCAGTGCATTCCAAGAGTGCGGACCCCTGGAAACGTCTTTGTGGCGCACCCAGGCGGACAGCCGCATGTAATTGTCGCCCAGGCGCCGCCGGGCGGTTTGGCGGACATCAGGCGCATCAGTGGATTTCTCAGCGTATAAACGAATGACTCCGTCTTCCAGGGAGAGCTTTCCTTCACCGTCTCCCCTAGCCTGCCAGTTATCGAAACCGGCGCTGAAATCGCCGTTTTTCAAGATTTGGCCACGCTGTACCACATATCTATCCATCAGCCCAAACAAGGCCAGGGTGGCTGAGGCCAGGGCCAGTACGGCAATCAATCTGGAGCGGAGGGTGTTCATGGTGCCGCTTTCAGGCTTGGGGCCACAGGGCGGCATAGGCCGCCAGCAGTTTTGGCGCCTGGTATTTCCAGGCCAGTTCCGCCTTCACCCGCGCGCGGCCCAGCGTGCCCATGCGCTGTCGGGCTTCAGGGTCGGCCAGCAAATCGCTGATCTTGGCCGCCAGATCGACCACATCATTGGGCCGGGCGTAAAGGGCGGCATCTTGGGCCGATACCCGGCCTTCGGTCAGGTCGAACTGCACCACCGGCTTGCCCAGGGCCATGTATTCCGCGATCTTCAGCATGCTGGATTTGTCATTCATGTCGTTGGCATCATCGGGATTGACGCAAAGATCAGCAGCGCACAATGCCGCCACCATGTCCCCGTCGCTCAGGCGTCCGGGAAAGCTGACATAGTCCGAGACGCCGAGCGCTTGGGCCAGGGCAATCAGATGGGCGCGCTCCGGCCCATCGCCGATGCACAGGAACTGGATATCCCGGCGGCTTTGGGTATGCACCAAATGATCAACCGCGGCGAGAAGGTGGTGCAGCCCCTCCTGCCGGCCCATGACGCCCACATAGCCAACGCCGAAACGGCGGCCCTGCTTCCAGTCCGTATCGGGCGTCCTGGGCCGCATCCGCTCCAGGTCGGGGCCGTTGCGCACGACAAATACGCCATCCGGTCGCTTGCCGCCACGGCCGAGGGCAATTTGACGGTAGCTCTCGTTGGGGACGATGGCGGCATCCGCCAGGGCGAAACTCCAGCGTTCGCAGCGCAGCAACAGCGCATGGAAAAAATCCCGCCGGCCGAACTTGGCCTCATAAAGCTCCGGGTTGATGTCGTGCTGGTCGTAGATGAATTTGCGCCCGCACAAGATCTTGAAGACCGCGCCGATCAGAAACAGCAAATCGGGCGGATTGGCGGCATGAATAACATCGAAGCCCCGGCCGAAGAATACCCGCCAGGCCAAGGTGAATTGCCAGAACATGGCGAAACTGTATTCCAACAGGAAACCGCCTGCCCGCCGCGCTTCCAGCGGCAACGGATGGCGGTGGATATGGATGCCGTCGATCTTTTCATAACGCGCTTCGTACGTCGGCGCGGTGGGACAGATGATCGAAACAATAGCGCCGGCGTCATGAATGGTCCGTGCTTCCTGCCAGACCCGGGTATGGAACGGGCAGGGCAGGTTTTCAGCCAGGAACAGCACGCGCCGACCGGCCAATGGCGACGGCGCTAAGTTTTTCTGCTGCTCAGCCATGTCCGCGCCAACTCGCCCAACAGCAGGAACAGAAAGATCGAATTGGTGACCAGGTAACGGCGCCACATGCGCCGTGGTTCCTGGGCTAGGCGGTACAGCCATTCCAGGCCGGTACTTTGCACCCAAATCGGCGCCCGCTGCACCTTGCCCGCCACCACGTCGAGGGCCCCGCCGACGCCCATTAGATACGGCACGCCCAAATGATCCCGGTGTTGATGCAAGAAGCGTTCCTTGGTAGGGCTGGAAATCGCCACGAACAGGCAATGGGCGCCCGAATCGCGGATCTCGGCCACGATCTGATCCTCCTCCTCGGCCGTGAAATAGCCGTTCCGACAGCCGGCGATCTGCAGGTCCGGATGATCGGTCCGCAGCTGTGCCATGGCCTGTGACAGAATTTCCTCCCGGGCGCCGAGAAAATACGGCTTGAAGCCGCGCCGGGCGCAGCTCGCGATCAGCGCCAGCATCAGGTCAATGCCGGCCACCCGTTCTTCTACTTTGTGGCCAAGTAATCGCGCCGCCCAAAGAACGCCGGTGCCGTCGATATTGATGATGTCGCTTTCCAGCACATCCCGGCGCAGATCGGGATCGGTGCGTATGTTGACCAGCTTGGCGACATTGATCACGACCTGTTGCAGACGCTGGCCCGTGGCCATCGCCTCTTCCGCCTTCGCCACGGTTTCCGCCATGCTCAGCAGATCTAGCGGTGCTCCCAGCATCTCGATGCGCCGCGCCGCCATGCTCAGAACCGCGTGCGCAAATTGAATATGGCCTCGTCGCCCGTCCCCATGCGGCCGGCGAAGACCAGCCGTTGCGCCGCGAGCAATTGGCCAAAGGCAGGTGAATGCCAGCCCCGCTTCGGCTCGTCCAAGGCGGCCTCGACCCAGCCATGCAGTTGCCCGACATGGGCGATCAGCAGCAGGCGTTTTCCGTCCTCGCTGACCATCCAGCCATCGGCCGTGCGGCTCACCTCCAAGCCGGGTGCGACCAGAAATCCGATTTCGATCTGCTCATCGCCGCCATGGCCATGCAGGCTGTCGGTTAATTGCACACCGCTGTCGCCAAGGCGTTCAAGACGGCGGCGATGACGATGACCATAGCGTTCGGCAAACCCGTCATGCTCGGCCTCGATCAGCCAATTATCCGCGCCTTGCGCACTATCCAGCAGTTGGCAAGCGGCTTTGTGCGACCAATTGAAGGCGCCGGCCGTCTCGGACGAGCTCTCGCCCATCATGGCCAGAGTGTTGTGTGAGATGGTCGAGCGGAAGTGCTCCCGCCAGCGCCTGCCAGAATGATACAGATAGGTGCCGCCGTCGACCAGGACCGGGCGGCCGTTGATATGCAGCCAGATCGACAGGGCGTCGGCGTGACCATGCGCGGCAATGGCCAGGTAGCCAAGGGGGCCATGATCCATGACCCATAAATTCTCTTCACCGCCGCGCCATTCCCGCACCGCCGTATAACCGCCCGATGGGAAGGCGGCATATTCGAAGGACTTGCGTTGAGATGGCTCCGGCCGGCCGAACAGTGCCTGGCCCAGGTGAGGTTTGACATGGGGCGGGGCCAGATTTGGCCGGTGACAGGCAATGGCTAGATAGCCGAGGATAATGTTCACGTGTTCTTCTGGCCCCGGCAGCGAGCAAAGTACACGGCCCTCGTCATCGTCGCCGATACGGGGCTGGTTGCCGGCGATGTCCGTTAAGGCACGCAAATGAGCGCCGGCCTGGGCCATGCGGTGCCACGAGGCATTGCGCCAGGAATCGCCGAGCCGTTCGCCGATGGTGGCACAAAGTACGCACCATTCCAGGGAAAAGGCGGTGTAGGTGGGCGATTGTTCGGCACCGACGCCATCATCGTGAAACTGCAGCGCCAGTTCATCTTCCAAGACGTTCTTGCCGTGGCGTGCCCATTCGTCCGCCGGCCGCAATGTTGGGACCAGGCGGCCCAATAGGTACAGGGCGCCGGCCTCGGCGATCCGGTGGTTATTGGCGGAGGAAAACCGCGAAGGGTAACGCGCCAGCCAATAGCCGTGTGCGGCCAGGCAAAGGTGCAGCCGCTGCCTGAATTCCGTGGAAAACGCGCGATCGCCGATAAGCGTGGTGACGATCAGCAGACTGACCAGGCGCAGGGCCAATTCAATGCCCGAAATCCAATTAACGCCGCGAAAGGTGGGATTGGCGGCGATCCAGGAGTCGATATGCTCGACGACGAGATCGGCCAGTTCGCCGTCATCTTCGATCGCCGCGATGGCGGCCATGGGTTGCAGGTACTGCAGCCGGTTCAGTTCGAAGACAAACTTGATATCACCCCGCTCCGGCGCGTAGCGGTAGGGCACATCGAAACAGTAGGGCCGGCTGGGCCAAACGGTTTTAGTGTGTGGGTCCATATGCCAATTGGGCGGGCCCTCCGTTTCCGGCCAGGTCATGCCCAGGGCCTGAAAACGTCCCCGCCGCATCTGCTCCGCCAGGCGCCTCCAGTAGGCGCGCAGGCCCGGCTCATCCGCTAACGATTGCAAACCTTCCGAAAGGCCGGGAATACGCGGCAGAGGCTCCATTGGGCCGTTCGTCAACCGGGCGAAGTTAGGTTGATGCAGACGCGAGGTCGTGCGCTTGAACATTTCTTCGAAGCGGAAGACTATTTCCGCCAGGGTCATGGAAGCCAGACGATCGGCCGGCCAGGCGAAACCATCCAGTTGTCCGGATTTCTCGGTACTGGCGCCGCCGCCGCTCCGCTGCTGCTCCATGGTGTTTATGCCATGCCCATGCCGTTGTCCCCGCCATCGACGGCCGCCTGCATGTTTGCCAGCGCGCGCTCTACGGCGGCGCAATTGCTGGCCAGGTGGTCGGGATTGATGGTCCCGACGACGACGCTGCCAACACCCGGCTCGCAGACCAGGTCCGCCAGGGCGGCGCCCGCATCGCCGTGGTGGCCGCTATCCAATGGTTTCTTGATCAGGACGCCTTTGTCTGCATCGCGGGCGGCTGTCAGCACCGGGCGCTGGCTCTGATCCGCTGGGTTCAGGGTTATCATCACAATGTCGCAATCCTCTACCGCAAGCAGACCCGCCGCGGCATTCTTGGTCGAAGCGCCGACGGCGGTGATCAGGCCCTTCTCGCGCAATTCGAAAAGACAGGCGACAGCGGCACCGTCCCGCAGAATGGCGGTATCATCATCTGATAAATGCAACAGTACGATATCCAAAACGTCCCGGCGCAAGCGCCGCCGGCTGCGTTCCACGCTGGCACGGATCGCGGCGGGGGAAAAGTCGAAATAGGACTGGCCGTCAACGAATTCCTCGCCCACCTTTGTCGCGATCCGCCAATGATCATCGGCCCCGACCAGACCGCCGATGCGCGCCTCGCTGCTGCCGTAGGCGGGTGCGGTATCCACCAGGTTGATGCCCCAATCCTTCGCCTGGGCCAAAAGGTCCCGCAATTCCGCATCGCTGGGCAGAACAAAATCGTTCGGATATTTGACTCCCTCGCGGCGCCCGAATTTGGTGCTGCCCAATGCGATTGGACTGACCATGGCTCGCTTGGGTCCCAGCATCCTCAATTCCATTGCCGGACCGCCTGCCATGGTGGTTGCGCTATGACGGGTGTCGGCAGTCTGTCCAATGCGTCAATATCCTCCACTCCCTGTTTCATCTCATCGGCCCTGAGCAGGGCAACTATCTTGTCGGCGAGAACCGGCGCCAAGGCCAATTTGGTCGGCCAGCCGACGATCACAGCACCTTGGCGTAGCGCCAGGGCGGAGCCGGGCCGCAGGCCACCCTGCCCGGCCGGTTCGGCCCGGTCGACATGATGCGTGGCCCAGCCGGATTGGGAGAAATCGGCGCCGGGTAGCAGCCGCCTCAATTCAGCCTTCGCTATCCTGATCAGTTCCGCCGGGTCCTGCGCCACGCCTTTTTCGGCCAAGAGACCGCCCACGTACCAATAGTAGCCGTTCCCGCCGTCCGGATGCGAGGTGATCGTGGCAAGGGGCTTCGGGTTCTTTCCTATGCAATGCATGAAAATGGGTTGCGTCATGCCGCGAACGATGACTTGACGCAGCGGGCGGCGCTGACAGGCGAACTGCGGCAAGCCGGCCTGGTCCAACAGGATCTCGTTGCCGGCCCCGGCGGTCAAGACCAGCCGTTGCGTTTGGATACGGACGGTGCCGGTGTCAACTATCATCCCGCCCTGGCTGCTTTCACTCAAACTCAAATTCGTCCCTTCGGGCAGGCCGCGAACCCGGCCATGGTGGAGATTCTGCAAGGCCGCCAAAACTTCGGGTATATCGATGACTGCCTCGTCAACGTCGAACAGGTGGCCGCCAGAATCTTGGGCTAGGACCGAGGGCCAGTCGCAGGCCGGGCGTTCCTGTACTTGGCGCAGCATGGTTGCCTGGGCGAAGCGGGACATGACGCCACCACCCAGTTGCGGTGGCAGCCACATTTGCATCGCCTCGGCCAAGGCCGCGGCAGGGCGCAGGTCCGGGCCCTGTTGCCCGCTCAGACTGGCCCGCCAGCGCGCCGGCATGGGCGCCAGATCGGCGACCGTGGAATCACTGAAATATTTTGTGCCACCGTGAATTATACCTTGTGAGGCGACACTTTGACCCTGGCCGAGGTCGCCCTTGTTTAGCACCAGGGCGCTGAAGCCGGCTTCCTGCAGGCTGTCGAGCAGCCACAGGCCTGCGATGCCGCCGCCGATAATGACGACGTCAATCCGAACGTCCGCCTTTGACATGTTCAATTTCCGCGGCGCGAACCAGCTTCGCCCGCATCCATGCGCGAGATCACCGCGGTGGAGCTATGTCCGTCCAGAAACCGTGCCAGCTTCACCTCGCCGCCGTAGGCCTGCACGATGTCACCCCCGACCACTCCCGCGATGTCATAGTCACCGCCCTTGATCAGGACATCCGGGCGCAATTGCCGCAGTAGGGGAATGGGCGTATCGTCGGCAAAAATCAAAACCCGGTCGACCATGGCCAGCGACGCCAGGACAAGCGCCCGGGCGGCTTCCGCCTGCACCGGCCGGCCTTCGCCCTTTTCCAGCCGCCGCACCGAAGCGTCATCGTTGATGGCGACGATCAGGCGGTCGCAATGGCTCTTGGCCTCGTTCAACAGCGAGATATGACCGGGGTGGAGCAAATCGAAACAACCGTTCGTAAAACCGATGCGCAGGCCGCCGGCGCGCCAGCGTTCCGCATCGGCCTGGGCCATGGCGGCCGAGACCACTTTGTCCTCGGAGCGGGTCAGGTCATCGGACAGAACCGCGGCGGCCAGCTCGTCGCTGCTAACCGCGGCGGTGCCCACCTTGCCCACCACGACGGCGGCAGCCAGATTGGCCAGGCGCGCGCCCAACTCCGGCGCCGCGCCGGCGGCGAGCGCCAGGGCGAATATGGCCACCACGGTATCGCCGGCGCCCGAAACATCGAAAACCTCCGGCGCGCGTACAGGCAGGTGGACAGGCGCACCGTCACGGGGGATCAGGCTCATGCCCTGCTCCGAGCGGCTGACCAGCATGGCGCCGATTTCGCAATGGTCCATCACCGTGTGCGCCGCCAGGGCGATCTGTTCGTCATCGCCGCAGGGCAGGCCGGTGGCCGCGGCCAACTCGGCGCGGTTCGGTTTCAGGAAATCAACGCCGCTGTAGGCGGTCAGATCGCGGCGCTTCGGATCGGCGATGATCGGAACCTTGGCGGCGCGGGCCCGTGCAATCGCTTCGGCCAGCATCTGGTCACTCAGAACGCCCTTGCCGTAGTCCGACAGCACCAGGACATCCGTTTGGGCCAGGGCGGCGTCCAAATGGGACAGCAATGCATCGGCGGCGGCGCCGTCGATGGGAGTTGTTGTTTCCCGGTCCGCCCGCAGCAATTGCTGCCCGGCCGCGATATAGCGGGTCTTGAGGGTTGTCGAACGGTCCGGGCAGGGGACCAAATCCGCCGCAACGCAGGGCATGGCCGCGATCTGTTCGGTGACCTCCCGCCCCGCGCCGTCCTCTCCCCTGACGGCCAACAGATGCGCCTGGCCGCCGGCCGCGGCGACATTGCGCGCCACATTTCCGACGCCGCCCAGCATGGCATCATTGCGCTCGGCCCGAATGATGGGGATCGGCGCCTCGGCCGAGACGCGGTCAACCTCGCCATAAACATAGCGGTCCAGCATCAAATCGCCCAGGCACGCGACCCGCCCCGCGCGGAACCGGTCCAAAAGCTGTAGCATTGCCGGGCTATTGTTCATGGTCTCTCGCTATGTCCTCTCGGTGTTCTATCGGGTACACCAAAAGGGGCGGGATTTCCAGGGGTGTAAGGAAGCGACAAGCGATCCACTGCATCCGTGAACTCGTCGAAATATTTCCGAAATGGGCTCTTCTTGCCAATATTTCTGCGACCGGTCCTTATACCGCCAGGGTATACTTTCGTATTTGTCTAATGTTGACGATCCGTTGTGCCGAAGGATCGTCGTGCTGGAAACCAATTTATGGGTAGGTCACTATGGAGATGGTTCAGATGCGATCAACACGACATAATCCGGTGGGCCATCGCCGGTGGCGCGCAATTGTGAAGAAGCACGGCGATAATTGGGCGTGAAATGCGCTCACATTTGGGCGCCATGCCAGGCTAGGTGATCGGAGAATGCATTGAGCAAATTCAACCAATTTCTGAAGAAGACAGCTCGCGGGTTCGGCGTTGAGATAGATCGTGTTCGGCCCATGCCTCGGGCGGCGCAAATGATCCATCTCTGCAAAACAAACGGGTGCCGGACGCTCCTGGATATTGGAGCCAATGCCGGATAGTATGCGGAGAATATGTGGAAAGAGGGGTTCACCGGTCGAATCATATCTTTCGAACCTCAAGAAGAGGCATATTCCTTGTTAGTGGCCAACGCTTCAAAAATCGAGGGTTGGGATGTTGCGGCGAGAATGTGCGTTGGCGACAAGGATGGCATGGCATCGCTAAATCTATCTGTGAATTCAGTGAGTTCGTCTCTTTTGCCAGTATTAGAAAGTTCAACATCTGTGCAACCGGGCTCCGCGTATTTCGCCCAAACAGAAGTGCCGCTGCGGCGGCTCGATAGTTGGGTGGCGGAGGAGTTGACGGAGTCCGACGGCGCTATCGCGGTGAAAGTCGACGTGCAGGGATTTGAAGATGCCGTTCTGCAAGGCGCCGAAAAAGTCCTCGATCAAATTGTTGCACTGGAACTGGAGATGTCGCTAACGGCTCTTTACGAAGGCGCACCGTCTTTTATTGAACTCTATGCCAAAGTAGAGGCTTTGGGTTTCTCTTGCGTGGGGTTGTATCCAGGCTTCACTGATCGGGCCACATACCGGATGTTGCAGGTAGATGGATTGTTCGCCAAAGTGTGAAGGCTATACATGACGGTATCAATCGCAGCGCTATTGACCTGCTACAATCGTAGGGAAAAAACGATGGCGTGCCTGCGCTCTTTGCTCGGGTCGGCGCCACCAGCCGGTATAGAGCTAACGGTGTATCTGTTTGATGATGGCAGCAGCGACGGAACGGCGTCGTTGGTTAGGCAGGAGTTCTCCCAAGTGCATCTCCTTGAGGGGGATGGCAACGCTTATTGGAATGGCGGAATGCGGGCGGCTTTCGGCGCGGCCATTGATGATGGGCATGATTTCTATCTTTGGCTAAATGATGATGTTCGGCTATTTGATGGCTTCCTCGCCAAATTGCTCAGAACCCATGATGTGGTGAAGGTTCAGGGAGCGCCCTCAAACATCATAGCTGGTGCAACGCAAGATCCGTTATCGGGCGAGTTGACATACAGTGGTTTCGTTCATGCGTCCCATCGGCGACCGCTTTGGTTCAAGAAATTGAAGCCTGATGCCAACCATCCACTGGAATGTGACACAATGAACGGCAACTGTGTTCTAATTCCACACTCTGTCGTCGAGTTGGTCGGCAATTTGGACCCTGTTTATATTCAGACTGCGAGCGATATGGATTACGGACTAAGAGCACGCAACGCGGGCGCTAAAATCTGGGTAGCGCCGGGCTACGTCGGTGAATGCGAACCCAACCGTAAGTACATGCTATGGCGCAATCCTGAACTCACGTTTCGTGAAAGGGTACGACTCGTGAACACGCCGCACGGTCTGCCCTTCAAGCCCACCATTCACTATTATTCCAAGTACGGTGGCTGGGCTTGGCCGATATTTCTCGTTTGGCAATACTTGAAGGATTTTGCGCGGAGTATGTTTTAGCCGCCTAGTTTCCGAGATGTGGCCTTGCTTATGAGGCGACTTTCGCAAGCGACTTAATCGCAATTGCCTGCCTGGAAACGCTTTACCGGATACATCCATTACGATGAGGGCTGGCAAACCAGTCAAAAAAGAGATAATTTCGGCTGCGCCGTGCGCTGGAATTTCCCGACATAGCGGTTTTCAATTCGCGATTGGAGAAAAGGATAGCCTTCGCACTGTGGTTATGCGGTTGCCGGCGATCTTGGCACTGTACGGGGCGGCCGGCCTGAACTACCACCAGACGGAGGCGCGCTCACCTTGGGGCTTTATCTCCGATGCCTCCATGCTGCCGCTGACGGGCGCCGACGGCACCTCCAACATCGATCTACATATTCACCCCGACGCCTGGCCCCTGCATTTGGGCCTGTCGGGAGGCGCCGTGTTTGCCGCCGCCCGAACTATTGCGGCGGGAGATACCCAGATCCTGGTGCCCAGCACGACCCACATGTTGTTGCTGACCGCCAGCCATGCCGCGCGTGATCTGTTCGGTCCGTCGACGGCCAAATCACTCATCGATGCGGCCAGACTGTTGCAGCAGTGCGGTGACGAGGTGGATTGGCTGGAGTTCGAGGATCGCCTCCGGAAGGGCCGGGTCGGGAAGCCGGTTCGGGCCTTCCTGGCAATTCTTGATCGCCTGGGTGTCGATACAAAGGCCGTGCCCCGCGCCCTGCGACGGGCACCGGCCAGTGCGGAATTTGAGCGGGCGGTCAAGGATTACACCACGCTGTTTCCCCATGACGCCTCCACACTGGCGCGGGCCCGGCGGGAGCTTTTGTTGTGTGCCGAGCCTGGTGTCGCCTTGCGCCGGGATGTGCAGCGGCTCTGGCGTCTTTGTCGTTGGTGGCGCCAATAGCGGCCGGCAATTGGGCAAAGGCCAGTGGCGATCGACCGTCGACGGCTTGGCCCCGTTGCCATGGTTGGTTATGGTGCGCGCTGAATGAGCAAGCAACTTGATATTGCCGCCCTGGCTTCCGCCGTTTGCGCGGGGGACCGGCGGGCGCTGGCCCGTGCCATCACGCTCGTGGAATCGACAAGGGCGGATCACCGCATCCAGGCGGAGGCGCTTTTGGCGGAATTGCCGGCGGCACGGCTGTCCGACAGCGCCATCAACACCGGCAAGGGAATACGTATCGGTATCACCGGTGCGCCGGGGGTTGGCAAATCCACCTTTATCGAGGCCTTCGGCGGCCACTTGACCTCGCTGGGTCTGCGCCTCGCGGTCCTGGCGGTGGATCCCTCTTCATCGCGAACCGGCGGTTCAATATTGGGTGACAAGACCCGCATGGAGGAATTGTCGCGCAATCCGGATGCCTTTATCCGGCCGTCACCGGCGGGGCGTTCGCTGGGCGGCGTGGCGCGGCGTACCCGCGAGGCCATGGCCTTGGTGGAAGCGGCGGGCTACGACGTTACCATTGTGGAAACGGTTGGTGTCGGGCAGTCGGAATATGCAGTGGCCGACATGGTGGATATATTCATCCTGCTGGTGGCACCGGGGGGCGGTGATGAATTGCAGGGGATCAAGCGCGGTATCATGGAGCTGGCGGATTTGCTGGTAGTCAACAAGGCTGACGACGGCATGCTCGAAGCCGCCAACCATGCGGCAGCCGATTACCGCAATGCCCTGAACCTGATCAGGCCCAAGTCGGTTGACTGGCGCGCGGAGGTCTATCTGGCCTCGGCCCTGCAAGGCGGCGGCCTTACGGAAATTTGGGAAGCGGTCGTCCGGTTCCAAACCGTTCTGGCCGCTGACGGCGGCGCCCAACGGAGCCGTTCCGCCCAGGCCCTGCGCTGGCTTTGGGAAGAAATTCAGGACGACCTGATTGCGGAATTGAAATCCGATCAGGATATCGCCGCCTTGGTCTCGGCGCGTGAAAACGACGTCGGCGCGAGCAAGATCACGCCCACCGCGGCGGCCAGGGAAATACTGGCGGCGTTCCTGCGCCGTGACGAGGGCTCCTGAAATTGGGCGTTAGGACTTGCCCTTGATCTTGGCCCAGCTGTCGCGCAGGCCTAGGGTGCGGTTGAAGACCGCGTCGTTGGCACTATCGCGGCAGAAATATCCCATACGTTCAAACTGTACGGTTTGCCCTGCTGGCAGGTTCGCTAAATCGGGTTCCAGCCAGGCCTGCGGCAATACTTCCAGTGAATTCGGGTTCAGATCCGCAAGGAAGTCATCGCCGCTTGGCGGTTCCTCGCTGTTGAACAGATGTTCGTACAGGCGCACTTTCGCGTCGACGGCATGGGCGGCGGAAACCCAATGAATGGTGCCCTTGACCTTGCGGCCGTCAGGGGCATTGCCGCCCCTGGTTTCCGGATCATAGCTGCAGCGCAGTTCCGTCACCTCGCCGTCGTCGTCCTTGATGACCTCGTTGCAGGTGATGAAATAGGCGTAGCGCAGGCGGACTTCCCGGCCCGGTCCCAGACGGAAAAATTTCCGTGGCGGGTCTTCCATGAAGTCATCCCGCTCCACATAAAGCTCGCGGGAAAACGGCACCTCACGGCTGCCCATGTCGGCGTTGCCGGGATGGTTTTGCGCGGTGAGCATTTCGCTTTCGTCTTCGGGATAGTTTTCAATCACCACCTTCAGGGGCCGCAGAACGGCCATGCGGCGCGGCGCGTCGACGTTCAATTGTTCGCGGATGCAATGTTCCAGCATGGCCATTTCCACCAGGCCATCACTTTTCGTGATCGCCAGGCGGGAGATAAAGTCGCGCACCGCCGCCGCCGGCACGCCGCGCCGGCGCAAGGCCGAAACGGTCGGCATGCGGGGGTCGTCCCAGCCGTCGACGCAACCCTCCTCGACCAATTGCGTCAGGCGCCGCTTTGAAAGCGCGGTATGGGAAAGATTAAGGCGGGAAAATTCATACTGCCTGGGCCGCTCGTCCACCCCGATGGCTTCCAGCAACCAGTCATACAAGGGCCGGTGATCGGCGAATTCCAAGGTGCAAAGGGAATGGGTAATGGCCTCGATCGCATCCGACTGGCCATGGGCGAAATCATAGTTGGGATAGATGCACCAATCCGTGCCGGTCCGCGGATGCGCGCTATGCAAAATGCGGTACAGCACCGGGTCGCGCAGGTTCATGTTGCCCGCCGCCATGTCGATTTTGGCCCGCAGCACGCGGGCGCCGTCGGGGAACTCTCCGGCCCGCATGCGGCGGAATAGATCCAGGTTCTCGGCCACCGCGCGGTCCCGATAGGGGCTGTTCCGGCCGGCCTCGGTCAAGCTGCCGCGATAGGCCCGCATCTCGTCGACGGGCAGATCATCCACATAGGCCTTGCCGGCCTCGATCAGCCCCTCGGCCCATTGATAGAGTTGTTCGAAATAGTCGGAGGCAAAATGCAGATGCTCCCCCCAATCGAAACCCAGCCAACGCACGTCCGTTTGAATGGCCTCAATGAATTCCTGTTCTTCCCGGGTTGGATTGGTGTCGTCGAAACGCAGGTGGCAACGGCCGCCGAACTCCTCGGCGATACCGAAATTTAGGCAGATCGATTTGGCATGGCCAATATGAAGATAGCCGTTTGGCTCGGGCGGGAACCGGGTCACCACGCCTTGATGCCGGCCCGCCTGCAGGTCCGCGCGTACGATATCGCGGATAAAATCGCTGCCGCCGCCGTCTTCTTCCGCTTCGTTGACCACGTCGCTCATTTCAAACTGCCTGTATCAAGGACTATGATTTGGCCTCTTCTGACAGAAAGTTTCCGCCCTGCCAAGCAACTCTGTGGACCGGCGGGCCCATTCCGGCGATAGTCGGGGGCATCACAAAAGGGAGTCATTGATTATGAGTTGGATGGAAACCACCCGCGGCGTTGTCTACCCATGGCACTGCGATCACCTGGGCCACATGAACGTGCAGCACTATGTAGGCCATTTCGATATCGCCGCCTTTCACTTTCTTGTCGAACTGGGCTTTAAGGCCGACGGCAAACAGGATGAGGGGATTTCCCTAGTGGATGCCCAGCACACCATCCAGTTCAAGAACGAACAGCGCGTCGGTGCCCTGTTCAAGATTGAAAGCGCGCTGTTGAAGGTCGGCAACAAGTCGGTCACCATGATGCACCGTCTGCGCAACATCGAAACCGACGAGATCGGCGCCACCACGGAAATCGTTTGTGTCTGTTTTGATCTTGCCGCCCGCGCCGCCATCCCCATTCCCGATGACATCCGCGAGAAGCTGCAAGGTTACATCATGGATCCAAACGACGAGACATGAAGATCCGCTCATAGCCATCCTGCATGCCCTGGCCCGTGACGATCCAGCCCTTGGCCTGATACAGGGCGACGTTCTCGGTCATGGTGACGTGAGTGTATAGACGCAGTTCGTCATAGCCCAGGCGGGCGGCTTCGCTGTCCGCCAGCGCCAGCAGTCTGCCGCCCAGGCCCCGGCCATGACGGTTTGGGTGCACGGCAATATTGTCCAGCAACAGATGATCGTCCCGCCGTATCAGCACCAGGACACCGCCGATCTCGTCCCCGATCTCCATGACCCAAACAAGGTGCTCGGCGATCACACGGGTATAGTCCTGCAGCATGGGTCCAGGCGGTTCGGCCATGCGGGGGAGGTACATCTTGTAGGCCGCACGGACGCAGGCGGAGACGGCTGCCGCGTCCTCCGCCCTGGCCCGTCTGATTTTGTCGCCGGCTTGCATGGCGCCCTGGCTCCGGTGGTGTAGGATAGATACAAGCAATGTAACCGAACGGGAGGAAAGTATGTCAGACGAAATCGATTGGACCGAAATGCGCGGTCGGATGAAGGAATTCATCGAGCAGGTGGTCTATCCCCTGGAAGAGGGCTTCGACAAGGATACGCCGGAAAGCCAGGCCGCGCTGAAAGCCGTGCAGCAGCAGGCCAAGGACGCCGGCCTGTGGGCCCTGGGCCATCCCAAGGACATCGGCGGCCAGGGCATGCCGTTCATGGATTACGTGCACGTCAACGAGGTGATCGGCCGCTCGCACCTGGGCTCCGACGCCGTGGGCTCGAACACGCTGCAGGATTCCATCATGCTGCGGCTTTACGCCTCACCGGAATGGAAGAAAAACTACATGGAGCCCCTGGTGGCCGGCGAATTCCGGCAAAGCTTCGCCATGACCGAGCCGGAAATCGCCTCCTCCGACCCGACGAAGCTGCAAACCACGGCGGTGCTGGACGGCAATCATTGGGTAATCAACGGCCATAAATGGTTCACCTCCGGTGCCGACCGGGCGAAGTACACCACCGTCATGGTCCGCACCGAACCGGAGAGCACGCCGGACCATGAAGCCTTTTCCATGATCATCGTGCCGACCGCCAATCCCGGTTACAAGATTCAGCGCGATATCCGCACCATGGGCATGCTGGGCGGTCACATGGAAGTGATCTACGACGATTGCCGCGTGCCCGCCACCAACATGCTGGGCGGACGGGGTGAAGGCTTCAAAATCGCCCAGGAACGTTTGGGACCGGGCCGGATTTTTCATGCCATGCGCTGGCTGGGCCAGGCGCAGCGGGCCTTCGATCTGATGTGCGAGCGTCTGAACGACCGCGCCATCCGTGACGAGAAGCTGGCCGACAAGCAATTGATGCAGGCGTTTGTCTTTGAAAGCGCGGCGGAAATTCAGCAGAGCCGCCTGATGACCCTGGATGCGGCGCGCAAGATGGATGCCGGCGATCAGGCGCGGGTGGAGATTTCATTGATCAAGGTGACCGGCGCGCGCATGCTGCATAACGTCATCGACCGGGCCATCCAGGTCATGGGCGCCAGGGGTGTGACCGACGACACACCGCTGGAGCGGATGTACCGCCAGGCCCGCTTTGCCCGCCTGGTGGACGGTGCCGACGAGGTCCATATCTACCGCACCGGCCGGCGCATCCTGCGCGCCTTCGAACGTGGCGAAGGCTACGATTTCGGCGAACGGGAGGGCGAAGTTTGGCACGTTTCCCGCCGGGCCGAGGTGTAGGCGGCAAAGCGACTGGCCCGGCCGTATCACGGGGACTGATACGGCCGGGCGCCCGTCTTTGGGGTCCATTTCGGTGAAATTGGCAATTTTGTGATTTTCGCCACTATGGCGGCACTTTTCATGCCCCATATCCTGAACACGACTGGAAAATGCCGCGTCCGATCAGAACGCAGACCGTCATTGAAGGCGCCAGGATAGGGAGTTTGAATTATGCTTACATCAGTTTCGTTCTATCTCGACGCATATTGGATGATCTGGACCGGTATGTTTCCGTCCATGCCCCTTTGGAGCCCTCACGGCGCCGTCATGACCCTGATCGTGGGCGCCGCTGCCTTGGTGCTAGGCGGGGCCTACTGCCTAAAATTGTTCAATCGCGCCTGACCGAGGCCGCGGGCAGCCTGTTCCTTCCGAAAAAAGTTACGGTGAATCCGAGCGCGCCTGCCAATTAAGAAGGCGTCAACCGGGAATCAGTTGATGCCGGCCGGCCGCACTCAATGCAAGGATCTCCTGGCATCGCGCTGTTCCTTCAGCACCAATGCGGCCACATCCATGAAATGTGCCGATTCAGCATAGCCGGCGCGGCGCAGCCGAAGTGCGAATTGGGTGATCGCCAGTTGCAGCAATTCTTCCGGAATGGGGTCGTGCATTGCTGCCGCAGCGGACCGTTCCGAGGGCGCGGGACCGGTGTCATCCAACATGATCAATATTCCTTTTCCATGCCCCGGAGGGCGGACTGAAAATACGCATTACAGTCCTTAGTTGGCATAATCCGGTATGCGACGTCGCCTACCCGTTTGGGTGGGCACGAAAAAATGGTGGTAGTCTCAACACGTTCTCATTCAAATTTGTATGGGCCCGCCACTTTGGCCAAATGCTTTCAGGCGACTTGGGTTGACGCGCCGGGCCGGCCGGGTGACAAATATTTTCGCTGTCATCGGGCTGATGGACGATCGTGGGGAGTGTTCTGGAAATGTCAGTTGAAACGGAAAAGGTCCATCCGGCAGGCCAATTGGAAAATTTTGATGTCATCATCATTGGTGCCGGGATGTCCGGCATGTACCAGCTGCATCTGCTCCGCAAGCTTGGGCTGTCCGTACGGGTGTTCGAGGCGGGCGACGGCGTTGGCGGTACCTGGTATTGGAACCGCTATCCAGGCGCGCGCTTTGATTCGGAAAGCTACAGCTACGGCTATTCCTTTTCGGAAGAGCTGTTGCAGGAATGGGACTGGAGCGAGCATTTTGCCGCCCAACCCGAAACCCTCCGTTATCTCAATCATGTGGCCGACAAGTTTGATCTGTGCCGGGACATCCAATTCAGTAGCCGCGTTGTTTCGGCGATTTTTGACGAAGCCGGGACTTGCTGGGATGTTGCATTGGAAGATGGCGGCCGCGCCCGAGCCCGTTTTCTCATCACCGCCATCGGTCCTCTGTCGGTACCGACCTTGCCGAAGATCGAGGGCATCGAGGAATTTCAGGGACAATGGTTTCACACCGGCGAGGCGCCCCACGAGCCGGTGGATTTCGCCGGCAAGCGCGTCGCCGTGATTGGCACTGGCGCGACCGGCGTGCAGACAATTCAGGAAGTCGCCAAGACCGCCCGGCACCTCACTGTTTTTCAACGCTCGCCGAACTACTGCGCGCCCTTGCACAACAGCCCAATCGATGGGGACACCCAAGCCCGGATCAAGGCGAGCTATCCGGAAATCTTTGCCAAATGCCGGGCCTCACACAGCGCCTTCCTGCACAAGGCGGATCACCGCCGCGCCCTTGAGATCCCGGCCGAGGAGCGGGAGGCCTTTCTGGAGAAACTGTACGGCGAACCCGGCTTTGGCATCTGGGTCGGCAATTTCCGGGACATGTTCACGGACCAGAAAGCCAACGATGTGGTCTCGGAGTTCGTGATCAGGAAAATTCGCCAGCGTGTCCATAATCGGGAGGTGGCGGAAAAACTGATCCCCCGGGACCACGGTTTCGGTACCCGGCGCGTGCCGCTGGAGACCAATTACTACGAGGTCTATAACCAGGACAATGTGCTGCTGGTCGACCTCAACGAAACGCCGATTGAGCGCATCATGCCGAGCGGGCTGGAAACCAGCGGCGACGCCCATGATTTCGATGTCATCATTTATGCCACCGGCTTTGATGCGGTGACGGGCGGCTTTGACCGGATCGATATTCGTGGCGAGGGCGGGCGCAAGCTCAAGGACAAATGGGCCGGTGGCCCCAGAACCTATCTCGGCCTGCAAATCGCCGGCTTTCCCAACCTGCTGACCTTGGTGGGGCCGCACAACGCTGGCACTTTCTGCAACATTCCAAGGTGTATCGAACAGAATGTGGAATGGGTTGCCGATCTGATGGGCTACCTCAAGGACAACAATTACACCTGCATCGCCCCGACCGCGGAGGCGGAGGATACCTGGACCGAGCACGTTTACGAGACGGCGTCCGAACTGCTGATGACCAAGGTGGATTCCTGGTTCAACGGCATCAATCCGAACGTGGAAGGCAAGGACAAACGAACCTTCCTCCTTTACGCCGGCGGCGCCCCGGCCTACCGGGAAAAATGCGATGAAGTCGCCGCCAACGGCTATGAAGGTTTCGTGCTGCGCTAGACTTGTTGGAATTTACAGCCGCTGCATGACCAGGCAGTCCAGGGCCCACGGGAGACGCAGTCCGGGTTCTGCCGGCTGCAGTGTTGGGCCGATGACAGCGGCGACTTCGGCCAGGCTCAGGTTCAGGTGGAACAGGGCCTGTACGTAGCGGGCGGCGATCTCTTCGTTGGGAAAATTCCAATCACATCGATGATGGAACCGTGCCAGATGAGCAAATTCGTCGGCCAGTTGGGCGCCGATAGCCGCCATTTCGATATAGATGCCGTTGTGTGTCGGTTCGCTGTGAGGATCAACCAGTTCGGCGAAAATCCGGGCCGTGTTGGCGGCCGCAAAGTAGCCGTCATCGGGGTTCGCATCCAACGACGGCAAGACGCGGGGCGTGGGGACGTCCTGCAACATCAGGATGCCCCCCGGCCTGGTGACCGCGGCAAGATCGTTGGCCAGATTGTCCGGCAGCCGGCGCGGGCAGGCGGCCACATGGTGCAGAACCGCCAGGGAGACCACCGCATCGTAGGCGGCGTCTTTTGGCAGGAAGCCAAGCCCGTCGGCGATATCAGCCGCATGATGGCGGCGCGCCTCGGGCGGGGCCTGAAAGGCAATATCGACGGTATCGACGGTCCAGCCTATTTCCCGCAGGCATCGGGTCAAGGTGCCGTTGCCACTGCCTAATTCCAGTACGCGTTTTTCACTACCAGAGCCCAGATAATCCCGGAAACTCTGCAATTCCATGGCCCGGGCCACGGGGCAAAGTTCTTCCGCGCTCCGGTAACTGTCAACACGCTCCATGGTGAATGCCGTCATTGCCTGTGGCCCTTCCGCTGCTAGCCGCGCCTTAGATCTTCAATAGCTTCGCATTGCGAACCTTGAAATCCCGCTATAAGAGTAAAATTTTAAGTTATTCGCGGAAATTTATTGATTAGCCCGTATAAGTATATATATTTAAAAAGTCAAATCTAAAAACGAGCATAAAATGTTATGACATCCGTAATATTAGAAACAAAACGCTTGATTTTACGCCCGTTCGAGGAATCGGACGCGCCGGCCTTTGGGGTCGCTATGCGCGATTCCAATATCACCGAAACCACCATGTTCGGCCCGCCCGCCCGAACCAGCGAGGAGGGGACCGCGCAGGCGCTGGAGCGTATTGCAGATTTTTCCGCTCATTGGCGAAAGCATGGCTTTGGGATCTTTGGCGCCTTTGACAAGGCCACGGATGCCCTGGTCGGCTATTGCGGCCTGCGGCACCTGGAAGAATTCGACGGTGATGTGCATATTTCCACCATGGTGGACCGGCCGTACTGGTCGGGCGGCCTGGCGTGGGAGATTTTTCGCCGCAATTTGGAATATGCATTCGTGGAGCGAGATTTCGACGTGGTGCATGGCACCGCCCGCACGTTTCAGACGGCCAGCATGCACGTCATGGAAAAGTGCGGTTTCCTGCGCCAGTCTGACCGTACACTGCGCGATTGGCCGGTGTGCTATTACAAATGCTCCAGAGAGGCGTTCTTGGCCCAGCATGTGATCTATCTGATGAAGCGCCTTGGCGACGTGGATCAAGATCCTTCCGCGCAGCTATTGAGCGGGACTCCGCCGCCCACCGAAGAGGCAGGGGCCGACAAGGTTTCCCTTGGCCGGTAAAGCGCTGCCGTGGGCAACGGGTAGGGTGTCCTAAAAACGCATCAGGCCCAAGCGGAACGCGCGCGCGACGGCGGCCGGGCGATTATTTACGTTCAACTTGGATAGAATATTGCGCAGGTGGTATTTGACGGTGTTTTCACTGACACCTTGAATCTTCGATATCTCCCAGGTGCCCTTGCCCTCGGCAACCCAATGCAGGCAATCCAGTTCACTGTTTGTCAAACGAGGGTTTTCGTCCTCATCGGTCTGCATCAGATAGCGATCGGCGATGACGGCGTGCAAATGATGGCTCATAAGAAACACCATCGGCAAATGGGCTTCGATCACCTGCTGTGCCTCTACACTGCCAAGATCGGTGGAAACGCCAACGCCACAAATGTCACCGTTAGGCATTCTTATGGGAATGGAAACACCGTGAACGACGCCTAGCTCGGCGGCTTCACTAACCATTTGTCGTTGCTTGGCGTTCTTGTCGACACGATCCCAAATATCCTGCCAGATCAGTGGCAGGGACCCGCCGTTTAGACCCTCGCGCAAGATCGGACAGTCGTTTTGGTATCCCATGTCGCGATAGCGTTCTTCCCAGGCAGGCGGAATAGAGGAATAACGAAGAGCGGCGATAACCTCTCCGGGGACGTTTCGCGACCGTTTCGAATAGGTGAAAACCACATTGCGGAAGCCAAGCTGGCCCACATGCCGGCGCGTAATCGTCATACAGTCTTCGGCACTGTGGGCGGCATCAAGATCGCCAAGATAATCACCAATACTGTTGGGGGGGGGGCTGACCCAGATAACTACGATTGTTCCTGCTTAACCCACTGTTTTATCTGCCGTAATTGA
>JASLLM010000003.1 GCA_030747035.1 Alphaproteobacteria bacterium | reverse complement strand
ATGCCGGGATAAAAAGAAAACCACCAATCAGCCGTTCAGGCTTGGATGTGAACAACCTATTGAGACTCCACAGCTAGCCGTTAGCTTTACGGGCGCCCAGGCGGCGCAGAAATTCATCACCATCGGGACCGGCGGTCAGACCGGCGTCTACTATCAAGTGGGCGGCGCGATCTGCAAGCTGGTGAACAAGGGGACCAAGAACCACAATATCAAATGCACCCATACCACGGGTGGTTCGACCAAGAATATCAATGGCATCCGCGCCGGTGATCTGGACATGGGCGTGGCCCAATCCGACTGGCAGTACCATGGCTATAACGGCACCGCGCCGAAGCAATTTCCGAAAGGTGCCTTCAAGGGCCTGCGCGCGGTTTTCTCGGTACATCCCGAACCCTTCACCGTCGTTGCCCGCACTGATAGCGGCATCAAGAATTTCGATGACCTGAAGGGCAAGCGCGTCAACATCGGCAATCCCGGCTCCGGCCAGCGCGGCACCATGGAAGTGGTGATGGACAAGATGGGCTGGAAAATGGGCGACTTCGCCCTGGCTTCGGAATTGAAATCCTCCGAGCAGTCCGCTGCTCTGTGCGACAACAAGATCGATGCCATGGTCTTCACGGTTGGCCATCCCAATGGCTCGATCAAGGAAGCCACCACGTCCTGTGATGCGGTGATCGTCAACGTGGATAACGCGGTGATCCAGAAACTGGCCGCCGACAATGGCTACTATGCCATGGCGACCATTCCGGGCGGCATGTACAAGGGCACCAAGGGTGACGTCACGACGTTTGGCGTCGGCGCGACCTTTGTCTCCTCGACCGCGACGGATGCCGATACGGTCTATCAGATCGTCAAGGCCGTGTTCGACAACATCAAGCGTTTCCGCAAGATGCATCCGGCATTTGCCCATCTCGATCCCAAGAAGATGATCGTGAACAATCTGTCCGCGCCCCTGCATGAAGGTGCGCTCCGCTACTACAAGGAACAAGGTTGGATGTAGAAACCAACTGGATGGGGCGGCGCCTGAAAACGCCGCCCCGCTTCCTTTATATCTGTTGAATTCGTCTGCAATCGCGGGGGGCACGCCATGAGCAGCGGGGACCAATCCACCGGGCCGTTAAGCACGGAAGAACTGGACGATCTTGTTGCATCAACCGATACCGGCGGGCGGACGCCTGACAATGTCCTGATTGTCCGTTTTCTAGCCGCCACGGCGTTGATCTGGTCCCTGTGGCAGGTCTGGATCGCCTCGCCCCTGCCATTCATGCTGCACTGGGGGGTTTTTTCCGGCAAGGAAGCGCGTCCGGTACACCTGGCGTTTTCCATACTGCTGGCCTTTCTCGCCTATCCCGCCTTTAAGAATTCACCGCGCAACAGAATACCGGCCGCCGATTGGGCCCTGGCGCTGATCGGCATCGCGGCCACCATGTATCTGTTCGTCTTCGATAGCGCCCTGGTGGACAGACTGCTGGGCTCCCGCCTGTCGGACCGGCCCGGCAACCCGAATACCTGGGATATCGTCGTGGCCTGTGTTGGCATTGTGGTCCTGATGGAAGCTACGCGGCGGGCCCTGGGCCCGCCCTTGATGGTCGTGGCGACGCTGTTCCTGGGCTATACCTTTCTTGGCCCATACGCGCCGGGCATCCTGGCCTGGAAGGGCGCCAGCTTTGGCGCCGTGGCCGATCATCAATGGCTGTCATCGGAAGGCGTCTTCGGTATTGCCCTGGGGGTATCCACGGGCCTGGTTTTTCTCTTCGTGCTGTTTGGTGCGCTTCTCGATAAAGCCGGTGCCGGCAACTATTTCATCAAGGTGGCGTTTTCCCTGATGGGCCATATGCGCGGCGGACCGGCCAAGGCCGCCGTGGTGGCTTCGGGCATGACCGGTCTTATCTCCGGCTCCTCCATTGCCAATGTGGTGACCACGGGTACCTTTACAATTCCGATGATGAAACGGGTCGGATTCTCGGCCGAGAAAAGCGGCGCCGTGGAAGTCGCCTCCTCGGTCAACGGCCAGATCATGCCGCCCGTGATGGGGGCGGCGGCCTTCCTGATGGTCGAGTATGTGGACATCAGCTATTTCGAAGTGGTCAAGCATGCCTTCGTTCCGGCAATCATTTCCTATATCGCTCTGGTCTACATCGTGCATCTGGAAGCCATGAAGATGAACATGCAGGGCCTGCCCCGGGCCACGGTGCCGAAACCGGCGAAACTGGCCCTGTTGTCGTTCGGGATCACCCTGGCGGCGATCCTGGCCATGGGCGGGGCGCTGTATTACCTGTCGGAAGCCTTCAGTCTGCTGGAGAGCAATCTCAACCGGGTGCTGGTGATCGCGGTGTTGGTGGCGTTGGAGTTCGGGGTTCTGAAGACCTTCAACGCCCAGGCCGGGGAGGGCACGCGGGAGAAGATGCTGTCCACCGGCGCCATCATTCTGTGCAACATCGTCATTGGCGCCTTCGCGGCCTTTTTCGCCATCAACCTGATCCGCGATCTGGCAGGCGCAACCTTGACCCCGTGGATTGCGGGGGCGGCCATTCTGGTGATCTACGTCTGGCTGATTTCGAAGTGCGCCGCCCATCCCGATCTGGTGGTCGATGATCCCAATGCGCCGATCGTGGCCCTGCCGGAACCGGGCCCGACGGTCATGGCGGGCCTGCATTTCCTGTTGCCTGTCTCGGTGCTGATCTGGTGTCTGATGGTGGAGCGGCTGTCGCCTGAACTGTCCGCCTTCTGGGCCGTCACCCTGATGATTTTCATCCTTCTGACCCAGCGGACCTTGTTCGCCATGTTCCGCAAGGAGAATTTGAGCGGCAAGATTTCCCAGGGCTTTAACGAGCTGATCGACGGCATGATTTCAGGCGCCCGCAACATGATCGGCATCGGCATCGCCACCGCTGCCGCGGGTGTCATCGTCGGCACGGTCTCGCAAACCGGCGTCGGGCTGGTGTTGGCGGAATTGGTGGAGATCCTTTCGCAAGGTCAGATCCTGTTGATCCTGATCTTCACTGCCATCCTCAGCCTGATCCTGGGCATGGGCCTGCCGACCACGGCGAACTATATCGTGGTGTCGTCCCTGTTGGCGCCGGTGATCGTCAGCCTCGGCCAACAAAACGGCCTGATCGTGCCGTTGATCGCGGTGCACCTGTTCGTCTTCTATTTCGGCATCATGGCGGATGTGACGCCGCCCGTTGGCCTGGCCTCGTTCGCCGCCGCCGCCGTTTCGGGGGGCGACCCGATCCGCACCGGTATTGTCGCCTTCATTTATTCCCTGCGCACGGCGCTGCTGCCGTTCCTCTTTATCTTCAACACGGATCTGTTGCTGATCGACGTGACCCTGATCGAAGGCGCCTTCGTCTTCGTCGTGGCCACGGCGGCGATATTATTGTTCACCGCCGGCACCCAGGGCTTCTTCCTGGCGCGCTGTAAAATCTGGGAATCCGTGCTGCTGGTGCTGATTGCCTTCAGCCTATTCCGGCCGGGATTCTGGATGGACCTGATCGTGCCGCCGTTTGTTGAGGAAAAACCGGCTGCAATTGTCGAAGTCGTGGGCAAGGCGGCACCAGGGTCGGAGTTGCGCCTGATCGTCCAGGGCGAGAACGATGTCGGCGAACCGGTGGTCTTCACGGCGCTGCTGGCGGTGCCCGACGAGCCGACGGGGGCGGAGCGTTTGGAGGCTTACGGTCTGGAACTGCTGATCGAGGACGGCGGCGTCACCATTGATAACGCAGCCTTCGATAGCGCGGCGCAAAAGGCCGGACTGGATTTCGATCAGAAGATCCTGACCGTCATGGCGCCGGCGGATCAACCGATAAAACAACTAATGTTCATTCCAGCGCTATTGCTGTTGGGATTGATCGTGCTGCTGCAACGCCGCCGCAATGGCGCGGTGGCCGAGACCGCATCCGCGCCGGCGGCCTGAGAGGAGAAACGCCAATGTTCAAACATATTCTTCTCGCCGTCGATTTGGAGCATGACAAGACCTGGGCCAAGTCGCTGCCGACTTCGATCGAGTATGCCCAGGCGTTCGGTTCCACCCTGCACCTGATGACCGTGGTGCCGGATTTCGGCATGAGTATCGTCGGCTCGTTTTTTCCCAAGGGGCACGAGAAAAAGGCCCTGGATCTGGCCATGGAGAAACTCCACGAATGGGCGGCCGCCAACGTGCCCAAGGATATCCCGGTCCAGCACATCGTCGGTCACGGTACGGCGTACGAGGAGATCCTGCGGGTGGCGGGTGAAATCTCGTGCGAGCTGATCGTGATGGGTTCACACCGGCCGAATATGGAGGATTATTTGCTGGGTCCGAATGCGGCCAGGGTGGTGCGCCACGCCAATTGCTCGGTCCTGGTGGTCAGGGATTAGATTATTCTTTCAAGTCCGGCGCGATGTTGCGCAAGGGCGGGCGTTCGCCATCAAATGAAATCGGCAGGCCGGTCAGGGCCATGCCCTGGCCCGTGTCCTGCATGATGCCCAGGGCCTGGGTCTGCGGATGTTCGATCACCTCGCCCGCATGTTGGATCGGCGCGTTGGGCACGCCCACGGCATCGAGACGTTCCTGCCAATGGCTTCGAGGTTCCGCCTTGAAGATAGGCATCAGCATGGCGTTCAATGCCTCGCGGTTGTTGGAGCGCGACGGGTTGTCGGCAAAGCGGGGATCGTCCAGCCATTCGCCGTGTTCCAATTCCCGCGCCAGGCCGGCGAACAGGCGGTCGTTGGAGGCCGCGACCACCAGATAGCCGTCGGCGCATTCATAGGCCTGATAGGGCGCGATGCCCCGCACGCCGGAGCCGTGGCGTTTCGGCGCTACGCCGGTGACTTGCACATCGGCGGTGTAATATGTGCTCCAGCCCAGGGCGGTTTCGTACAGCGAAGTATCGACAACGCCGCCCCGGCCCGTGTCGCGGCGGCGGTTCAGGGCGGCCAGGATGCCGATGGCGCACCACATCCCCGTACCCATGTCGACCACTGAAACCCCCGCCCGCACCGGCGCCTGGCCGTCCTCGCCCGTGACCGACATGATGCCGCCAAAGGCCTGCATCAGGGCATCGAAACCGGGCCGCTCCGACAATGGCCCCTTGGCGCCGAAGGCGGATAGATTGCAATAAATCAGCGCCGGTTTTTCGGCACACATTTGCGTCGAGCCCAGGCCGAGTTTCTCGGCCACGCCGGGGCGAAAATTCTGCAACACAACATCCGCTTCATCCAAGATGCGCCGCCGTAGAGCGGCCAGGGCTTCCGCGTCCTTCAGATCGACGGTGATGGAGCTCTTGTCCCGGTTGGTGGTATGAAATACCGTCGCCGCGCCGTTCCAGAACGGCGGGCCCCAGTTCCGCGCATCGTCGCCGCCACCGGGCCGTTCCACCTTCACAACATCGGCGCCCAGGGCCGCCAAAATCCAGGTGCCGTAGGGCCCCGAGAGATTGCTGCCCAACTCGAAAACGCGGACGCCGCTGAGAGGGAGGGGGTCGCTCATTCTATCTTACTCCACTGAAACGTTACTTCGGCTGGCTAACCATAGCTGATTTCGACGACTTCGATCTCTTCGACGCCAGACGGCGTGCGCAATTTGACGATGTCGCCTTCCGATGCCTTGTGCAGGGCCCGGGCGATGGGGGAGACCCAACTGACCTCGCCCTGATCGTGACGGGCCTCGTCGGCGCCGACAATGCGCACGGTGCGTTCGCTGTCGTTGGCGTCGGCATAGGTCACCGTGGCGCCGAAGAAGACCCAGTCGCGGTTTTTTTGCCGCTCCAAATGCACCACCTCGGCGATTTCTAGGCGCTTCATCAGGTAGCGCACCCGGCGGTCAATCTCCCGCAGGCGTTTCTTGCCATACAAATAATCGCCGTTTTCCGAACGGTCGCCATTTCCCGCCGCCCAGGAGACGATATCGACCACCCTTGGCCGCTCGACCCGGCGCAATTGCTGCAACTCGTCCGTCAGGCGGGCGTGACCCTCGGGCGTCAGATAATTCTTGGCCCCGGCGGGCAGGGGCGCGGCGGCCTCGGGCAGGTCGTCGTCTTCGCCATCGGATTCTTTTGTGAACGCTTTGCTCATGATCGGCTATTCTCCAGCCTCAAGAATGCCACAAATACGGCGAAATTGGGAGCAGGAGCGTGGACTACGCCTATGTGAACGACGCCAAGGATCAGCTGGGTTTGCGCCTGGCCCTGACCATGGGCGTGCCGGGGCCCTGGAGCCAGGCCGCGAAGTATCTTTTCCAATACAAGAACTATCCCTTCATTGCCGTGGGCCAGAAGGGCGCCCAGGAAAACCCCGAATTATTTGCCTGGACCGGCCACCGCAATGCCCCCGTCGCGGTCTATGAGGACGAGATGCCCAGGGTGGGCTGGTACGAAATCGTCATGCTGGCCGAGCGTCTTGCACCCGAGCCCAGGCTGGTGCCTGCTTCATCCGCCGCGCGGGCGGAGATGTTCGGGCTTATGACGGAGATGGCATCCGAGGGTGGATTGGCCTGGCAGCGACGGTTGGCGATGATCGATGTCATGCGGGCGGCGATCACCGATCCAAAGGCGCGGCAGCTTCCCGATACTTTGGCGGATCGCTACGGCTACAGCAGCGACGCGGCGGCAAGGGCGAACGAGGTCTGTACCGACATACTGGCCATGCTGGCCGGCAAGCTGGGGGCGCAGGCGGCGCGGGGCAGCGACTATTTCGTCGGCGATGAATTTACCGCCGCCGATCTGTACTGGGCCTGCTTCTCACAGTTGGTCGCCCCCATGGCGGAGGATCTGAACCCCATGCCTGAACGCCTGCGAGGGCCCTATACGGCGCCTGACAGCGTGAAGATCGAACCCATCTTACTGCGCCACCGGGACACGATGTACCAACGCCACTTGAGTTTGCCGCTGGATTTCTAGTCGCGCAGCTCCCGCCGCAGGATCTTGCCCACGGGTGATTTCGGCAATTCGTCGATGAAGGCGATTTGTTTCGGCACCTTGTAGGCGGTCAGGTTCTCCCGGCAGAAGGCGATGACTTCGTCGGCGCCGACCTGCCCATCCGGCGTCTTGACCACGAACAGCTTCACCGCTTCGTCCGTCTGGGCGTCGGGCACACCGACGCAGGCGGCTTCCAGTACGCCGTCCATGTTCGCCACCACGCCTTCGATCTCGTTGGGATAAACGTTGAAGCCCGAGACCAGGATCATGTCCTTCTTGCGGTCGACGATCTTGAAGCGGCCTTCCTCGGTCAGAATGGCCACATCGCCGGTGCGGAAATAGCCGTCCGCCGTGGTCACCGCTGCCGTCTCTTCCTCCCGGCGCCAGTACCCCGTCATCACCTGGGGCCCCTTGACGCACAGCTCTCCCGGCTCGCCCGGGGCCACTTCGTTGCCGTCATCGTCGCGCAGGGAGACATCCGTCGATGGCATTGGGACGCCGATGGTGGCGGTGAATTCGTCCCGTCCCGCCACGTTGAAGGAGACAACGGGCGAGGTTTCCGACAGGCCATAGCCCTCGGTGATGTGATGGCCGGTCACCTCGCGCCATTTGTTGGATATGGCTTCCTGAATGGCGGTACCGCCACCCGCCGCCAGATTGAGGGCGGAGAAATCCAGCTCGGCAAAGCCCGGCGTGTGCAGAAGGCCGTTGAACAGAGTATTGACTCCGGTAATTACCGAGAACTTCGCGTTGCTCAATTCCTTGACGAAGCCCGGCATGTCGCGCGGATTGGTAATCAGCACGCAGCGCCCGCCCTTGGTGAAGTAGGTCAGGCAATTCACCATCAGGGCGAAGATGTGATAGAGCGGAATGGCGGTGATCACCACTTCCTCGCCCTCGCGCACCCTCTCGCCCAGGAATGCCGTGATCTGGATGATATTGGCGACCAGATTGCGGTGGGTCAGCACGGCGCCCTTGGACAGGCCGGTGGTGCCGCCGGTGTATTGCAGAAACAGCAGATCATCGCCGGAAATATCGACGGGCGCAAAATCAAGGTTTTCTCCCGCCGCCAGGGC
The DNA here is from genome assembly GCA_030747035.1 of Alphaproteobacteria bacterium. Taxonomy (GTDB): domain Bacteria; phylum Pseudomonadota; class Alphaproteobacteria. The sequence goes on along the minus strand of JASLLM010000003.1, from coordinate 52,643 downwards.
GTCCGCGAACTTCACCACGCCTGAGAGGCGTTCGTCCGCCGGCGGGCTGGGCAGGGCACCGTTGCCGCAATCGCCCAGGTCGGCGACGATGACGTTTTTCACCTTGGTCTCGCCGATAATCTCCGCCAGCACCGGGGTGGAGCCGGAGAAAATGATGATGGTGTCGGTATCTGCGTCGTTGAGCTGATGCTGCAACTCGCGCGGGGTATACAACGGATTGACGTTAACCTGCACCAGCCCGGCCCGCATATTGGCGAACAGGGTGACGGGAAAGGCCATGATATTGGGCGACATGATGGCGACCCGGTCGCCTTTCTTCAGACCCAGTTCGGTCTGCAGATAGGCCGCCAGATTTCTGGACAGCCGGTCGATGTCATTGAAGCTCAAATCGGCGCCAAAGTTGCTGAACGCCGGCGCATCACGGTATTTGGCGATGGCCGCCGCCGACATCGCCCAAACGGAGGCATGAGCGTCGGCGTCAATCTGGTGCGGGACTCCCGGTTCGTAATGTTTGGCCCAAGGTTTCTCTGTCATGGCTGCCCCATTTTGTTTGCGCAAATTGCCGCAACAATCTTGCCGGTGAAAACGGCAGCAAATATAGCCAATCCGGCCACCGGGTACGAATCCTTTGCTTCCGCGGGCCGACGTCAGCGGTCCCAGGAAAATGACGAAAACGCGCTAATCCAACAGATTTCGGCTCTCACCGGGCAGGCGCACCGTCAGGCCGTCCAGTTCGGCCGTCATGATGATCTGGCAGCATAGCCGAGACGTGCGTTTCAGGCCGAAGACAAGGTCGAGCATGTCTTCCTCCTCAACCTTGGGAGGGGGCAGCTTGCGGTCCCAATCCGGATCCACGATGACATGACAGGTGGAGCAGGCCATGTTGCCTTCACAGGCACCTTCCATGTCAATGCCGTTGCGGACGGCAATTTCCATGACCGAGTCGCCAATGGGCGCCTCGACAGCTTGTTGGCGGGAGCCGTCATGGCTGACAAAGATTATCTGGGGCAAGGAACGGCTCGGCCCGGATCAGGCGGCATCGGTATGGGCGCTGTTGCGGCGATAGATTTCCGCCCAGGCGGTCAGGAAACCTTCAATCTCGGCCGATGTGGTATCCCTGCCCAGGCTAACTCGGATCGCGTTCATGGCCTCATCACGATCCATTCCCATGGCGTCAAGGACATGACTGGCGGCAACCTTTCCAGACGAACAGGCCGAGCCCGCGCTGACCGCGATACCGGCCAGATCCAGGGCCATAACCTGGGTGTCGGAACGAACCCCCGGCATGGTCACGCATGAGGTGTTGGGTACGCGGTCGACATCGCCGCCAATCACCTCGCGGGCCGGCGCAATCTTGGCCAGGCGGTCCTCCAAGCCATCGCGCAGGATGGCAAGCTTGGCGAATTCTTCCAGTTCCGCGCCAGCCAGTCTTGCCGCCTCGCCGAATCCAGCGATGCCGGCGACATTTTCGGTGCCGGAGCGGCGGCCCATTTCCTGGCCACCGCCGACCATTTGCGCCATGACGGTGCGGTCCTCGCGCATCACCAAGGCGCCCACGCCCTGCGGGCCGCCGAATTTATGGGCCGAGATGGAAAGCAGATCCGCGCCCAGTTCATTGATATCGACGGCGATCTTGCCAATCCCCTGGATGGCGTCGCAATGCAGCAGGGCATCATGGGCATGGACGATGTCCGCGGCCTCGGCAACCGGCTGTATGACGCCGGTTTCATTGTTGGCCAGCATCAGCGAGACCAGCGTGGGGCCGTCCGAGGCGGCCAGGGCAACCTCCAAGGCGGCCAGGTCGATCCGGCCCTGTCGATCCACCGCGACCACCGTCGCGTCCCTGTCCAGCAGCAGGGCCGGAGCCAGAATGGCGCCATGTTCAAATCCTGAAACGATCAGATGACGCGGGCCGAAGCCGCGCAGGGCCAGGTTGTCCGCCTCTGTCCCGCCGCCGGTGAAGATGACGTTCTTAGCCGGCGCCCCGACCAAGTCGGCAACCTGTTGGCGGGCGGTGTCGACCCGGGCCCGCGCCTTGCGTCCGGCCTGATGTACCGAGGAGGCATTGCCCACCGTGGCCATGATTTCCATCACCAGCGCCATCACCTCCTGGCGGATAGGCGCGGTGGCGTTATAGTCCAGATAGATCGGGTCGGCGGCGCTCATAAAGGGCCCTTAGTTATTTCTGTCGGTACAGCCGCTGCCTTCGGTCTCGCCGGGTTCATCGTCTTCCGCCAGATCCCATTGCGCCTTGGTGGGATCACCCAGCCGGCGCTCCAATTCCTCTACCTGCATGGACAGGCCTTGTACTTTATCCAGCAAGGCATCGATGACCCGTTGTACCGGATCGGGGATGTCGGCCTGGGTGCCGTAGGCGGTGAAGGCGACGTGATCGGCCTCCTTCTCGGGCGCGCGGCCGCGGGCGATCTTGGCGGGAATGCCGACGACCGTGGCGCCGGGGGGCACATCGCGCAAGGCGACGGAATTGGCGCCTACGCGGGCGCCCTTGCCGACCGTGATGGGCCCTAGGATCTGGGCCCCGGAACCAACAATGACATCGTCGCACAGGGTGGGATGGCGTTTGCGCTGACGCTGTGCGTCCGAATCCACCGACGGCGCGATGCCGCCCAGGGTGACGTCATGATAAAGGGTAACATTATCGCCGATTTCAGCCGTTTCGCCGATCACCACGCCCAACCCGTGATCGATGAAAAAGCCCTTGCCGATGGTGGCGCCGGGATGAATTTCAATACCGGTCAGCATCCGCCCGATGTGCGAGATGACCCGGCCCAACAGGAAGAATTTGCGCTGCCAGAACCATTTGGCGATGCGGTAGTAGACCACCGCATGAAATCCCGGGTAGGCCAGTATGACTTCCAGTTTGGAGCGCGCCGCGGGATCGCGCGCCATGCAGGCGGCGATATCTTGGCTAAACGTTTTGAACATCATACATCTCCGAACTGTCTAGCGCTGGCGTCGGGATTTGACGCAAGAAAAGAATGCCGTCCGCATAGGGCGACAAACCTGGACTAGGGTTTAACCTAGTTAGACTGAGGTAAATGTTCAAGATGCGGTGAGAATGGGAAATATTTCGCCGATTCAACACAATTTCGTCGCAAAGGCTTGCGATATTGCCGCCCGGTGCCTTATATGACGAATCTGGAAGCAGTCGGTAGCTCCCCGTACCCGTGATATCATTGGTCAGGTTGCAGCATCGACCATATGGAGTGCCCAAAATCATGCCTGAAGTCATTTTTAACGGTCCGGTCGGTCGGCTGGAAGGGCGCTATCACGAAAGCAAGGCGACCAACGCCCCGATTGCCATTGTGCTGCACCCTCATCCGCGTTTTGGCGGCACCATGAACAACAAGATTGTTTACAACCTGTATCAGTCTTTCGTGGAGCGGGGATTTTCCGCCCTCCGCTTCAATTTTCGCGGCGTCGGGCGCAGCCAGGGCACATATGACAATGGCATCGGCGAGTTGTCCGATGCCGCCTCGGCCCTGGATTGGCTGCAAAGCATCAATGCCAACGCCACGACATGCTGGATCGGCGGCTATTCGTTCGGCGCCTGGATCTCCATGCAACTGCTCATGCGCCGGCCCGAGATTGCGGGCTTTATCTCCATCGCGCCGCCGGCCAACAATTTCGACTTCACCTTTCTGGCACCCTGTCCCGCCTCCGGCCTGATCGTGCATGGCAGCCGGGACGATACGGTGCCCGAGGCCGATGCGGCCGCCCTGGCGGAACGCTTGCAGGCGCAACGCGGTATCGTTATCGACTACCGCAAGATCCCCGGCGCAACCCATTTCTTCCAGGGCAAGATGGACCGGGTGAGCAAGGAAGTCGGCAACTATCTGGATGCCAATCTGAAAGACGACGCTGCCTGATCACGGCCCCCAACCATGAAGGTCGTGCTGTTATTGCTGATCGTCGTGGGCGGCCTGGTCTGGTGGCTCGGCGCCCGCCGTATCGCGATGCTGCTGGGCGTGCCGAAAAGCTGGACCACGAGACGGGGCCAGATCATCTTCGCGGTGATCATCATAGGCGCCGCCCTGATCGTTACCTCCCTGCCGTATTTGCAATAGCGCTGGCGATAGTAATCGCCCATTATTGGCTTGCTCCATTGGCGCCATGCAAAAGGACAATATGATGCCCGATACGGTTCGGATGAGCCTGGATGAGATTCACGATCTGTCGACGGAGGTGTTTACCGCCAACGGTATGTCGCCGTCCAATGCACAGGTCATCGCCGATGTGGTGACCGCGGCCGAGGGCGACGGTACCCATTCCCACGGCTTGTTCCGGGTGCCCGGCTATGTCTCATGCATGATAAACGGCCGGGTCGACGGCAAAGCCGTGCCGGAGGTCTCCAATGCCGCCCCGGGCCTTGTCGCCGTCGATTCCAAGAATGGATTTTCCCCGCCCGCCATCGTAGCGGGCCGGCCCCTGGCGATCAAGGAAGCGAAATCACAAGGGATCGCCGCGTTGGGTTTTCGTAACAACGGCAATCTGAATGCCCTTTGGTGGGACGTGGAGTCATTTGGCGAAGCCGGGCTGATCGCCATCGCAATGTCCACCACTAGGTCTTATGTGGCGCCATGGGGGGGAGATACGGCTCTGTTCGGTACCGATCCCATCGCCTTTGCCTGCCCCCGTGATAATAAGCCGCCGCTGGTTTTCGATTTTGCCACCTCCGCCTCCGCGCGCGGTGAGATCCAGGTGGCCGCACGCGAAGGGCATGCCATCCCCGAAGGTTGGGCGCTGGATAAGGACGGCAATGCCACGACCGATGCCAACGCTGCCCTGGAAGGCGTGCAACTGCCCTTTGGCGGCCACAAGGGTAACGCCATCATCATCATGGTGGAATTACTGGCATCGGGCCTGACGGGGGCCAATTTCTGCTTCGAGGCGGAGGATCAGGCCGCCAATTTCGGCAGCGCCGACAGCGGGCCCGCGCACGCGGGCGAGATTATTATCCTGATTGATCCGGCGGGCTATCACGGCGAATTTCTCGGCCGGATAGAAGGCCTGTTTGACCGCATCCTGGCGCAGGACGGCACCCGCATTCCCGGCGACCGCCGCTATGCCAACCGGGCAGCCTCCAAGGAACAGGGTGTCGAATGCCCGATGGCCCTGTATGAGCAGATATTGGCGATGAAGGCGGCGTAGGACGAAGGCTGATATTGCCGCTCACCCGGGCTGTCCCCCAATTTCAGTCTCTTTTTCCTAACGTCATCATGGCCCCGCCAGGGGCAATTCGCTAGGGTGACGGGCAATGAATTCCTGTAGGGAGCGTGTCATGGCAAAATCCCCGCCCAGCCAAGCCTCTGTCGTGATCGTCGGCGGCGGCGTCGTCGGTTGTTCCATCGCCTATCATCTGGTCAAGCTGGGCATCACGGATGTGCTGTTGCTGGAGCGCAAGCAGCTATCGTCGGGTACCACCTGGCATGCCGCAGGCCTGGTCGGGCAGTTGCGGGCGACCCAGAACCTGACCCAGTTGGCGAAATATTCGACCGAGCTTTATGCCGGTCTGGAGGCCGAGACAGGGCAGGCCACGGGCTTCAAACAAAACGGCTCCATCTCGCTCGCCACCAGTAACGAAAGGCTGGAGGAGTTGCGCCGGGGCGCCTCAATGGCGCGGGTGTTCGGCCTGGCGGTGGAAGAGATCGGCCAGGACGACATTCTTGGCATGTATCCGCTGTTGTCCGTGGATGACGTGGTCGGCGGTGTGTTTCTACCCAAGGATGGCCAGATCAACCCAACCGATTTGACACAGGCCCTGGCCAAGGGCGCCCGCGCCGGCGGTGCCACGGTTCTGGAAAACACCAAGGTGACGGATATTCTGGTGGATCAGGGCAAGGTCACCGGCGTCATGGTTGATGGCAGCCAGATCAAAGCCGATATCGTGGTCAACTGTACGGGCATGTGGGGTCGGGAAGTGGGGGCGATGACCAAGGCCCTGGTGCCCCTGCATGCCTGCGAACATTTCTATGTGGTGACCGATCCGATCGAGGGCGTGCATGCCGGCCTGCCGGTGCTGCGGGATACGGACAATTATGCCTATTACAAGGAGGACGCGGGCAAGATCCTGCTGGGCGCCTTCGAGCCGGAGGCCAAGCCCTGGGGCATGGATGGGATACCGGAGGATTTCTGCTTCGACGAACTGCCCAACGACATGGAGCATTTCATGCCCGTGTTGGAGAGGGCCCTGAAGCGAATGCCGGCACTACGGGAAACGGGCATCCGGACCTGGTTCTGCGGCCCGGAAAGTTTCACCCCCGACAACCGCTATCACCTGGGCGAAGTGCCGGAAACCAAGGGTCTGTTCGTGGCCTGCGGCTTCAATTCCATCGGCATTCAATCGGCCGGCGGCGTCGGCAAGGTGATGGCGGAATGGATCCGCGATGGCTATCCGCCCCTGGATTTGTGGGACGTGGATATCCGCCGTACCCTGCCGCATCAAAGCAACGCCCGCTATCTGCGCGAACGGGTCAGTGAATGCCTGGGCCTGCTGTATGCCCCCCATTGGCCGTTCTATCAGTACCGCACCGCGCGGGGCGTGCGGAAATCACCCATGCATGACCGCCTGGCCCAGGCCGGTGCCTGTTTCGGCGAAACGGCGGGCTGGGAGCGGGCCAACTGGTATAGCCCTGGCGAGACCGCGCCCGAGTATGAATACAGCTACGGCCGGCAGAACTGGTTCGAACACTCGGCCGCGGAACACATGGCGGTCCGCGAAGGCGTGGCGCTGTTCGAACAATCCTCGTTCGCCAAGTTCCAGCTTGCCGGCCGGGACGCCCTGGCAGTGTTGAACCAGGTCTGTGCCAATCAGGTCGATGTGGCGGTGGACCGCACGGTCTATACCCAATGGCTGAACGAGCGGGGCGGCATCGAGGCCGACCTGACTGTGACCCGGACGGCCGAGGACGAATTCCTGATCGTCACCTCCGCCACCTCGCAAATGCGGGATTATCATTGGCTGAAGTCGCATATTCCCGACGATGCCCATGCCCATCTGGTAGATATCACCTCGGCCCAGGCGGTGTTGTCGGTCATGGGGCCGAATTCGCGCGATCTGTTGGCATCCATCACGGATGCGGATATCTCCAACCAGGCCTTTCCCTTTGGGGCCTCCCGCGAAATCGATATTGCCTACGCCACGTTGCGTGCCACGCGGTTGACCTATGTGGGGGAATTGGGCTGGGAGCTTTATATTCCGACGGAACTGGCCCAAGGCGTCTATGACGAAATCGTCGCGGCGGGGGCGGGTTTTGGCCTGCGCCATGCCGGCTATCATGCCCTGGATTCCCTGCGTATCGAAAAGGCCTACCGCCATTGGGGCCATGACATCACCGACGAAGATACCCCCATCGAGGCCGGTTTGAGCTTCGCCGTGGCCTGGGACAAGGCGGGCGGCTTCATCGGGCGCGAGGCGCTGTTGCCCCAGCGTGAAACCGGCCCCCATCAGCGCCTGGTGCAGTTCAAGCTGGAGGATCCGGAAAAGCTGCTCTACCACAACGAACCGATCTGGCGTGACGGCGTTATCGTGGGTCATCTGCGTTCGGGAAACTACGGTCACAGCCTGGGCGCCGCCATCGGTCTGGGCTATGTCTCGGATCCCGCCGGCGGCGTGGTCGATGCCGCATTCGTCAATGCCGGCGATTACGCCATCGAGGTGGCCTGCGAGCAGGTCGCGGCAACAGCCTCGCTGCGCCCGCTTTACGATCCGAAAAGCTTGCGAATCCGCGCTTGAGCATTGTTCGAATAAGCCTTTGTTAAGGATGTATATTTATCTTTTTAGCCATTAGGTGAGGCATGCCGGGGGCTCCTTGGGGGAGGTCCTTGTATCGGGCATGCAAACGGAGGCAGCACCGATGGCGAGAGCACGCAGGGAATCCGAAGACACGGTCGCGGACTGGCAGCCGGGTATCGGCCACAACAGCAATTATGCCCCGCCGGAGGAATTGGAGGCGGAACTGGCCGCCTTGCGCGCGGCGGAGGCCGAAACGGCGGAGCAAAATCAGCCGAAATTGATCGAATACCTTTACGAAGTGCGCTTCCATCCGGGCGGCAGCCTGACCACGGGCGAATTGGAAGCTTTTGATATGAAGCACGCCCAGCGCCAGTTGCGGGTCATTCTGGGCGTCACCCAGCTGCCGACCGATACCCGTATCGTCGAAAAGAATATCGTCGAGGAAGAACAGCGCCGCCGCACGGCGGAGCGTAACCGCCGCCTGCTGCGCACCTTGACGGCCCATCACCGTTGGCTGCAGGGCGACAGCGAGGGCGTCCGGGCCGATCTGTCGGATGAAAATTTAAGCGAGGTCAACCTCGAGGGCCGGGATTTAAGCCACGTCAGCCTGACCAATGCCAAACTCTCCGGCGCGCGCCTGCGCGGGGCCAAGCTGGTGGGTGCGGATTTGACCGGCGCCGATCTGAGCGGTGCCAACCTGACCGACAGCAATCTTTCCTCCGCCTCCCTGACCGAGGCCAACTTGATCGAGGCGGATCTGTCATCGGCCAACCAGCAGGGCACCGATCTATGGCGCGCCAACCTGGCCCGCAGCATTATTTCGCCCGAAAGCCTGCATCAGGCCCTCAACTGCGAGGCGCCGAAGTAGCCGCTCCGCGCTCCTTTTGCCCCTGTCATTATCGGCACCGCCAAGGTCACTTCCAGACCTGCCTGGCAACGCGCCGGTAATTGCCGCCAAGTACAGCCCGAACAGTTTCGTCACGGTGGTTTCGCCGGGCCAATTCTTCGGCGATTTCGCCAAATTGCATAGGTGCGGCGCAACGGATCTCGCTGTCGGGATACTGCGACTTGGGCCAGAAATGATCGTTTTGCGACAGAGTATCGCTGAAACTGTCTCCATTCCCCGTGGCATGGAAATAGTCCAATCCGATGCCCACATGCTTGGCCCCGATCAAATCCAGATAATACTCAATGTGATCGGTGATCGAGGTGGTGGAGATATCGTCCGTGCCCACGAACGGCCCGATGCCGTTGACCCCGACCACGCCGCCCGTCGCGGCGCAGCGCCTGGCCTGATCGTCGCGAATATTGCGTTCGTGATCCCGTAGGGCGCGGGCGTTCGAATGGGAAAAAACCACCGGATCGCGGGAGATTTCCATCGCCTCCATGGTGGTACGATAGCCGCAATGGGAACAATCGATCACCATGCCCACCGCATTCATTTCCGCCACCACTTCCCGGCCAAATGCGCTCAAGCCGATATCCTCGTCGTGGCAGCCTCCGCCTGCCGCATTGTTCAGGTTATAGGCGAACAGCATCTGCCGGACGCCCAGATCGTAATAGAAACGTACCATCTCGACGGAGCCGTTCAGGGCATTCATGCCCTCGATGTCGAAAGCCACCGCCATCTCGCCCGCTGCGATGGCTAGGTCGATATCCTCCACGCCGGCAACCAAACGGTAGCCGTCCGTGCGGCGCAGCCAGCCGCGGGCCAGGGCTAGCGCCGTAATGGTATCCTGCCAGGTATTGACGTCATAGCCGACGTTGACCGAGAGAAAATCGACGCCTGCGGCCTTCCAAATTTCAAGTGTGGCGAGATCGTCGGCGCTCCGCGTTTCGAAGCCGGCATGGGCGTCCCAGATCAGCATTTTGTTGATACCCGCATGGTCATGTGCGATGCGCCGCCACGACCCAGCCGGGGCGGTCCAGGGCTTGCATGTAGTTCGATGGCTCGGTCGATGCCAAGCGCCAGATGCCGTCTTCTTCCAGTGCGCGGAAATGCGCCGGATAGTCATCTTCGTCATAGGGGATGGCATTGATGTAAAAAATCAGCAATCCGCCTGGCCGGACGCAGCGGATAATCCCCGCCAGATGTTGCGGGCCCAGGTGTCCGCCGCCAAAACAGCCAACGCCGATCGCCGCATCATAACGCCGCCCACCCAGATCAATGGCAACAGTCATGTCGCGTTCCAGTAGCTCGCCATAAATTCCCTTGCGCCGCGCCTGTTCCAACATGGCCGGCGAGATATCCAGTCCATCCATGTGGCGGAAACCCCGGGCGCTGAGTTCCTGGCCCACCAATCCCGTGCCACAGCCGAGGTCCAGAATGCGTCCGTCCTGATCGCCGCAGTGCGCGGCGTACGCATCCGCGGCAATACGGGGAGCAATATAGCCATAGTCCTGTAGTAGATTATCCTCGTAGGTCGGGGCCCAGTCCTCATAGATATCCAAGGACGAACCCGAACCGCCGCCTAGGGCCGTCAACCTGGCGACAAAGCCATCCAGTTTCTTCGCCACGTCGTCTTGTTCCTCTGTTGCCGCGCCGTACTGGCCAGTTTATCCCGGGCGATCAAGCATAGGTACCGCCATAGTGGCCTGCATACCAAATTCCGCATTTGGCGGTGGCGCGCCGTCGTGGCATCATCGGACCAGAACCGAAACGGACGGGCGCCCGTGGCGTCCGGAATTTGGAGTGTCCACGCAGATGAAAGCCGTCGAAGCCGTTGTTGAAATTCTCAAGCGGGAAGGGGTCGAATGCCTGATCGGCTATCCCGTCAACCATGTTCTGGAATATGCCGCGCGTTGGGACATCCGGCCCATCATCGTGCGACAGGAACGGATCGGCCTGCATATGGCGGATGCCATGTCGCGCCTGTCGTCGGGCAAGAATATCGGCGTCTTCGCCATGCAGCATGGTCCCGGCTCGGAAAACGCCTTTGGCGGCGTGGCCCAGGCGTTCGGCGAGGGCGTGCCGATTTTGGTGCTGCCCATGGGCTATGCGCGGCGCATCGCCCATATCCGCCCGAATTTCAATTCGACCGAGGCCATGGCCCCCGTGGCCAAGACGACGGAGCCGGTGACGTCGGCCGATGAAGTGCCCAATATCATGCGCCGGGCCTTCACCCAGTTGCGTCATGGCCGGGGCGGCCCCTGCGTGGTGGAGATCCCCACCGATGTCATGAACGAGGAGCTTTCCAGCAAGCTTCATTACAGCCCCGTTACCTCCACCCGCTATGGCCCCGACGGCGCCGATGTGGCCAAGGCGGCGGAAATGCTGGTCGCGGCAAAGGATCCGGTGATCTATGCCGGCGGCGGCGTGCACTTCGCCGAGGCCTGGCCGCAACTGAAGCAATTGGCCGAATTGCTGGCCATTCCGGTCTGCACCTCGTTGAGCGGCAAGAGTGCCTTCCCGGAGGATCATCCCCTTTCCCTGGGCGCCGGCGGCCTGGCCTCGCCCAAGGCGGTGCATCAATATCTGCACGCCGCCGACGTGATTCTGGGCGTTGGTTGCAGTTTCACCGAAACTTCCTTCGGCATTGCCATGCCCAAGGGCAAACGCATTATTCACGCCACCCTGGATCCGCTTGATCTGAACAAGGACGTGGAGATCGAGATGGGTCTGCTGGGCGATGCCGCCCTGACCCTGGAGGCCCTGATTGGGGCGGTGGAAGGCCTGATTGACGGGCCGCGGGACAATGCCCCCGTGGCGGCGGAAATCGCCGCTGTGTACGAGGAATGGCTGGCCCAGTGGATGCCGAAATTGACCTCGGATCAGAATCCCATGACGCCTTATCGGGTGCTGTGGGATTTGCAGAACACGGTGGACAAGGACAACATCATCATCACCCATGATGCCGGCTCGCCGCGGGATCAGCTCTCACCGTTCTGGCGGGCGACCAAGCCGCTCAGCTATCTCGGCTGGGGCAAGACCACCCAGTTGGGCTATGGCCTGGGCCTGGCCATGGGGGCCAAACTGGCCCGGCCCGATGCCCTGTGTATCAATGTCTGGGGCGATGCGGCCATTGGCTTCACGGGCATGGATTTCGAAACCGCGGTGCGGGAGCGTATTCCCATTCTGTCGATCCTGCTGAACAACTTCTCCATGGCGATTGAGTTGAAGATCATGGAAGTTTCGACGGAGAAATACCGCTCCACCGATATCTCCGGCAATTACGCGGCCATGGCACGGTCTTTTGGCGGCTATGGCGAACGGGTGACGGACCCGGCCGAGATTATTCCCGCCATCCAGCGCGGCATCGCCCAGACGGAAGCCGGGGTGCCGGCCTTGCTGGAATTCATCACCGACAAGGAAGTCGAAATCTCGCGTTTTAGTCTATAGGAGCAGATGCCATGACCACGCCACGCCCCATGACCGTCTCCGCCATCCAGATCACCTCGGATGACGCCGCCAAGGATGCCACGGTTGAAAGGATGATGGGTTTCCTGGATGTGGCCGGGCGGCGCGGCTCCGAACTGGTGGTACTGCCGGAAATCTGGACCGGCGCGGGGCTGTCCACGGATGATGTCTATTTGGATCTGGCCGAGCCGATCCCCGGACCCACGACCGATCTGCTGGCCGAGAAGGCCCGGAAGTATGGCATGTATATCGTCGGTTCCATGTATGAGCGGCAAGGCAACCAGCATTACAATTCCTCGCCGCTGATCTCGCCGGAGGGTGAGATCATGGGCAAATACTGGAAGACCCATCTGTTCGATGCCCCGAACCGGCCCGATATCAAGGGTGGCATTCGGGAATCCGACCATGTGGAGGCGGGGACGGAACTGCCGGTCTTTCAGACCGATCCGGCCAAGGTGGGGGTTTCGGTCTGTTCCGACCTGCGCTTTCCGGAGGTCTATCGGGAACTGGCCCTGAAGGGCGCCGAGGTCATCGTCTGTGCCTCCGCCTTCCTCAGCCCGCGTTTTGATCATTGGGAGTTCTTCCTGCGCGCCCGCGCCACCGAAAACCAATGCTGGGTGGTGGCATCGGGCCAATACGGCGTCGAGCCGCAATCGGGCATCGCCTTCGTCGGCCGCTCCATGGTGGTCGACCCCTGGGGCACGGTGGTCGCGACGGCGTCCGATGAAGAGGGCGTGATCACCACCGAGATCGACCTGAGCTTCGCCGACGAGGTCAAGCGCCGCTACCCCCTGATGGATCAACGGCGCCCGGATATGTACAGCCACATCGGCAAGCCCAAGGACCAGGTGCCGCTGTACAAATAGCGGCAAGAGCAGCCATGGCCGTTTCGCCGGAATACCGCGCTTATATCGAAGATCTCGTGGCGCCCCTGGGGCATGTCAGCACGCGGCGTATGTTCGGCGGGCTGGGGGTGTTCTATCGCGGCCTGATGTTCGCCCTGATCGCCAGGGACGTACTGCATTTCAAGGTGGATGATGAAAACCGTCCCGATTACGAGGCCGAGGGCATGCAGCCCTTCAGCTATATGCGCCAGGGCAAAAAACGGGGTCTGAACAGCTATTGGACCGTGCCGGTGGACGTGCTGGACAACGAGGATGAATTCCTCACCTGGGCCCGGCGGGCGGCGGAGGCGGCCCTGCGTGCCGATGCCGCCAAGGGTGGCAAGAAGCGTCCCTAAACCGTCAGTCTTGAGCGGGCACCCAAGGATGCCGCCGTTCGTTCCAGACCGATTGCGTCGGCGCGGGAAATGACGGATCGGCGAATGATCCGACGGCTACGGCGATTAAGGTTGGCATTCTTTCAGGTTGCCAATACACCGACGAGCCGCATTCGGGACAAAAATAAAATTTGACCCCGTGGCCGCTGTCGGATGAACGCTGATAGGTGTTCGTGCGGCCCTTGGCCGTGACATCGTCGCGGAGATAAAAGGCGGCAATTCCGTAGGTGCTGCCCGTCCGCCTTTGACAATCCAGGCAATGACAGAGCGAAACCTTTTGCGGCTCACCAACGCAGTCGACGTCAAGCTGTCCGCAGGCACATGAAGCAGTCCGGGTTACCATGGCGCCCTCCATTGGCAACAACCTAGACAAATCGACAGGTTCGGTCCACTTGACCTGGACCGCCGACCGGGAAACACTGCTCCTATGGGAACAGCAAAACAATCGTTGGACGACTTCCTGGGGCAGGCGCGCGAGGGCCTGGTCTCCGATTGCACGGCGTGCGGCAAATGTGTCGAGGTTTGCCCGGTCACGCCCTTTACCGACCTCAAAGCCGGCGATGAACCGGGCGTCATCAATGGCGTGTTGGCGCTGTTGCGCGACGGTACGCCCATGTCTGGCGCGGCTCAGGACTGGGCCAGCCAATGCAATGGCTGCGGTCTTTGCATTCCGGCCTGTCCCGAGGCGATCAATCCCCGGCGCATGCTGATGCTGGCCAATACGGTGGAGGCGGAGCAGGACAGCCCCACACCGCAACTGTTCCGCAAGATGTCCCGCGCCATCCGCATCATGGCGGCGATGCAATTGGCGCCGCCGGAGTTCGACAGGCTGCTGCGTACCCCGCGGGCCCATCCGGCGGACGTGGTTTTCTATACCGGCTGCAATCCGATCCGCACGCCGCATCTGCTGTTCAACGCCATGACCATTCTGGATGCCCTGGAAGTGGATTACGAAGTGGTCGGCGGGCCCGGTGCCTGTTGCGGCATTATCCAATCGAAATGGGAAGGCGATCAGGGTTCGGCGGAAAAAGTGGTGGTTGGCACCATCAGCCGCTTCGCCGGCTTCCAGCCCAAGGAGGTGCTGAGCTGGTGTCCGTCTTGCGTACTGCACCTGGGCGAGACCATTTCCGGTTTCCGCAGCGCCAGTTTCGAGTTTGACCATGTGACGAATTTTCTGGTGCAGCGCGCCGGGGGCCTGGCGGGCAAATTCATCCAGCCGGTGAAAAAGCGGGTGCTGCTGCACAGCCACGACGGCATGGACAAGGTTGGCCGCAACGTCGCTGAAATGCTCTCCGCCATTCCTGGATTGACGCTTGTCGGCACCGCATCGGAGCCGGGCTATACCTGCGGCGGTTCGGGCGCCGACCGCTCGCCGGGCCTGAAGGCGGCGGCGCGGGCAGCCACCCTGGCCCGGGCCGAGGCCGATGATGTGGATATTCTGGTCTCGCTCTACCACGGCTGCCACGGCCAGCTCTCGGGGTTGGAGGCCAAGGGTGATTTCCAGGTCATCAACTGGACGGAATTACTGGTTCAGGCCTTGGGCCAGCAGCCCCACGACGATATTTCCAAGCGCTACCGCATGCAGGATGATTTCGACATGGTGCTGGACGAGGGCGAGATCTACCTGAAGGCCAACGGCGTTGATCTGGACCGGGATTGGCTGAAGGGCCTGCTGCCGGATCTCTTCGGCCAGACGGAATTCAAGGGCGGCCTGGAAGAGTTCGCCAGCAAATAGGAAACGGGTGGAGGTGCGCCATGAACGAACCATTGTTGAATGAACGGGTGGTCTATCTCAATGGCGAGTATGTTCCTGAATCCCGCGCCACCGTGTCCATTTCTGACCGTGGTTTCATCTACGGGGATGCGGTGTTCGATACGGCGCGGACCTTCGGCGGAAAGATCTATCGGCTACAGGAGCATGTGGACCGTCTGCTCCGTTCGCTCCGCTATGTGCGGATCGATCCCGGCCTGAGTTCGGCGGAATTCTGCGCCATTTCGGAAGAGGTCGTGGAACGCAACCTGCATCTGTTGGGTACGGGGGAAGATTACTGGGTCTTCCTTCGCGTCACACGCGGCCCCAACTATCCCGACGGACCGGGCGCGGATGCGGGTGCCACGGTGATCGTCACCTGCGTGCCGCTGCCGCTGGCCAAGCGGGCGCCGTTGTTCCGTGACGGTATTGACGTGGTCGTGCCATCGACCCGGCGTACGCCGCCCGAGTCCCTCAATCCCGCCGCCAAGACCCATAATTACCTGAACCTGATCGTGGCCAGCCTGGAGACCCAGGATACCAGCCCCGATGCCTGGCCGGTATTGCTGGACACCCGTGGTTTCCTGACCGAGGGCAGCGGCAGCAATATTTTTCTCGTCCACGACGGCAAGGTGCGCACGCCCAAGGCGCAGTACGTTTTGGCCGGAGTCAGCCGGGCCGTGACCATGGAGTTGTGCGGCCAGGAAGGGATAGAGATCGTCGAGGATGACCTGGCACCCTACGATGCGGCAACGGCGGATGAGGCCTTCATCACCTCTACTTCCCTATGCCTTTGCCCCATGCGCAGTTTCAACAATGCCGCCATTGGCGACGGCACCGTGCCAGGACCCGTCACGTCGAAATTGATGGAGGCTTATAGGGCCGAGGTGGGCACCGATTACGTGGGGCAATATCTGGCTAATCTTTGAGCTATTCCCAGCCTTCGGAGCACCTAGATACTCTTGAAATCGCCGCCCCGGCCCTTGCCGGCGGCGAAGCGGGCGGCACCCGCCTGCGCCTCCTCGGTCCTTGGCTTTTCGCCACCTACCGCTTCATTTAGGAGCGCTTCGTTGAGGTTAAGGCTCCATTGCTCATAGGATGACATTCGGTCGGCGCGCATGCAAAGCTGCGGGAATTTCGCGATCTCGCGGGCCAGTTCCTGGGCCGCCGCCAGCGCCTGACCGCCGGGAACCAGCCGGTTGGCTAGGCCAAACTGAAGCGCTTCCTCCGCCGCCACGCCGCGTCCGGTGAGGATCATGTCCAGGGCCCGGCTATGGCCGATCAGGCGGGGCAGGCGGATGGTACCGCCGTCGATCAAGGGCACGCCCCAGCGCCGGCAATAGACGCCAAAAACCGCCGTTTCCGAAGCCACACGCATGTCGCACCAAAGGGCGAATTCCAGGCCGCCCGCGACAGCATGGCCTTCCACCGCCGCGATGACCGGTTTTGATAGCAGCATCCGCGAGGGGCCCAGGGCGCCGTCATCGCCTGGTTTCGCGATGATACTGGCGCTGCCCTGGGCGACAGCCTTTAGATCATAGCCGGCGCAGAAGGTCCCCTCGGCCCCGGTCAGGATGGCGACGGATTGGGCCTCGTCGGCATCGAATTCCCGAAAAGCTTCGCGCAGTTCATCCGCCGTTTCCGGGTTGACGGCGTTGCGGGCTTGCGGGCGGTTGATGGTGACCGTGGTGATGGCGTCGTCACGTTCAATGATAATCGGCATGTCTGTCTCCCTAATGCGCGGTTTCGGACGGATGCGGCGGCGGCGTGGTCTGCTGAATGGACGGCCGTTCCGAAAAGCGGTCGACCCATGCGCTTAGATGATCGTTGCCCTGGCGCCATTGAAAATCCGGCAGGCGATCCTCCCGTGTATGCAGGGTACAGGCCAGCAACAGTTGCGCGATGCTGAGCGGGCCATCGAACAATCCCGCCGCGACATCGCCGTCCAGGGCAGCCGCCATGCGCTGCGCCCGCGCCGTTTCGTGCGCGATGATCCCGGGCGAGCGTTCCGTGGGCGGACGGTACAACTCCCGTCCCCACACCGCGATGCCATCCAGCATGCTGCGCACCCGCACTTCCGCGCGCAATGCGGCCCAGCCCTCCGCGGTGCGCTGTATCTCGAACAGCGGTGATCCGTCCAGATGATCGAGATAGGCGCAAATCAGGCCCGAATCCTCGAACATGGTGCCGTCGTCGGTTACCAGGGTCGGGACGCGGCCGGATGGATTGATGGCATAGAGGGGACTATCCGGCGTGCGGGTCTGAATGGGTATGACCTCGACCCGGTCCTGCAGACCCTTTTCAATGATGACCGCGCGGGCCAAGCGCGCATAAGGCGAGGTTAGCGTGACATAGAGCTTCATTCTCTTTTCCCTTGGTTTCACGCTCATGGTAGCAAATCTTCACCGCGCCAAACGGCTTTTCCTGGGCGATGGGAAATATGTTGCCCTAATCAGCAGCCGGGGCCTTGCGTTCGCGCCGCCGACAGCCCATTTTGCCAAGCATGAACATGGATGGAATTCTCAGCCGACTGCCCATCAAGGCGCTGCGGGACCGGGTGCCGCTGGTGCCGGTGCTGCGTCTGGACGGCGTTATCGCGGCGCAGGGCTCGCCCTTGCGCCCGGCCCTCAATATCGCGGCGTTGGCGGGTCCGATTGAACGGGCATTTGCCATGAAAGGCGCCAGGGCCGTGGCCCTGGCGATCAATTCACCGGGCGGCTCGCCGGTGCAATCGGCCCTGCTGCATGACCGTATCCGCCTGCTGGCGGACGAGAAGGAATTGCCGGTCTATGTCTTTTGCGAGGATGTGGCGGCCTCGGGGGGCTATTGGATCGCCTGTGCGGGCGATGAAATTTATGCTTCCGAAGGCTCGATCATCGGCTCCATCGGGGTCATCGCGGCGACCTTCGGCTTTGAGGGCGCGCTGGAGAAACTGGGGATCGAACGGCGGCTTTTCACCGCTGGGGATAAGAAAAGCCTGCTGGACCCGTTCCTGCCCATGGAAGAGGACGACCAAAAGCGCCTTGCCGCCCTGCAAAAGGAAATTCACGATAGCTTCAAACGCCATGTCCGCACGCGGCGGGAGGGACGCCTGAAGGCGGGAGAGCGAAAGCTGTTCTCCGGCGAATTCTGGACCGGAACCAAGGCCGAGGGGCTGGGCCTGATCGACGGCATAGGTGATTTGAAGTCCGTAATGCGGGAGAAATTCGGCGACAAAGTCCGTCTGCCCGTGGTCGGGGCCGACAAGAGTTGGCTGCAACGGCGCCTGGGGCTCGGCTCGCGCCTGCCGGAAATCAATCTGGCCGGTGATCTGCTGGCCACGGCCGAGGTGCGGGCGATTTGGGCCCGTTACGGCCTGTAGCGCCTCTGCCTCAATCGCCAAATTGCAGGATGACCATACGGGCGGCGCCATAGGTGCGCTCGTCCAAGCGGGTGAAGCCGGGCCCGGGTTCGAAGCTTTCCTTTTTCGCCAACTCGACGCAGCAGATCGCGCCGGGGCATAGCCAGCCCAATTCGGCCAGGGCGGCCAGACTGGGTTCCGACTGACCGGTGCGGTAGGGCGCATCCATCAAGACCAGATTAAAGGCATTGCTTGCCGCTCCGGGCTGTGTCGCATCGCGGGTCAATATCTCGGCCCGTGCGCTTTCGCCGATCTCCTCCACCGCCGCCTCGATCGCCCGCGCCGCGGCACGGTTTTTTTCAATGAAGCACACCGAGGCCGCGCCTCGGGACAATGCCTCCAGCCCCAGGGCGCCGGTGCCGGCAAAGACATCCAATACCGCCATGCCCTGGGGCATGGGGCCGTCGGGGCCGGCATAGCCGCCGTGGGAGAGAATGTTGAACAGCGCCTCCCGCGCCCTGTCGGAGGTGGGGCGAATATCCTGGCCCGCCGGTCCGGACAGGCGCCGGCCCTTGAATTTGCCGCCGACGATCCGCATGGATGCTATTTCTTCTTCTGCCGCTTGGCATCGCCAGACGTTTCGGCCAGGCCAAAGCGGCCGGCCTGGCCGCCCAATTGATCCCGCAGGATGCGCCGGGGCACGGCGGCGATGTCGCCCTTGGCCAAATCACCCAGTTGAAACGGACCGTAGGAAAGGCGGATCAGCCGCGTCACCTGCAGGTTCAAATGCTCCATGACACGGCGGATTTCCCGGTTCTTGCCTTCCTTCAAGGACAGGCTGAGCCAGGAATTGGCGCCCTTGTGGCTGTCCAGTTTGGCCTCGATGCCGCCATAGGAGATGCCGTCTATACGAATACCGCCGGCCAGGCGGGTCAGGGCCTTTTCATCCACCGTTCCATGCACCCGCACCCGATAGCGCCTGCGCCAGCCCGTGGCGGGCAGTTCCAGATAGCGGGCCAGATCGCCATCGTTGGTCAGCAGCAACAACCCTTCGGTATTTAGATCCAGACGCCCCACCGAAAGGACCCGGGGCAGGGTGGGGGGCAGCTTTTCAAATACCGTAGCGCGGCCTTCGGGATCCTTGTTGGTGGTCAACAGGCCCTTGGGCTTGTGATAACGCCACAGTCTCGTCGGTTCGGCCCCTGCCAGGGGCTTGTTATCGACTTCGATGCGGCTTCTTGCCGTCACGACGCAAGCCGGGGTTGCCAGCACCTTGCCATCCACCTTGACCCGGCCGGCGATGATCCAGTGCTCCGCCTCGCGGCGGGAACAGAGCCCCGCCCGCGCCAGGCGCTTGGCTATGCGCTCCCCGTCTTCCGGCTTGACCGCTTTGGTGTTGCTATTCATGTTGGCCAACATGCGCATTAAGCCGACGAAATCAACCTTCATGAACCTGGCCCTGGAAGAGGCCCGGACGGCGGCGGCCCGTGGCGAAGTGCCAATAGGTGCGGTTCTGGTTGACGGCGACGGCAATGTCCTGGCCCAGGCCGGCAACCGCAGCGAAGAACGATCAGACCCCACGGCCCATGCGGAGATGGAGGTGATCCGTCAGGCCTGTGCCGCGCGGGGGGAACAACGGCTGCCCGACTGCGCCCTCTATGTCACGTTGGAGCCTTGTCCCATGTGCGCCACGGCGATCTCCTTCGCCCGGCTGGCGCGCCTCTACTATGGCGCGGCGGACTCCAAGGGCGGCGGTGTTGAACACGGGCCCCGGATATTTCATCAGCCAACCTGCCACCACCGGCCGGAACTCTATCCAGGCATTGGCGAGGACGCGGCGGCCACGCTGTTACGGGACTTCTTCCAGGAACGGCGATAATCGGCTAGAATCCGGGTCAGCGGGGGAGGATTTGGGGACGACGCATTCGCAATTGAGGCGGAGAGTGTTCCATGGCGACCCAACGATTGATCTGGCGCGACGAATACCTGATCGGCGTCGACGAGCTGGATTGGGAGCACCAGGATCTGTTTCAGCGGCTCAACGAATTGCACGATGCCCTGGCCAAGAGCGATGATCTTGAAGCGATAGAAGATTGCTTGGGCGAGATCCATGCCCGCGTGGAGTCACACTTCGCGCTGGAAGAACAATATATGCGCGCCAACAAGTTCGCCGGCTACGAGGCCCACAAGGACGAACATGATGAATTCCTGGAAGTTCTTGTCGAACTCGCCAAGGGCATTCTCGATAGTCCCGAGCCGGAGCGCCGCGACAATCTGGAATTTCAGCTACAGGCCTGGGTGATCAATCACGTCATCACCTCCGACAGGGACCTGGCAACGACGGTCTAAACCCTTAAATCACGCCTTCGGCTCGAAAAGCCTCGATCTCACCGCTGTCGTAACCGGCTTCAGCCAGAATTTCCTCGGCGTCGGCGCCGGGCGCCACCGGCGCGCGGTCGATGGAGGCGCCGCCATGGGCCAGGCGGAAACCGTTGGCGACCAGGTTCAAGGTGCCGAAGGGGCTCTCCACGCTTTGCATGACGTCACGGTGCTGCAATTGCGGGTGCGCGACGGCCTCGGCGATATTCCGTACCTGAGAGGCCGGAGCGCCCGCCTCGGCCAAACGGGCCTCCCAGGTGGCGATATCGTCGGACGCGAAGGCGTCTTCGATGATCTGCCGCAAGGCCGGTTCGTGTTCCGTCCGGCCGTGCCAATCGGCGAACCGGGGATCGTCGAGCAATTCCGGCTGGCCGATGGCATGCATCAGGGCCTGGAACTGCTTCTCCGTATTCACCGCCAGCAACAAATTGTCCTTGCCCACCTTGAACAGATTGGCGGTGGGGCGGCGGCTGATCGCTTGATTGCCGTATTGGCCATGCACATGCCCCGTGGTGGTGTGCTCACTGACCAAGGGCGAGAGGAAGGCCAGAGTGGCATCCAGCATCGCCACATCGATGCATTGGCCCTTGCCCGTTTGGCTGCGCTGAAACAGGGCGGAGGCGATGGCGAAGGCGGAGGTCATACCGCCGATGGCGTCGCAGACCGCGAAACCCGCCCGTGTCGGCCCCGTGCCCTCATGGCCGGTTATGGACATGATGCCCGAGACCGCCTGAATCCGTCCGTCGTACGAGGGCGTGTTGCGTTCCGGGCCGTTCTGGCCGAAGCCCGAGACCGCGCAATAGACCAGGCCGGGATTGATCGCCGACAGGGCTTCGTAACCGATGCCAAGGCGGTCCATGACGCCTGGGCGGAAATTCTCCGTCACCACGTCAACGGTCTTGACCAGGCGCTTGACGATCTCCACCGCCTTCGGATCCTTCATATCCAGGGCAATGTTGCGCTTGTTGGCGTTGATGGAGATCCAGCCCGGCGCCATGCCCCGGTCGCTCCATTCCTTGGATAGGGGGCCGTTGCGCATTTCCTCGCCGCCGGGCCGCTCCACCTTGATCACGTCGGCGCCCAGCACCGCCAGTTGATAGGTGCCGAAGGGCCCCGCGAAAACCTGGGTGAAATCCAGGACGCGGACGCCCTCGAACGGTCTGCTCATGATACGGCTCTACTCCGCTGCGTCGGTCTGTGGCTCCGCCGCATCGTCGCGGCGCTGCTTGGCGATGCGCTTGACCTCGTCGAACTCGGCCCGGCGGCGGGCAATTTCCTCCGCCGGTATCCGCTCGACATTCTGGAAATCGAGCTTCCACTCGCCGTCCTCGTTCCAGCGCTGCGGTGATTGCAGGGTGGTGCGGGGGCCGACGGCGCTTTCCAGCAGATCCAGGGCCAGGGCCATGGTTTGGGCTTGCGAATCCGTGTCGCCGGGCTTGCCGCCCGCATTGCCCAGGGGGAAGTCGCTGAACAGGAAACGCGGCACGCCGCATTGTTCAACGATATCCTTGGCACAGCCCATGATGACAGTGGGGATGCCGTTGGCTTCGAGGTAACGTGCGGTCAGACTCACGGTCTGATGGCACACCGGTCAAGCCGCGACAATGACCGCCGCTTCGGCGCCATCCTCCCGTAGACGGCGGAGAACCTCCGGACAATCCTGCTCCACCGTGGTGACCTGGCTGCGGTTGGTCGGGGTGCCGTGGAAGCGCCCCGCCAGACCGCCGATGCGGCCCTCGTTGGCGGCCTGCTTCAATTGCGCCAGGGGGAAGTAGGTATTGATATCGGCGGCGGTGGTGTATTTCCGGTCATAGCCAAGATGGGAAATCCGCACGTCCGGTTCGTTCTCGATACTATCGGAATAGACCTGATAGAACTTGGCCGACGCATTGTACGCCGCGCCCGGGCCCTGATCGCCCCGATCCGGCTGATAGGGGGCGCAGGTGACTACCAGGCCAACCTTGGTCTCGCGCAACGGCTTGTCCAGCGGCGTGAAGGGAACGTCCGTATACTGGGCCCAGCGGTAGGGGTTGCCGTAGCCCAGGGCCAGGTAATAATCCCGCAATCGCTGCATATAGGGCACCGGCAGGTCGTGCGGCGGAGCAAAGCCCAGGGCTTCGTCCTCTGCTGATCGTTTCGCCATTCTGGCATCCTTTCGGAAAATCATTGCTGCGGCATCATAACACATACTGCCCCGTAAACTCATAGGAGACTCCGGCGGCGCGTGGCGCTACATTGTCGGGATGCAATAAACCATAGACGAAGATCCGGGCACGGCTGTGTCCGAAAGGAAGGATAGGTAAGAGATGATCCCAGAATTTTCCGACCGCTCAAAGGATTTGCAGGAGCGGCTGCTGAAATTCATGGACGATACGGTCTACCCGAACGAGGACCTATACCACGAACAGCTCGAGCAGAGCGCGGAGCGGTGGAGCGTGCCCCCGGTTTTGGAGGAGATGAAGGCCAAGGCCCGCGAACAGGGCCTGTGGAACCTGTTCCTGCCGGAGAGTGACGAGGTGGAGCCGATGTCCAACCTCGACTATTCCCCGCTGTGCGAGATCATGGGCCGTTCGCCCATCGCGGCTGAATCCACCAACTGCTCGGCACCTGATACGGGCAACATGGAAGTCTTCACCCGCTATGCCAATGCCGAGCTCAAGGAACGCTGGCTGAAGCTGCTGCTGGACGGCAAGATCCGTTCCGCCTTCGCCATGACCGAGCCCGCCGTGGCCTCGTCCGATGCCACCAACATTGAAACCGCCATCGTGCGCGAGGGCGATGAATACGTCATCAACGGCCGCAAATGGTGGACTTCCGGCATCGGTGATCCCCGTTGCGAAGTGCTGATCCTGATGGGCAAGACGGATCCGGATAATGCCGACCGTTACCGCCAGCAGTCGATGATCGTCGTACCGCGCAACACGCCGGGAATCACGGTGGAAAAGATGCTGCATGTCTTCGGCTATGACGATGCGCCGCATGGCCATGGCCAGGTGCTGTTCGAAAATGTCCGCGTGCCCGCCGATCATATCCTGCTGGGCGAGGGGCGCGGTTTCGAGATCGCCCAGGGCCGCCTCGGGCCAGGACGGATCCATCACTGCATGCGTCAGATCGGGGTTGCCGAGCGTGCCTTGGAGAATATGTGCAAACGGGCGAAATCCCGTTTCGCCTTCGGCAAACTGGTTTCCGAGCAGTCGGTCACGACCGAGCGGATCGCCGAAGCACGGATCGCCATCGATCAGGCCCGTCTGCTGGTCCTGTACGCGGCCCACAAGATGGATACCGTGGGCAACAAGGAGGCGCGCAAGGAAATCGCCATGATCAAGGTGGCGGTGCCGAACATGACCTGCCGTGTGGTCGACGTGGCCATGCAGGTCCATGGCGGCGGTGGTGTCAGCCAGGTCTTCAATCTGGCCCATGCCTATGCCCATTCCCGCACCTTGCGTTTCGCTGATGGTCCCGATGAGGTGCATCGGGCACAGATCGGACGGTTGGAGTTGCGCCGCTGGAATTAAATGCCCGTGGTGATTATAGTTGGGCGGGGCCGGTCGATCCGGCTCCGCCTTTGCTTTTCTCGAGGCTATGGGAGACGACATGGCAATCGATGATTGGTTTTCCGCCAGCTATGGCGAGGCGAGGGCCAAATTCCTGGCCGCGGCCCAGGCTGCCGGTGCGGACCTGACGAGCTATCCCCATCCCCTGAAGGGCCCCGACGGCGGCGATCTGGCCCTGGATCTGGCTTATCTGGGTCCGCCTGATGCGGCGAAGGTCCTGGTAACCGCGTCGGCCACCCATGGGGTTGAGGGTTTCTGCGGCTCCGGCTGCCAGGTGGGATTCTTGGAAGACGCACTGCATGGTGGGTTGCCCGGGGACATGGCGGTGATGCACGTGCATGCCCACAACCCGCACGGTTTCGCCCACGAACGGCGGGTCACCGAAGACAACGTCGACCTGAACCGCAATTTTGTCGATTTCAGCGCGCCGTTACCCGAAAACAGCGCCTATGACGAGGTCCATCCCTGGCTGGTGCCCGATGATTGGGATGGCCCGGCCCGGCAGGCGGCGGATGCGGCGATCGAGGCCTTCATCGATGCCCACGGCATGTTTGCGTTTCAGGCGGCGGTCAGTGGCGGCCAGCACGGACATCCCGACGGCTTGTTCTTCGGCGGCCAGGCGCCAACCTGGTCGCGGCAGGCCATTGAACGCCTGGCCCGGGAACATTTGCGCGGCCGTAGCCATGTGGCGTTGATCGATTTCCATACCGGCCTAGGACCAAGAGGTTTTGGCGAGTTGATCTCGGTCGATGCGCCGGGCGGTCCGGAGCATTTGCGTACGGTGGCATGGTACGGCGACGAGGTGCGGATCCCCGGCTCGGGCGACAGTGTCTCGGCCAAGGTCAATGGCACCATCGAGACCGGATATCATGCCCTGCTGGAGAATACGGAAAGCACCACCATTGCCATTGAATTCGGCACCCTGCCGCCAGAGGAGGTGTTGCAGGCCCTGCGCGCCGATAACTGGCTGTATTTGCACGGCGACGTTGCTTCCCCGGTGGGCCGGGAAATCAAGCGGCAGGTCCGGGCCGCGTTTTATGGTGAGGACAGCCAATGGAACGACGATGTCTGGCAGCGGGGCCTGGATATCGCGCGCAAGACCGTGAAGGGCCTGTCGGAAAGTTGAGCGCCAGCGAACATTTCCGGCCCGACTATGCCGCCTGCCGGGGCTATTTCCTGGATCTGGCCGCGGCATCGGGCGGCGAACTGTTGCGGGCCAAAAATCCGGCGCCGGGTCCGGGCGGGCTGGACCTGAGCACGGAATTCCTGCGCCTCGGCCCGGCGAATGCCGAACGGGCCCTAATCCTGGTTTCCGGCACCCACGGGGCGGAAGGCTTCGCGGGCTCCGCCATTCAATGCGCCTGGCTGATGGCGCAGGTCCCGTTGTCCGAAAATATGGCGGTCGTCATGGTGCACGGCCTGAACGCCTTCGGCTTCGCGCATCTGCGCCGGGTCAATGAAATCAACGTGGACCTGAACCGAAACTTCATCGACCACGAGGATGAACATCCTCACAATGAAGGTTACGCAAAGATCGCCCATGTTCTGGCGCTTGATGCTCTTTCGGGGCCTGAACGGGCCGATGCCGACCGGGAGATGGAGCGCCTGAGCACGGAAATGGGGCATTTGAATATCATGCGCGCCGTCGGCGGTCAGTACGATGATCCCGAGGGGATGTTCTATGGCGGCCGGGTGCCGGTCTGGTCGAACCGGGCCCTGCGCGAATTTCTGCCCAGGCTGCTGCCG
Organism: Alphaproteobacteria bacterium; assembly: GCA_030747035.1. Lineage (GTDB taxonomy): Bacteria > Pseudomonadota > Alphaproteobacteria. Next base: position 26,482 of record JASLLM010000003.1, on the reverse strand, counting down.
GCGGTAAAGCTGGCGGCCTATGTGGATATCCATACCGGCCTGGGGCCGGCGGGCTACGGCAGCCCAATGTGCTATCACACGCCGAAGACGGATGATTTTGCCCTGGCGCGGCAATGGTGGGGCAAGGACGTCACCGCGGCGGCGGCCAAGATCAATCACGGCAAGACCGGCAATGGCGCCATGGAGGCCCTGGCACCGGCGCGGGTCATCTGCCTGACCCTGGAATTCGGCACCTTGCCCTTCGACGGCGTGCTGGCGGCGTTGCGCGACGAGCATGCTCTGTGGCGGCAGGGCGAAGCGCCCGGCAATGTTACGGTCAAGAAGAACTTCCGTGCGGCCTTTTGCCGCGACGATGCGGCCTGGGAGGCATCGGTGGTCGAGCGCGGCTTGCAGATTTCTTCCGACGCCATCAAAGGGCTTGCCGACGCATAGTGATATAAAATTATGATGCAAAAACAATTCACTATATAAGTATTATAATCGAATTTATTAGATATATGGCAACCGATTGCATTGCCGTCGTGATCTGAAATGAAGCCAAATTGACGTTGGCGTTGTCCAGTTTATGGGCTAAGCGCATGGCGAATTCGGAGCCAAATTTTTCGCCAATTTCGTACATTTGTAACGGTCACCTTAATAAGAAATTAGCTTATCGTCCTCATATTTGCATAGGCCGAAGGGCATGCGTTTGCCTACGAATTCGGGGAGAGAAGAAAAGCTTATGGCATCGGGCAGCCAAAATAATAATCACGGCCAAGAGCCGGACAACGAGGATCTGGACGATCTTGAAGCCACTGGGCAGGTCATTGCCGCAGGTGAAAAAATTGTCGAGTCCGTTGGCCGGATTGACGAAGTGCTGGAAACCGCCAGTTCGGATGCCAGCGCCTACGGCGATGCCCTTGCTGAGTTCGGCGAAAAAATCCTGGCCGAGGGCGGCGAGGAGGCGCAGGCCCTGATCGCGCAAATGCTGCGTCATACTCAGGAAATGCAAGAGCAGAATAATTTGCTCCGCGATCAATTGGCGCAATCATCCGGCGAGATCGACCAACTGCGCGGCGATCTTGAAGAGGTGAAGCGGGAAGCCACCATTGACGCCCTGACGACCGTCGGCAACCGCAAGTACTTCGATGTCAAACTGCGGGAGATGACTGAAACCGCCAAGGAATCGGGTGAACCCCTGTGCCTGTTGATGTTCGACGTCGACAATTTCAAGATTTTTAACGACACCCATGGCCATCAGATTGGCGATCAGGTGCTGCGCCTGGTAAGCCGGACCCTGAAGGAATGCGTCAAGGGCCGTGATATTGTCGCCCGCTATGGCGGCGAGGAATTCGCCATTATCCTGTCCGGCGCCGTATTGAAAAACGCCCTTAAGGTTGCCGAGGATATCCGCGCCATGGTGGCGAAGCGCCGCCTTGTCCGCAAGAGTTCGGGCGAGATTTTCGCCAACATCACGATTTCCGGCGGTGTGGCGTCTTACCGGCCCGGCGAATCCCTCAACGGCCTGATCGAACGCAGCGACGCCGCCCTCTACAGTGCCAAGGCGGCCGGCCGCAACAAGGTCATGGCGGAAGAGATTCCGGAAAATATCGCCGTCAATCAGTAGACCGGCGTAGACGTGAAACCGGGCGCCGGCCCATTTCCAAGCTTTCGATTTACGCCCGCGCGTAACTCTTCAAAATATCATCCACCACCCGTTCCAGATGCAGCACCGTGCTGCATGTCTTGGCCACATGGCAGAATTGGCGGTAGCGGGGCATCTCGCTGTCGCCGGTACCCCAGAAGGTTTGCGGTTCCGGATTGAGCCAGATGACGCTGCGCGATTGGTCATGGATGCGACGCATGATATCGATGCGCGGATCGGTGAAGTTTGAACGGCCATCACCCAGGATGATCACCGTGGTATGGCGGTCCAGGGTCTCCATGAAGCCTTCTTCATAGTCGGCCAGGGCCTGGCCGTAGTCGGTGGAGCGGAAACCGATGGCGTTCATGATCTCTGGGATCGCCTGCTCCACATCATTCTGTTCCAGGATCTCGCCGACGCTGATCAGGCCGTCGGAAAAGGCATAGGCCTCCAGATGGGCGATAACCTCGTGCAGGGAATAGAGGAACAGCAAGAGAAACCGCGCCGCTGCAGCGACGGATTTGGAAACGTCACAGATCACCACGATCTTGGGCCGCTCGATCTTGATCTGTTTCCACAGAACCTCGAACGGAATGCCGTCGTGGGGCATGTTGCGGCGCATGGTCCGGCGAATATCCAACTGGCCGCGCCGGGTATGCTTGCGCCGGTGGCTGTAGCGTGAGGCGAGCCGCTTGGCCATGCGGCGGACGATACGGTGCATGCGGTCGAAATCTCGGTGTTCCAGGTTCGACATGCGCGTTTCCATGAGGAATTCCTCGCGCAGGTTTTCGCCGTTGGCGCGGGCATAAAGCTCGTACTGCCGTTCCACGTATTGCCGCGATTCATCCAAAAGGTAACGCCGGCCCTGCTCCAGCCGTTGCGCCAGATCCCTGGCCGCATCGCCCTCGCCGTCCTCGTCGCCTTCGCCGCTGCGCCGCAGGGACGCGATTAGGCGTTCCAGGTCGCGCAGGCCCATGTCGTCCAGAATACGCCGGGCGAAGTAGCCCCGCTGGCTGAAAAATTTGATATCCGTCGCCCCGACCTGGTTCGCCGACCGCTCCATCGCCGCCGCCAGTTCGCTGCCGTCGGCGTCCAGGACCATCTCCGCCAGGGGCACATTGCCCAACTGGTCGGCGAAGTCGGCATCGCTTTCCGCGCCTTCGGGCGGTTGGCTGCCTTCGCCGTCTTCGTCGCCGTCTTCCCGCTCGCCGAATTCATCGCGCTGGAAGAACATTTCGAAACATTCATCGAAGTTGGCGACCTCGTCCGGCGTTTTCGCCAGCGCCACGCAGAGCGCATCCTTGAACAATTGCCTGTCGCCGTAGCCAACCACGTCCACCGTGCGGTGGGCGTCAATACTTTCCGCCGGCGAGACGCGGATATCGGCCGCGCGCAGGGCCCGGAAGAAGTTCTCAAGAGGACGTTGCATAGCCTCGGTCTCCGTCCTGACGGGCCTTGCGGGTCAACTCTGCGATCTGCGGGCGTACCGCGTCGATATCCGTTTCGAACTTCAACAGAACATTCAAGGTGTCGCGCACCATATCGGGGGCCAGGTCGTCGGCATGCAGCAGCAGCAGAACCCGGGCCCAGTCCAGGGTCTCGGAGATCGAGGGCAGCTTCTTCAAATCCAGCTCCCGCAGCCTTTGCACGAAGGAAACAAGCTTGCGCCGCAGCTTCTCCTCGATATTAGGCACCCGCGCGGCCACGATCTGCTCTTCCAGCCTGGCATCGGGCAGGGGGATATAGAGATGCAGACAACGCCGTTTCAGGGCATCGCCCATCTCGCGCATGTTGTTGGAAGTGAGGAAAACCAGAGGCGGCACCGTCGATGTCACCGTGCCGATCTCGGGTATGGTCACCTGATAGGCGGAGAGAATTTCCAGCAGAAAGGCCTCGAACTCCTCGTCGGACTTGTCGATTTCGTCGATCAAAAGCACCGCCCCATGCTTCTGGCGCAAGGCCTTCAACAGGGGCCGGGGCTCCAGGAACTCCTCGGAGAAAAACAGATCGCCAAAGCCGTGCAGCTTCTTCATGGCGTCGTCCAGGCCCGGTGCATCGCCCAGCACATCGCCCATCTTGTCCTTCAGGATCTGGGTATACAGCAGTTGCTTGCCGTACTTCCATTCGTACAGCGCCTTGGACTCGTCCAGTCCCTCGTAACATTGCATGCGGATCAGGGGCAGACCCAGCCAGGCCGCACTGGCCAGGGCCAGTTCGGTCTTGCCCACGCCGGCGGAACCTTCCACCAGGATCGGTTTGGTCAAATTCTCAGCGACAAAAATAGCAGTGGCGATCTGCCGGGAGGCGATATAGCCCTGCTCAAGCAGGCCGGCGACAATGTTGTCGACATTTTCGAATTTGGCGGCGTTGGGATCGGTCATGGGTCTCTTTTCACTAACTATCAATTACGGGCTTCGGTCCTATGACGCACCGGTCAACAGGGCCTGGCCACGCTTGCGGGCCTGGAGATCACGCGCCGTGGCGGCGATACCCAGGGACTTCACAAGGTCTCGATTGGCAACGGAAAGCGCGGCCGGCACCTCTATATCCCACGTGTTGATGAATGCCTCAACCTCCGCCTCGACATTTCTGGCTGTTTCCCGTGCGGCGGCGGCGAGCAGCGACAGCGTCTCGTCCACATCGTCGCGGCCGCTGTCCAGCAAATCCGCCGCTCTCAGGCCAATCGCGGACAGCGCTTCGGGCATGGCGACAAGGCGGCCCAGGGACAGCTCCATTTCCGCCGCAAGCGGTTTTTCCGCCGCCGCCCGGCATAGCAGGCGGAACCGGTGCCGCATGGCACCGGCTGTCTTGGCCGCGCCCATGGCGTCCTCGACCCGGCGCATGGGCAGGGAAATGGCGTTGAAGGCATCGCCCAGGGGGCCAAGGCGGTTCGCCGCCGGTATCCGCACGTTGGTGAGCTTCAGGCCGCAATGGGGTGAGGGGTGCAGGAAATCAACCTCGACCCCGGCGGTAATCTCCAACCCGGCGCTATCCTTGGGCACGATGAAGGAGGTGAAGGAACGGCGGCCGTCCACTTCGTCCGTGATCGCCAGCACCAGGAACAGATCGGCCAGGGGACCATTCGTCAGATAGGCTTTCTCCCCGTTCAAGATGACGTCGTCGCCGACGAATTCGGCGCGCGTGGAAAGGCGTTTCGGATGGGCGCCGGCGCCTGGTTCCGAGATCGCCATGCAGGCAGTATGTTCGCCCGCCGCCATGCCCGGCAGGAATTGCGCTTTCTGCGCCTCGGTTCCCAGGCCCAGGATATGCAAACGGGCATTCAGGGCCTGGCCCATCCAGGATATGGCCACACCCTGGCAGCCGCCCACATCGGCCAGGGTCTCCAGGGTTTGGGCCAGGGCGCGGTAATTGCCGCCGCGGCCGCCGTATTCTTCAGGCAGGGCTATGGCCATCAGGCCGGCTTCGCCCATGGCCGCCCACAGATCGGCGGGGAAGTCGTGCTGTTCCCCCAGCCCCTGGCGGACCGCAATCTCTCTTTGCGCAAATTCCGCGACTTCAGTCTTTAACGCCGCGTGATCGAAGCTTGTCATGACGCCACTCCCATACTTCGTCTATACTGGCCGCAAGCATACCCCAAGTTTACCGCGGAGAGAGCAAATGTATGAGTTTACGGATCGCTGCAAGGACTACCTGGAGCGGGTGCAGGTCTTCATGGACAAGCATGTGTATCCGGCGGAGCAGATCTATGCGGAGCAGACCCACGAGCACGAAACCCAATGGAACGGCTTTCCGCCGATCCTGCAGGAGTTGAAGGCCAAGGCCAAGGCCGAGGGGCTGTGGAACATGTTCATCGCCGAGGAGAAATTTGGCCCCGGTCTGTCGAACTATGAATTCGCCCCGATCATGGAAATTCTGGGCCGCACGCCCATGGCACCGGAGGTCTTCAATTGTGCCGCGCCGGATGTGGGCAACATGGAAGTGCTGGCACAATTCGGCAACGAAGCGCAGCAGAAACGCTGGCTGACGCCATTGCTGGAAGGCGAAATTCGCTCGGTCTTTTGCATGACGGAACCCAACGTGGCTTCGTCCGACGCCACCAATATCGAAACCAGCATCGACCGGGATGGCGACGAATACGTCATCAACGGGCGCAAATGGTGGAGCAGCGGCATCGGCCATCCGGCCTGCGAGATCGCCATCGTCATGGGCAAGAACGATCCCACGGCGGAGAGGCACAAGCAGCAATCCATGATCCTGGTGCCGACCAATACGCCGGGCATGGAAGTGGTTCGCCTATTGCCGGTGTTTGGTTACGAACATGCCCCCCACGGTCACGGCGAGGTCGTCTTCAAGGATGTCCGCGTGCCGGCCACGAACATGCTGCTGGGCGAGGGGCGCGGTTTCGAAATCGCCCAGGGCCGACTGGGGCCGGGACGTATCCATCATTGCATGCGCCTGATCGGCAAGGCGGAACGCGCCCTGGAGGAGATGATGCGCCGGGCCAAGGCACGGGTCGCTTTCGGCAAGCCGTTGGCGGAGCGTGACACGGTTCGGGCCGATATCGCCAATTCCCGCTGCGAGATCGATCAGGCCCGTCTATTGGTGCTGGACGCCGCCTGGAAGATGGACAAACTGGGCAACAAGGGCGCCCGCAAGGAAATCGCCATGATCAAGGTGGTTGTGCCCCTGATGGCGCAGGGCGTCCTGGACCGGGCCATTCAGATCCATGGGGGGGGCGGTGTTTCCGATGACTTTGGCCTGGCCCATGCCTTTTCCGAAGCGCGTTACTTGCGCATTGGCGACGGTCCGGATGAAGTGCACCGGGAAGCCATTGCTAAACTGGAACTGCGCTCGTTGAACTAGATTTCTTCCGTAAATATGGGGCCCGGCGCTGTTGCGGGGCCCCATTTGGGAAGCTGTGGCCGCAATTTGGTATTAATTCAGGCTGCTTTGAACGGTCACCGAGGCTGATGTCATGGGGCGCTGAACGTTCTCGCGGTATTCCGACGTGGAGTCCCAGGCCATGATAAAAGTGGACACGTAAAGGACCATGCCCAGGGCCACGGTGCTCCAAATCGCAGTTTCGTTGTTTTTTTGCATCTTCATTCCTATGGCCGGTGCGCCGAACCGGGCCTAGTCCCAACTCGTTCCGCGCCGACCGTGCGCAAACACTGACTTTATATCTAGTGCAATACGAAAAAGTTAACGGTGTGACATGGGGTCGCGGGCCGCTTCAGGCGGCGCGGTTGCCAGCCTGTATATCGTTCAGCATTTCCGCCAGCACGTCCCTGTCCCTATCGGAGTTGACTGGGATGGAAAAGCCCACGTCGGTCAGTACGCCGTCGAACCGCTCAACCATTTTTTGCCCGATCTCTTCATATGTGCCGACAACCGCGTATTTGTTCAGCACATCGTCATCGATATGATCGGGCATCTCGTCCCACTTCTGCGCCCGTGAGAGGTGGCTGAGTTTTTCCGCCAGATCGCCAAGATCATAGATTTCGAAGGCCTTGCGGTAGGCCGGTGTGGAAGCATAAAAGGACACCCGCGCCCGCACCTCCCTGATCCTGGCTTGCAGGCTGTCCTCGTCCGGCGCGGTAGCGACCAGCGGCTTCATGGCGATCGCCAGGGCGTTCGGGTCCCGGCCGGCGATCCCGGCGCCCTTGGCGAAGGCCGGTTTCATGACCTCCTGGATATATTTCGGCGTGCAAACGGGATGGGGCCGCATGCCGTCGCCCACTTCACCGGCGACCCGGCACATATAGGTGTTGAGCGCCGCCAGATGGATGGGAATGTCGGGATGTTCGATGGGGCCGGGATCAAACAGCGGCACCATCAGGTTTAGCTTGTAATGTTCACTGTCGAAATCCAGCGGTGTGCCGTTTTGCCAGCAATCCCATACCGCCCGCACGGCGCGGACATAGTCGCGCATCCATGGCCCCATGGGGTGCGGCTCCAACCCGAAGCGGCGCTTGATGTGGCCCCGGACCTGGGGCCCGAGGCCCAGGGTGAAGCGCCCCGCCGACAGCCGTTGCAGGTTCCAGGCCGACATCGCGGTAACCGCCGGGCTGCGCGGAAAGGCGATCGCCACCGAGGTGGCCAGCGATACCTTTTCGCTGGCCTGGGCCGCCAGGGCCAGGACCATGAAGGGGTCTTCCTTGGTCTCCGTCGAGACAATGCCGTCGAAACCAAGGGTATCGATCAAGGCCGCGCTGTCATAGGCCTTGGTGATATCGATGGGCATCTCCGGCGCCCGCAGGCCAGGGTCCGTCTTGCCAAGAACAAGTTCGGTATATACGCGCACGATCGCCCCCTAATCGCCAAACAAGTTGCCGACCGGCAGGGCGTAGGTCAGCATCAGGCTCTCCGCGCCCGGGTTCTTGTCGCCGATGGAGGCGTTGGACATATGCGAGATGGAGAGGCCCAGGCGGGCCCGGTCATCGAAACGGTAGGCGACTTCCAACTGGCTGCGAAACTCCAAATCGTGGCCCAGGTCCTTGCCATCGCCCCTGGCATAGGCGCCGGGCGCGAAGCTGATGGTGCTAACGATGCGGTTGCCGAAAAACACATCGACCAGAACCCCGGCATAGCCATAGGCCCCGCCGTCGGACGTCCCCATGACGCCGGCGAAGGGCTTGAAGATCCACAGGCGGATGTCGGAGCGGTATTCCAACCGGCCCTCCGCCGTCGTCTGATCCTTGCCGATGTCAAAGGCGCCGGCGCTGAACGCGATGAAATCCGGATCATCGGCCCATGCCGATGCAGCCGGCAGAGCCAGAAATAGTGCGCAGGCCCAAACCATCTGTCGTAACGGGTGCAGCTTCATACTGTCGATCCTCCCAAATGCCGCCGCAGTTTAGTGCAGGCCCGGTGCCGGGGGAAGCATGTCGCGGGCGGGAGTGTTATAAGCCGGCATGGCTATGCGGTTATTCATCATCATTCTGCTGCTTTGCACCGGCCCAGGGGCGGCGGCTCCCCTGGTCAAGAGCGGCCAGGGCCGCGTCGTTGAAGTGGTGGACGGCGATACCCTGTTTCTGGACGACGGTGTGCAGGTTCGTCTGGTCGGTATTCAGGCGCCGAAGCTGCCCCTGGGCCGGCGTAATTTCAAAACCTGGCCGCTGGCGGCGGAGGCCAAGCGGGCCCTGGAAACCCTGAGCCTGGACCGAGTGGTCAAGCTGTCCTACGGCGGCCGGCGCACGGACCGCTACGGCCGTGCGCTGGCGCATCTGCACCGCGAGGACGGCCTGTGGCTGCAGGAGCAATTGCTGCGTCAGGGTATGGCGCGGGTCTACAGCTTTCGCGACAACCGGGCCGTGGTGCCCGAAATGCTGGCGGCGGAGCAGGCGGCGCGGGAGGGCAAGCTGGGGATTTGGGGCCATCGTTGGTACCGCATCTGGCAGCAGGAGGAATTGCACCGTGGTTTGGAAGGATTTTTCCTGATTGAGGGCACGGTGCTCAAGACGGCCCAGATAAGAGGACGGATCTATCTGAATTTCGGCCAGGACTGGCGTCAGGATTTCACCATTACCGTGGCGCCCCGGGACCGCAAGTTATTCGAACGGTCCGGCTTTGCGCACGGCGCCATGGTCGGTCAACGGCTGCGGGTGCGGGGCTGGCTGAAGCATTTCAACGGACCATCCATCGAGGCGACCCATCCGGAACAGATCGAACTGTTGAACCGGGTGAATTGATTGCTAGACTCGTCGCAACAAGGGGGAGGTGACAAAATGAAAATCGCTGTGATGGGAACCGGGGCCATGGGCGGCTATGTCGGCGCGCGCCTGGCCGAGGCGGGGGCGGACGTGACCTTCATTGCCCGGGGGCCGCACCTGGCGGCGATGCGCCAGGATGGCCTGAAGGTGACCAGCCCCGAAGGAGATATCCATATCAATCCAGCTTCGGCGACGGACGATCCGGCCGAAGTCGGTCCCATGGATTTGATTTTGCTGGGCGTCAAGCTGTTCGACGTGGAGAAAGCCGTCAGCGATCTGCGGCCCATGCTGGGCCCTGATACGGGCGTGATCTCGCTGCAAAACGGTATCGATACGCCAGGCGTTGTTTCGCGGATCGCCGGGCCGCAACACAGCATCCCCGGCATCGCCATGATCAACGGCGAGATCGCGGCGCCTGGGCTGATCCAGCATAACGCCATGAATGATCTGATCGTCGGTGAACCCGATGGCCGCGCCAGCCCGCGCCTGGCGGCACTTGAGGCACTCGGCGAGAAATCCGCCCTGAATCTGGTGATAAGCCCAGATATCGAAGCGCAGCTTTGGCGCAAGGTGCTGGCCCTGACACCAACGGCGGGCCTTAGTTGCCTGACCCGGCTGCCCTTGGGCCAGGTCCGCGAAACGCCAGCGAGTTGGGATTTGCTGCAGCAGGCGATGGGGGAGGTCGTTGCCGTGGCCCAGGCGGAAGGGGTGGGCCTGGGCGATATCGATATTCAGAATGCGTCCGCAAGCGTGCGGGAATTCATGCCACCGACCTGGCGCGGCTCTCTGGTAACCGATTTGGAGGCCGGGCGGCGGCTGGAAGTCGAATGGCTGCATGGCGCGATCTGCCGCCTGGGCGAAAAGCACGGCATCGACACGCCGTTCCACCGCGTCGTCCTCGGCGCCCTGATGCCGCATGCCAATGGCGCCGCTTAGGGAATACCGGTTATGAGATACGGGCGGCGACTTCGGCGCTGATCCGCCAGAGCCTTTCCTGTGCCGCTTCATCCATACTTTCGGGCGATGAGGCCACGGCACGGCACTTATTGAAATACGCGCCAGAGGTTTCAGCCAGTTCGGGGGCGGCGGCGGCATGGACGGAGGTTTTCGCTCCGGCCTCCACAGATATTGCCAGCAAGGCCTGGCTCAGACGCACGATCAGGCCCGTCAGGCCCGGGTTGTTGTGGCCGAATTTGCTGCGTACGAAACCAGGATGCAGGCTGTTGGCGGTGATCGCCGTATCTTCCAGGCGCCGGGCCAGGGCATGGGTGAACATGATGTTCATCAGCTTCGACTGGCAGTAGGCGGGCCAGCCCTGATAATTTGTGCTGCCTTGCAGATCGTCGAAATTCACCGTGCCGTTGCGGTGGGCGCGGGAGGCGACATTGATGATGCGGCCCTGCTTGGCCCGGCCCAGGCTGGGCAGCAACAGATCACTAAGGATAAAATAGGCCATGTGGTTGAGGGCAAAGGTGTATTCCAGACCCTCAGCGGTTTCCTGGCGTTGCCGGTAGTAGGCGCCGGCGTTGTTCAACAGGACATCGATATGACCATGGCCGTCCGACAGGCGCCGGGCCAGTGCCCGCACCTCGCGCATGAGCGACAGATCCGCCACTTCGAATGAAATTTCGGTGTTGTTCGTTGAGTTTTGCAATGCCGACGCGGCGTCGGCACATTTGCGGCTATTGCGGCCGACAATTATGACCTTGGCGCCCTGCAATGCCAGTTCCCGGGCACAGACATAGCCAATTCCGTCACTGCCGCCTGTTATTACGACAACCAAACCCTGCATGGGCGGATTTCCAATCACGGTCTAAGCCAAAATCCCATTCAATCATGATCATCGCTGAAAAGGAATTGCCGAGACCCGGCACCGATCACCGATATTGACCGCGGCACCGATTCGGGCAATAATCTAACAGTTGTTAGATTTTTTACAAAAGCACGAACGGAGGAAACACCTAATGAAATTCGGCATGATGTACTTATTCAGTGAGTACGGCGAAATTCCCCAGGCGCAGGTCTTCAAGGAGTTCCTGGAAGAAGTGGAGTTGGCCGAGGAACTGGGCTTCGATTCCATTTGGCTGCCGGAGCATCATTTCTCCGTCTACGGCATGTTGGGGGATACCTTGACCATGGCCGCCGCCATCGCCCAGCGCACCAAGAAGATCAAGATCGGCACCGCGGTGGTGTTGTTGCCGTTGCAGCATCCGGTACGGGTCGCCGAACAGGCTGCCCTGGTTGATTGTTTGAGCGAAGGCCGCTTGCTGTTGGGCGTGGGCCGGGCCTATCAGCCCGGTGAATTCGCCGGCTTTGGCGAGAACCCGGATGTTTCCCGCGAGATGTTCTTCGAATCCATGGATATCCTGATGAAGTGTTTCTCCGGCGAGCGCTTCTCCCAAAAGGGTGATTTCTGGCAGGTCGAGGATGTGCAGCTTTATCCCTCGCCCGTGCAAGACCCTCATCCGCCGATCTATATGGCTGCCGTCTCGCCACCGTCCTATAAGCTGGCCGCCGAGCATGGCCTTTCGATCCTGCGGGCGCCGCGTTTCACTTCCCTGGATCTGGTGCAGGAACAATTCGGTGAATACAGCAAATACATGAAAGAGGCGGGCCGCGACCCCATGGCCATCGATCAGCCCATGCTGATGCAGACTTTCGTTGCCGAAAGCAGTGCTGACGCCAAGAAAATCGCTGAAAAGCATGCCATGTGGTACCACGACCTGTTCCAGGTGGTGCTGCCCGGTGCGCCTGGCAAGGAGATCCACAAAGGCTACGAGATCTACGACACCGTGCGCAAAGCCCATGCCAAGGTTACCTACGATGATCTGGCGGAATGGGGCAGCGCCTTCGGTGATCCCGAGCACGTGGCCGACCGCATCGTGACCTATGCCAAGGAAGCCAACGTCAACCACTGGATGGCGGAAATGAAGTTCGGCGGCATGAACCACGAGGACACCATGCGCTCCATGAAGCTGTTCGCCAGCGAGGTGATGCCGCGGGTGAAGGAAAAACTGGGCGAAGACGCCGCCTAACGCTACAGCTTAAAAAAACTCGAAGGGGCCCGCCGGTTTCACTATCGGCGGGCCCTTCTTTTTGTCATAATCTAACAAGTGTTGGAATTTTCAATAATCAAAAAACATGAATTGGAGGAAGGCCATGAAGTTCGGCATGATGTATTTGTTCTCCGAGTACGGCAATATTCCCCAGGCCCAGGTTTTCAAGGAGTTCCTGGAAGAGGTGGAATTGGCTGAGGAGCTCGGCTTCGATTCGATCTGGCTGCCGGAGCATCATTTCACGGTATACGGCATGTTGGGGGATACCCTGACCATGGCCGCTGCCATTGCCCAGCGCACCAAGAGGATCAAGATCGGCACGGCGGTGGTGCTGCTGCCGTTGCAACATCCGGTCCGGGTGGCCGAACAGGCCGCCTTGGTGGACTGTCTGAGCGAGGGCCGCTTGCTCCTCGGCGTGGGCCGGGCCTATCAGCCGGGCGAATTTGCCGGTTTCGGCGAGAACCCGGATAATTCCCGCGACATGTTCTTCGAGTCCATGGACATCTTGATGAAATGTTTTTCCGGCGAGCGTTTCTCCCACAAGGGCGACTTCTGGCAGGTCGAGGATGTGCAGCTTTATCCCTCACCGGTGCAAGATCCCCATCCGCCGATCTATATGGCCGCCGTCTCGCCACCGTCCTACAAGCTGGCGGCGGAGCACGGCCTTTCCATTCTGCGGGGACCGCGCTTTACCTCCATGGATCTGGTGAAGTCGCAATTCGCCGAATACAGCAAGTATATGAAAGCGGCGGGCCGAGATCCCATGGCCATCGATCAGCCCTTGCTGATGCAGACCTTCGTCGCCGAGAGCGATGGCGAAGCCAAAAATATCGCCGAAAAGCATGCCATGTGGTACCACGAACTGCTGCAGTCGGTGCTGCCCGGCGCGCCCGGCAAGAAGATCCACAAGGGTTACGAGATCTATGACACGGTGCGCGAGAAGCATGCCAAGGTCACGTACGATCAACTGGCGGACTGGGGCAGCGCCTTTGGCACGCCGGAGCATGTGGCGGAGCGCATCATTACTTACGCCGAGGAAGCCAACACCAACCACTGGATGGCGGAAATGAAATTCGGCGGCATGAACCATGAAGACACCATGCGCTCCATGCGCCTGTTCGCCGAGGAAGTGATCCCCCGGGTGAACGACGCGTTGGGCAAGGACGCCGCTGCCTAAGGCAACATTGCTCCCATGTATTCCCATGGGCGCACCAAGTAGAGTGCAAACCACCGCTGACAAGGCGGTGGTTTCGCTTTATTGGTAGCCATGTATTTCAGTTGGTTGGAGGAAATGATCGTGGACTATGAAAATATCCTGTTCGAAAAAACCGGAACAGACGGCGCGGTTGGCCTGATCACCCTGAACCGGCCAGAGAAACTGAACGCCTGGACCCATGACATGCGTGACGAATTTCTCGATGCCATGGACAGTGTGAACAATGATCCCGCCATGGGCGCCATGGTGGTCACGGGCGCCGGCCGCGGCTTTTGCGCCGGCGCGGACATTGGCGCGATGTTCAAGAAGCAATTGGACGATGATGGGCCGCGCCGGCCTTCCACCGCCGCCAACTGGGTCAAGGCGGTGCGCGCCGCCAAGCCGATGATCGCCGCCATCAATGGCGCCTGCATTGGCGTCGGTCTGACGCAGATATTACCCTGCGACTACATCATGGCCTCGGACAAGGCCAGGTTCGCCTGCGCCTTCGTCAAGATGGGGGTGGTGACGGAATTGGCCTCGTCGCATTTTCTGGTTCAGCGCATGGGTTGGGGCAACGCCTCGGAAGCGGCTCTGACCGGGCGCACCATGGACGGTGAGGAGGCCGTGCGCCTGGGGCTGGCGGACCGCCTGGTGACCCACGACAATCTGTTGGACGAGGCCATCGCGCTGGCGGATATGATGGCCCAGAACCCCAGCCGGCAGCTGCGCATGGTCAAGGAACTGCTGACCCAGAACGGCAGCGAGGATGACCTGGACAAGGTGTTGCAGCGGGAAACCAAGGCGCTGGAAATCGCCTATGACACGCCCGAGCACAAGGAGGCGGTGAACGCCTTCCTGGAGAAACGCAAGCCTGATTTTCGTAAAGTGGCGGAGTAGATAGATGAGTGATCTGACAATCCACGGCGCCTTCAACACCCGGACCAGCCGGGTCATCTGGATGGCCCTGGAACTGGGTCTGGACTTTGAACACAACAATTTTCACTACAGCACCGGCGGCACCCAGACCCCGGAATTTCTCGCCATCAATCCCAATGGCACATTGCCCGCCATTCAGGACGGGGATTTGTGCCTGTTCGAGTCCCTGGCCATCAACCTTTACCTGGCCAACAAGCATGGCGGCGAACTGGCACCGAAAGACGCGGCCGAATTGGGCCTGGCCATGCAATGGAGTTTCTGGGCCGCCACGGAGGTGGAAACGGCGGCGTTGGATGCCCTGAAGCATCGGCTGTTGCTGCCAGAGGACGAACGCGACGAAGCGGCGGTTGCGGCCGCGGCCGAAAAACTGGCCAAGCCCCTGGCGGTGCTGGACGGCGCCCTGGCGGATCGGGAGTATCTTGTCGGTGACCGCTTTACCGTGGCGGATCTGAATACCGCCGCGGTGGCCGGCTGGGCCAAGTTCGCCCGGTTGGATCTTTCCGCCTGGCCGAATTTGACTGCCTGGCTGGACCGCTGCCTGGGCCGGCCGCTTTTTAAAAAGGCTCGCGGCGGCTAGTCATGAAGGACATCGTCCGGCTTTCCGCCCTGGCCCTGGCCGGCGAAATCCGGGCCGGACGGTTGACGCCGAGCGAGGTTCTGGACGCCACCCTGGCCCATATCGAAAAAACTAATCCGCCTCTGAATGCCTTCATCACCATCAGTGAGGAACGGGCGCGCCAGGAAGCGGCGGCGGCGGAGACGTTGCTGGCCTCCGGCGCTGATGACCTTCCGCCCCTGTTGGGCGTGCCCTATACGGTGAAGGACTTGGTGGACACCGCCGGCGTCCGCACCACCTATGCCTCGGCCATTCTGGAAAACAATATACCGGAACGGGATTCCATCGTCGTGGCGCGGATGAAGGAGGCCGGCGCGGTCATGGTGGGCAAGGTTTCCACGCCTGAGTTCGGGCACAAACCGATGAATGAATCGCCCCTGTTCGGCCGTACCCTGAACCCTTGGAACTTGACCCGCACCAGCGGCGGTTCCTCCGGCGGCTCGGCGGCGGCGCTGGCTTCCGGCATGGCGCCGCTGTCGATCGGCACCGATGCGGGCGGATCAATCCGCATTCCAGCGGCCTGCTGCGGCGTGGTGGGCATGAAGGGCACCATGGGCCTGGTGCCCCACGATACCGCGCCTGACGGCTTCGGCAATTTCTCCAACCAGGGCCCCATGGCGCGCACGGTGCTGGATACCGCCATGATGCTTGCCGTGATGGCGGGGCCGCATCCCAACGATCCGCACTCTCATGGCCTGCCCATTGACAACTATGTCGCCGCCGCCCGAGCGGAGGGCGATCTGTCGGGGGTCAGGATCGGCTGGATCAGCCACATGGGCAACGATCTGATCGACCCGGAAGTTCTGGAGGCCTGCGCACTGCGGCGGGACGCGCTGGCGGCGTTGGGGGCCGAGATCATCCCGTTCGATGAACCCTTCGAAAATACCGAACCCTATTGGCTGGTCATTACGCAGTCGCTGTGGGTGGCCCGGTTCGAGGACAAGCTGGCCGAGTTCGGCGACCGCATGACGCCGACGCTGCTGCGCGGGATAGAGGAGGGGCGGAGCTATTCGGCGGTCGAGCTGCAACGGGCGATCACCTTTCGCACGCAGCTGTTCCGGCGCATCCAGTCCTGGTTCGAGCGGGTGGATTTCCTGCTGATGCCGACCCTCAGTCGCACCGCCATCGATGCCGACCATGATTTCTATCAGCCCATCACCATCGGCAATCAGGTTGCCGGCGGCATCCGGCAAACCTGGTATCCCTACACCCATCCCTTCAACATGACCGGGCATCCGGCCATGACCGTGCCCTGCGGCATCATGGCGGACGGCTTGCCGGCGGGGCTGCAGATCGTCGGACCCATGATGGCGGACGCTGGCATCATCCACCTGGCGGCGACGCTGGAACGGGCCCATCCCTGGGCCCATCTTTGGCCGGAGGGTAGCTAGTAAATGGCGGCCAGCGCCCTGATCGTCATCGATATGCAGGTGGGCTCCTTCACCGATGAAACGCCGCGCCATGATGCCGATGGCCTGGTGGCGCGGCTGAATAGCCTGGCCGAACGGGTACGGCAAAACGCCGGCCTGGTGATTTTCATTCGCCATGACGGCCCGGCCGGCGACCCGCATCATCCCAGCCTGCCGGGCTGGCATATCCTGCCTGATCTAAGCGTCCTGCCGGCTGACGAGATTGTCGCCAAGACGGCATGCGATGCCTTTCTTGATACGACGTTGGAGAATGTTCTCCGGGCGCATGAGGTTGACAGGTTGATCGTGACCGGCTGCGCCACGGATTATTGCGTCGACACCACGGTCCGCAGCGCCCTGGCCCGGGAATACGATACGATTGCCCCCAGCGACGGTCACACGACGGCGGACCGGCCGCATTTGAACGCGCGGGCGATCATCGAACATCACAACGCCATCTGGGCAGATTTTATTGCCCCCGGCGGTCCGGCCCGGGTATGCCGCTGCGACGAGGTGGAATTCTAGACGGCGCCACGGCTTTAACACTTTGTTCAAAATCCGATGATAAACCGACGGTGATTAATGCAACCTACATTAGTGGGGTTAGTGCATTCGCATTGGGGGTACACGGACATGACGGAAACATTATTCGAGCAACTTGGCGGCATGCCGGGCATCGTAAAAGTTCATTCGATCTTTTACGACAAATTGCTGAGCCATCCCTGGCTTAAGGATTTCTTCAAGGGCGTGCCCCGCGATCATCTGGAATCCCAGCAAACGGAATTCATGGCCGGCATGTTCGGCGGGCCAAAAATATATGGCGGCAGGCCACCGCAAACCGCCCATATCCACATGTATATCACCGAGGAGGTCTTTTTCACCCGGCACATCCTGCTCGAGGAAGCCCTGGACGAGGCAAACGTGCCGGAGCAGCTAAAAGACCGCTGGCTGGATTACGACATGGGCATGAAACCGGCCCTGGTGAAAAATTCCATCTCCGAATGCGAGGGACGCTACAAGAACGAACCCATTATCGTGGTGGAAAAACCACAATAGTTCGAACCGGCGCGTCGGCGCTTTCCCATCAATTCCCACGCCGGTGCATTTGCACCTGCCTGTAGGCACCTTCGATATTCAGCGGCGACCAGGCTTGGAACTGCCCCCAATCTTTGTATTGCGATAGATCGACGGCAGCCTTCGTTTCCGCCAGGCTCTTGCCCATGCGGGCCTGGGCCAAAACCTGTTTGTAGAGGTCGGTCAGGTAGCCGCGCATGGCGGCAACGTCCGCTTTCGTGCCCATGGCGCCGTGACCAGGGGCGAGGATATCGAAATCCATGAACTCGACCCGGCGCAGGGAGCGGATCCATTCCGGCAGATAGCTGTCGGACAGATTGCGGTAAGGCACGGTCTTGACGGGGATGAAGTCCACGGCGAACAGGACTCTTTCTTTGGGAAAGCGCATGACGATCATGTTGTTGGAATGATTCCGGCCCACATGCACCAGTTCCACCACCTGGCCGCCCAGCTCAAGGGTCAGCTTCCGCCGGAAGGTTATTTGCGGCACCGCCGTGGGGCGTTTTTCGCCGATGATTACCGCCTTGGCCCGTTCATGCGCCACCACCAGCGCACCGTCTTCGGCGAAAACCTCGCCGCCGGCGATATGGTCCCGGTGGTCGTGGCTGTAGATGACATAGCGGATCGGCTTGGCGAAACGCTTGGCGATTTCCGCCTTCAGCCAGCGGGCGGCGCCGGCGTTGATGGGATCGGTGACCATCACGCCGTCGGCGGTGACCAGGAAGACCGAATAGTGAAAATTATTCTGAAAGCGGTAGAGATCGCCGCTGATCTTCGTGATGCTCCGCTTCGGGGCATCCTGGGCCGATGCCGCGACGCCGCCGGCGGTGAAAAACAGAACAGCAAGGCATAGCTTGAGATAACGGTACATGATCGGTTCCCCTTTCGATGTTGGCGCTCGTGATTGCCAAGCCGCCGGTCAGCGGGAATTCTTGGCAAAAGCCTGACAGTCGGCGATCTCGGGCAGCCAGGCTTGGGCGCTGTCGGTCCAGATGTTGAGTTTTGGCTTGAACCACGAGGTATCGTCGAAACTTCCGACCTTGATGGAGACGATGTCGGGCATGCGGCGGATGTTCAACAGTACCGGGGCACCGCAATTGGGGCAGAAGTTGATTTCCAGTTTGTTGCCGCTGTCGCCGGCATATTCATAGCCCTTTAACTCGCCGGTCACTTCCAAGGCCTCGCGGGACACCAGGGCAATGGTGGAGAGGGCGCTGCCGCTGCTTTTCTGACAGATGGTACAATTGCAGACCATGGTCGTGATCGGTTCCGCCGTCAATTCGTAGCGCACGGCGCCGCACAGGCAGCCGCCGGTCCTGCTTTCGGTCATCTATTTATCCCCCTATGGTCATTGTTGTTCTTCACACTAGCGGCGGGCAAGCGGGCCGCAAGTCAAAATTCGGTTACGCCACCTGCTATATTGTGACCTAGAATGGATCTGCTTTGGGCAGGAATGTGAGGCGGCAATGATAAAAATCTGCGAGGTGGCCTACCGCAAACCCGGCATGGGGGTCGAGGATTTTCAGTCCTATTGGCTTGGCACACACGGTCCGATCGTGGCGCGCCTGCCGGGCATCAGGCGCTATGTGCAATGCCATCCCAAGCTGGCGGGATATCGCCATGGCGAGCTGATCTGCGACGGCATCGCCGAGATCTGGGTTGACGACAAGGAGGCCCTGCGCGCCATGAGTCAGACGGCGGAGTTCGCCGCCGCCAAGCGGGACGAGCCGAATTTTATCGATGGTGACCGCCTGGTGGAATTGCTGACGACCGAGGTGGTGATCAAGGTCGGCCCGATCCCCGCGAATGGCGTTAAGAGCATCTCGTTGCTGAAGTTCAAGGCCGGCATGGACCCGGCGGAGGGACAGAAATACTGGCGCGAGCACCACGGCCCCATCGCCGCCGGCATCGAAACCCTACGCCGCTATATCCAATGTCCGGTTCGCCTGGGCGCCTATGGCAAGGCGGAACCCCCCGTCCTGGATGGCCTGCCCATGGCCTGGTTCGATTCAGTGGGGGACATGCGGCTATCCGCCAACTCGGACGCCTATGCGCGCACCAAGGCGGACGAAATAAACTTTCTGGAGCCGGGGCACATCGGCTCAATAATAACCGAGGAACATGTCATCGTGGGCTAAGGCGCCGGGCTGGCGGCTACGCCTAACCGGACTGGGGGCCTTCGTCGGGACCGGACGGTTCGGCGAATGCCATGACCATGTCGTGAAGTCTTCTCCGCTGCTGTTGCGGCAGGCGACGCATTGCGTGACAGAGGCGCAGTTCCGATGCGCCCAAGGGTTCGTCGATGATCGGGGCGGGTTCATCCAAACCGTCAAAGAAATACGAGACGGGAACCCGCATGGCATGTGCCAGCGTCCAAAGGCGGGAGGCGGCGATCCGACTTTTCCCACGCTCGTACTTTTGAATTTGCTGGAATGTGAGTCCGACCGCATCGGCCAGTTTTGTCTGACTAAAGCCGAGTAACTTGCGCCGTAGACGCAGTCTGGCGCCGACATATTTGTCGATTTGGTCATTTTCAGGCGGTCGCCCACCTTCGCCGCGTGAAAAATCTGTCTCCATAATGGAGACAATATACGGTTTATCAATATGAAAGTTCAACTACTTTAATGTCAGTGAGCAATCATAAATTCTCTTATGCGGCTATTTCAGGCTGAATGACCATGGCGACGACGCCAAGAATCTCTGCCTGATCATCACCTTCCGGGCGATAGCCGGCCAGGGCGGCATCATCCGCCGGCACGAATTTGCCCTGTGCTTCCGCCAGACTGGCGTCGGGAGGGCCCGCGCGGCGGATGGTAATGGTGGCGGGCAGTTGCCGGTTGTTGGAGCGCGTCAGAAGGACAAGATCGCCCGCGTTGTTCCGGCCCAGATGACCCAGGAGGATTTCCATGACCCGGCCATCGTCCATATTGTCGATGTAGTGGCGCACCACGATCCTGTCTCCCGGTTTCAGCGGTTTCGTCAAACCGGATGTGCGCCGCAGAATGACGAGGCTGCCCTTCGGATAGATACCGTCACAGCTATCGTCGTGTACCTCGCAGGCAAGACAATCCTCGGGACGGCTCAATCTGCGGGGAGGTGACAGCTGCTCGATGGGCTGTGGCATATCAAAAGAGGCGAGGTCGGAAAAAGCGGCGGAAATATAATGGCTTACGGGGATCGAAGGCCCGCCCGCCGAAAGAAAATCCGCCGGCGCCGCGTCAAGTGCGGCCGCCAGACGGGTGATCCAAAGGTCGGTCAGGCGCTGGCTGCCATTCTCCAACTTGTAGATCTTGGAACGGGAGGCTCCTACCCGCTGGGCCAGCTGGTCCACGGACAGCCCTCGTTTTTCCCGGATCATGCGCAATCGATTGGCCATAGTGAGATATAGAATAGCGCCGGGCCCCTGGGCTTGCATCCGCTAAACCACGCGAATTCGCCTGGGAATCTCACTTAGAACCTGAATTGTTCGTATATTTAGTAATTACTATTGCTTAATCTACTTTTTCTTCTGCATACAATGGTGCATCGCCCGCCAATTCGGTCCCGGTTTCCCAAAACGGGTATTGCAGCACCAGGACCTCCAACCCCGACGCGTCTGAATCGACCGTCAGGGGCTGTTCCGGCGGCTCGACAAATATGCAGGACCATTTTTCATATCTCTCGCCTTCGAGGATTAGGTTGCCGCGCAGCACCACATAATACTGCCCACCGCCAAGGGCGGGGTCGGGGCCGGTATAGCTCTGACCGGGGCCCATGCGCACGGCGCGGGCCGAAAGGCCGCCGTCCTCCTGGGCAAAGATGACGGTCTGCTCGACGCCCCGGCATGCGGCCAGGGTAGCGTCGTCCGGGGCGGTGTCCACCTCCGCCGTAAGATTGCGCCGCTCATTGGCTTTTTGAAATTTGCGGCCCTCGGGGAAGAAGAAGGCGCCCGGTTCGGACTGCGCCCGCAGGGTGAAATAGAAAATGCCCTCCTCCTCGGCGTTCAGGGGGCCATAGCCGGAGTAGGCGTTGGCATAATGAACACAGACCGGCTTGACCGCGTGTTTGCCCAGGCTGCCGCCGCCATGAACGATGACCTGGAATTGATCGATACCGTGAAAATGCGGCGGTATCACCGAATTGGCCGATTGCTCCACCAATAGTGCCTGAGGTGTATCGCGGTGCGAGGTATCGGAGCCCAGATAGTTTGTCCGCGCGTAGGTATGGCCGTTGAATAGCTTGCCGACAAAGCGGGATGGCGTGACGTCGCGGAATGCCCTGGCGTGTATCATGTGCTTTTCCCCCTGAGGGTCAGCTTAGCGCACCGCTCAGTCACGGAAAAGCGTTCTAGATACCCTTGAATTTCGGCTGTCTTTTTTCGTTGAAGGCGGCCAGGCCCTCGATACGGTCTTCCGAGGCCGCGTGCTGGGCATTGAGGGCCAGCTCGTAGCGCAGGGCGGCTTCAAGGGATTGTTCCTGGCCGTCATCGACCATGCGTTTCATCCGGCGCAGGCCGATCGGGCTTTTGTTCGCCAGCTTCGCGACCATGTCGGCAACGCCTTGCGAAAGGCCATCGTCGGGCACCACCTGGTTGATCATACCCCATTCCAGCATCTGCCGGGCGGGCAGAAATTCGCCTGTATAGATCAATTGCTTGGCCCGGGTCGGGCCGATCTTGCGCGGCAGGCGGACCGAGTTTCCGCCCCCCGGCACCAGGCCGTAGTTGGCATGGGCGTCGCCCAGTTTGGCGCTTTCCACGGCGATGACCAGATCGCAGGCCATGACCAGTTCCAAGCCACCGGCCAGGGCCAGGCCATTGACCGCCGCGATCACCGGGACGGGAAAATTCTCTATGCGCAACAGAAGGCGCCGCAAATCATCCAGGAATTGGCTGTTCACGCTGGCCGCGTCCTCGCCCGTCATTCGCGACTGCGCCGCCTTCAGATCGGCCCCGGCGCAGAATGCCCGGCCGCTGCCACTGATGATCAAGGCGCAAAGCAGACGGCGGTCTTCAATACCGTCCAGCGCGGCGTTCAGATCGTCGGTCATATCCGGCGAGATGGAGTTCAGGGCCTCCGGGCGGTTCAAGGTGATGGCGACATGGCTGTCCTGGTCGTCGACGGTGATGGTTTGGAATGGCATGGGCGTACTCCCCTGTTTCAGGGCTGAGTATTTCATGTCCCATGGAACGGCGCGATAGGCGAATGCCTCTTTCCCCCATCCTCGGGCTCGGTTACCGTTGGCAAATATATTCGTGGCATGGGGCAGGGGCAGGATGATGCAAAATCTGGCAATCGACGGCGACCGTTTGTGGGCATCCCTGATGGAGATGGCGCAGATTGGCGCCACCGCGAAGGGCGGCGTCAACCGCCAGGCCTTGACGGAACTGGACGGCCAGGGCCGGGATCTTTTCGTGTGCTGGTGCGAGGCGGCGGGCTGCACCGTCAGGGTTGATGCCGTGGGCAACATCTATGCCCGGCGCCCGGGCAAGGACGACAGCCTGGCCCCGGTGATGACGGGCAGCCACCTCGATACCCAGCCCACGGGCGGCAAATATGACGGCGTCTTTGGCGTCCTGTCGGGTCTGGAAGTAATCCGCACCTTGAACGATATGAACTACGAAACCGAACGGCCCGTGGAAGTCACCGTCTGGACCAACGAAGAGGGCTGCCGCTTTGCCCCCGCCATGATGGGATCCGGCGTGGCGATTGGCAAATTCGATCTTGATGAGATCTATGCCCTGGCCGATGCCGAGGGCAAGACCTTCCGCGACGAGTTGGAGGCAATCGGCTATCTGGGGCCGGAGGCGGCGGAGGTCGGCGATGTGGCTGCCTTCTTCGAGGTGCATATCGAACAGGGCCCGATCCTGGAAGACGAGGACAAGACCATCGGCATTGTCCAGGGGGCGCAGGGACAGCGCTGGTTCGACGTTACCCTGGTGGGGCAGGAAGCCCATGCCGGCCCGACGCCGATGAAGACCCGGCGTGACGCGTTGGTCGGCGCGGCCGAGATCGTGGCCGCCGTCAACCGCATTGGCCTGGAGTTTCAACCGGGTGCCTGCGCCACCGTCGGACAATTCGATGTCAGCCCCAACTCCCGCAATACCATTCCGGGCCGGGTCGCCTTCAGCGTCGATTTCCGCCATCCCGACGATGAACGCCTGTCCGCCATGAAGGCAGCCCTTGAAAGCGCCTGCGATGCCGCCGCCTCGGCCCGCGGCCTGGAGCTGGACTGCCGGGAAATCTGGTACCAGCCGCCGATCGTGTTCGATGCCGATTGCGTCGCGGCGGTGCGAGCGGGGGCCGAGGCCGCCGGCCTGGAGGCCATGAAAATCGTTTCCGGCGCCGGCCACGATGCCTGCCATATATCCACTCTGGCGCCGACCGGCATGATCTTTGTGCCTTGCAAGGACGGCATCAGCCATAACGAAGTGGAAAGCGCCACCCAGGAACATTGCGCCGCCGGCTGCAATGTTCTGCTGCATGCCATCATCGACCGGGCCAATGCGCCGCGAGCGACTTCGGAGGCGGGATAATGGATTTTGCCGCATTCAAGGCATCGCTATCGGAGGAAACCCCGCCTCGGGGCCTGGACAAGGCAATGGAGGCGCTATGGCGGGTGTCGAAGGGGGAGTGGGACCGGGCCCACAAGCTGGCCCAGGAACAGGACGATGCCGTCGGCGCCTGGGTGCATGCCCATTTGCACCGGGTAGAAGGCGATTTGTCCAATGCCGCCTATTGGTATCGCCGCGCCGAGAGGGCGGAATGCACTTCCTCGCTGGAGGCGGAATGGGACGAGATCGCCATGGCGCTGTCGACGCCGGCGGGCTAGCGGCCGGTAATGGCGGCCAAGGCCACGGCGGGCGAGCGGGCGGCGGCCCTGATCGGCCGGGTGGCCGAGGCGCAGCGCCAGGCAACCGGCAAGGTTTTTACAGGGCACCCGTCGGTCAAGCGGCTGCTGGCGATGACCAGGGCGGCCCTGGCGCGGGCCGACCGTGCCATTGACCGGGTTAACAAACTTGTGCCGCCGGAAAAGCCCGTCGCCTGCGGTGCCGGCTGCCCCTTTTGCTGTCATATCCGCCTGACTGCCAGTCCGCCGGAAATCCTTCTGGTTGCCGACCATCTGCGTCAGACCCAGACGCCGGCGGAACTGGAGGTCAGCAAACGTCGGGTCGCCAATATGGACTATCTGACCCGGGGCAAGAATGAAGCACGGCGCGAGACCATGCGGCTGCCCTGTGCCATGCTGGTGGATCGAAGCTGTGCCATCCACAAGGTGCGGCCCCTGAGCTGCCGGGCCGTGGCCTCGGTCGATCTGCCGGCTTGCGAGCGGGCCTATGCATCCCGCATGTCCGAACCGGTGCCCCAGGTGCGGCTGCAGGGCATGGCGGCGGACGGCGTCGGCTATGGCTTGATCGCCGGTCTGGCGGAAAGCGGCCATGATGTTGAGAATCTGGAGTTTAATGCCGGCTTGAACATTGCCCTCGAGACCGACAATGCGGCTCAGCGTTGGCTGCATGGCGACGATCTTTTCGCCCCGGCGATGGAGGTGGAGGACGTTTCCTAACGGACAGGGCGGAAATCAGCCGTTCAGCAGGTCGTCGATTTCGTCCTGTTCCAGCTTCGGCGTGTTGCCGTGGATGATGGCGGATGCGACATCGACCAGGCGCTGCAGCAGACGGCAGGTGGTTGCCGCGACCGCGGCCAGTTCTTCCGGCCGGCGGCTGTCCAGGGCCGCTTCGATGTTCGCAATGCCCTTAAACACCACGGCGTTCATGCGCGCAATTGTTTCGTCGAATGGCTCGCGGAACTCCGCCGGCGCGTTCTCATAGGCCTCAATGGTGATTGCGCTGTCTGAGAGGGCGCTGTCTTGAAAATGCTGGGCATAGCTTTTGGGTTGCCATTCCTTGGCTTCTTCCAGGATGTCGGGCATATCGGGGACCATTTCCAACAGCATCACGATCTCGTTGAAATGATTGAGATAATCGGTGGCCAGAAAGGTGTCGTCGTTGACATTGGTGTCCGCAACCAAGGCCTTCAGCCGGTCCTGGGTATCGGACCGCTGCGCGGTCTCCGTTTCTGTCGTCTGGCCCGCCATGCTCATCCGCCGTGTCCCATCATCAATGCAATGTCCGCGACATCCATCCATGCACTGAAATCCAGCATCATGGTGCGCTGAATTCGTTAATATTTACCTTGCGAATCATTCTTAGTTGGCCGGTACTGGGGGTTTTCTGATCAGCAGAACCAGCGGAATGACCACCACGGATGTCATGGCCGAGAGATAAAACACATCAACATAGCCGATCATGACGGCCTGGCGGGTGATTTCGGCCTGCACCTGGGGCAGACCCTCGGCCCCTGGCAAGGGCAACCAGGGACCGCCCACCGACCAGAGTATCTTGTTGTAGGGATTGAAGAATTCGTTCAGACCCGCATGTGAAGTGCCGCTCATCCGAACCAGGATCGCCAGCGCGATGGCGACGCCCATGCTGCTGCCCAGGCTGCGGATCAGGTTCCAGACCGAGGAAGCTTCCGTGCGGTGGCGTACGTCCAGGGTGGCGAAGGTGATCAAACCCAGGGGCGCGATCACAAATCCGGCACCCATGCCCTGGATCCAGCCGGTCCAGGACACCTGCCAGGCGCTGACCTGCAAATTCCAGTCCGACATGGCCAGGGATGACAACCCCAGGCCGATAAATCCGGCTATCAGCCAGATTTTGGGATCGACCCGGTCGCCAAGCCGGCCAAAAATCACCATTGCGAACATCATGCCCATGCCCCGGGGCGCCATCAGAACGCCGACGGTGGTGATGGGATAGCCTTGTAAACCCTGCAGGAAGGGCGGCAGCATGACCAGGGGGGCCAGGCTCAACAGTCCGTAAAGAAAGACAAAAATGGTGCCAAGGGCATAATTC